>JAJDNC010000075.1 GCA_022340865.1 Gemmatimonadota bacterium
GTACCTGGACCTGTCGAAGACGACCATCGTGTTGGCCGGCGACTTCACGGGAGCCGAGGGCAAGGCGCCCATCGAGAAGTAAGCAGTCGTGTGGATCGCGAGCCCGGGGGCGTCTGCCCCCGGGCCGCGGTCGCAGGTCCCGCGGTCGCAGTTGCCCGGGGCGCCGGCGCGGCACCGTCCGCGTCGGCGCCCTCGTGGTCGCGGCTCACCCTTTCGCCGGCCTCGCCCGCGCGGTAGCGTATCGGCGATCCCCCTCCCGCCATGCCAGGAGTCGACCATGTCCCTCCCACGCCTCCGCCCGCTTCCCCTGGCCACCGCCCTCGCTGCGCTCGGAGCGCTCGCGCTGGCGGCCCCGCACCACGCAGTCGCCCAGGGACACCCCGACCTTCCGGCCAGCAACGACGCAGCGGAGGCGCGCCTCAACGCCAGCCCCCGCCACGGCGAGTGGGTGGAGATCCCCTGGGGCGACGGGAAGACCGATTCGCTCATGGCCTACGTGGTCTATCCCATCACGTCGCGGGAGCACTCGCCGGTGGTGGTGGTGGTGCACGAGATCTTCGGCCTCACCACGTGGGTGCGCGCCGTCGCCGACCAGGTGGCCGCGGAGGGCTTCATCGCCATCGCCCCCGACCTCAACTCGCGGGTGCGCGGGGGGCCGTCCACCGTGGAGCTCTCACGCGACAGCTCGGTGAAGATCATCCGGGGCGTGCCCACCGCGGACAAGAACGCGGGCGTCACCGCCGCGGCCCGCTACGCCATGTCGCTGGCCTCGGCGGAGCGGCGCTACGCGGTCATCGGCTTCTGCTGGGGCGGCTCGACGACGTGGGGGTACGCCATCAACGGAGGGATCCCCGGCTACTCGGGGGCCGTCGCCTTCTACGGCACGCCGTACACGCAGAGCGGCAAGCTGGTCGTCGACTCCCTGAAGAAGATCGACGAGCCCATCCGCCTCTACAGCGGCTCGAAGGACCCGCGCATCGGCGCGTTGATGCCGGCCATCGACTCCGCCATGCACGCGCTGGGCAAGGACTACATGGGCCACAACTACGAGGGCGCCATCCACGGGTTCATGCGGGCGCAGGACGATCCCCTGAGCCCGCCGAACCCGGCCGAGCAGCACGCCAACCTCGTGGCGGCGGAGGACGCGTGGCCGAAGACGGTGGCGTTCCTCAAGAAGCAGCTGGGGATCCGGTAGCGGCACCCGCGGGGTGGCGGGACCGTCCTACGCGGGCGGACTCGACATCTGGCCGTGGATCATGACCCATCGGCCGGCCCGCCTGACCCACACCTCCGTGTGCAGATAGAACCGCTCGGCGCTGTCGCCGGCGGCGTCGGTCACCCTCTCGGCGATCACGTCGGTGTTGGCGACCGCGTCGGCGGCGAGGGCGTCGATCCGCATCTCCCTGATGTCGATGGACGCGCTCCGGAGACCGGCGAACCCGCTCCGCATCGCCGTCGCGAACTCGTCGTACGACAGCTCCGTGCCCTGAATGACGAGGGCCGCATCCTGTGCCACGGAGCCCAGCATGGGCTCCGGATCGAGACTCTCGTCGGATGCGTAGAGGCCCAATCTGAACTGGCGAAAGTCGTCGGCGACCTCGGTTTTCTGCTCCGGGGTCAACTCCACCGGGGCGGAGCGACAGGCGACGGCGAGCAGGATCAGAGGGAGGATCACGCGGCGCATGGGATTCTCGCTGTATGAGGGGCGGGAATCCTACGACATCCGTAGAATGTCGTCAAACCGCAATCCGGCTGCGGATATACGCCTTGCGAGGGGCCGAGCCCCCGCGGGTCAGTCTCCCCGGATCGCCTTCTTCGTCGAGGCCTTCCCGCCCGCGGCCTTCCGGCCCGCCTTCTTCGCCGGACCCTTCGCGCCCACGGCCTCCCGGCCCGCGGCGAAGGCCTTCCGGTTGAGCTCCAGGAGCTTGGGAGGGATGCGCTCCTCCAGCGTCCGCGCCCACACCTCGGCGGGGATGTCCAGGCGCGTGGATAGCGCGCCCAGGAGGATCACGTTGGCCGCCCGGTAGTTGCCCAGGTCGACGGCCTTCCGGGTGGCCTCCACCAGGATCACGTCGAACCCCTTCTCGGCCAGGAATTCCACCCCGTCCACGGGGTAGGGGCGGGCGTCGCCGAGGCGGACCGGCTCCACCTGGTAGTCGTTCACCAGGATGGTGCCGCCGGGCTTCACGAAATGCGCGTAGCGGAGCGCCTCCAGCTTCTCCAGGGCCAGCAGGTGGTCCACCCGGCCCCGGGGGCTCATGGGGGAGCGGACCTTCTCCCCGAAGCGCACGTGGCTGAAGACGGCGCCCCCCCGCTGGGCGACGCCGTGGAACTCGCCCTGCTTCACGTCGTAGCCCGCCGCCAGCGCGGCCAGGGCCAGGAGCTCGCTGGAGAGGATCACGCCCTGTCCGCCCACGCCGGCGACGAGCACGTTGGTCACGCGGGTCCCGTTGGTCACGGCCATGGTCAAGCCCTCCCCGCCGGAACGCCGGCTTCGTCTTCGACGGCAACGATGGCATCCACGGGGCAGAGCTGGGCGCAGATGGCGCACCCGACGCACTCCCACTCCCGGATCGCGGGGTAGTCGCCGGCCATGACCAGCGCCGGGCACCCCGACTCCATGCAGTAGTCGCACTGGATGCAGGTCTCCTCGATGACCCGGAAGGGGACCCGGTCCTGGGCCCTCTCCTCCGGCAGGAGGACGCAGGCCCGTCGGGCGATGACCACCGCCGGCCCCGGATGGGCCAGCGCCTCCTTCACCGCCGTCCGCATGTTCTTCAGCTCCCACGGATCCACCACGGCGACGTGCTCGACGCCCATGGCCCGGACGAGGCCCTCGATGTCCACCGCGGGTGCCGGCTCCTTCTGGAGCGTGCGCCCGGTGCCGGGGTGGTCCTGGTGGCCGGTCATGCCCGTGGTGCCGTTGTCCAGGATGAGCACGGTGATGGGCACCTGGTTGTAGACGGCGCTGAGGAGCCCGGGAAGACCCCCGTGCAGGAACGTGGAGTCGCCGATGACCGCCACCACCCGCTCCTCTCCCGCCCTCATGAACCCGGTGGCGTTGCCGATGCTCGCGCCCATGCAGAACGTCGTGTCCACCGCGGAGAGCGGGGGGATGCAGCCCAGCGTGTAGCAGCCGATGTCGCCGGTGACCAGGACGCGGAGCTTCCGCAGGGCGCTGAAGGTGCCGGAGTGGGGACACCCGGCGCACACCCGGGGAGGACGCGGGAGGAGGGCCACCTCACCGCCGAAGCCCTCCGGCACCTGAGCGCCGCCGAGCCCCTTGCCCACCAGGTCGGCGCTGAGCTCCCCGATGTTCGTGAAGCTCTCCTTGCCCACCATGTTCAGGATGCCGAGGGAGGCCATCCCCTCCTGGATGAACCCCTCGCTCTCCTCCACCACGAAGACCGTCTCGAACCGCGAGCAGAACTCCTTCAGCATCTTCCCGGGAAGGGGATGGACCATCCCCAGGCGGAGGACCGTGGCGTCGGGGGCCATCTCCTTCACGTACTGATAGGGAGTGCCGTGGGTGACGATGCCGACCTTCGGGTCCCCCTCCTCGATGAAGTTGCCCTCGTACGTCTCGGCGAAGTCCCGGAGCTGGCCGAGCTTCGCCTCCAGCTCGGGACGGCGGAACGCGGCGTACACCGGGATGGCGAAGCGGCGGGGGTTCTTCTCGAAGGGCTTGCGCTCGTGCTCCACCCGGGCCTCCACGTCCACCACGCTCCGGGTGTGCGCCAGGCGGGTGGTGGTCCGGAACAGGACCGGGGTGGAGAGGCGCTCGCTGAGCTCGAAGGCGAAGCCCATCATCTCCCGGGCCTCGGCGGCGTCGGACGGCTCGAGGACGGGGACCTTCGCCACCTTGGCCAGGTAGCGGCTGTCCTGCTCGTTCTGGGAGGAGTACATGCCCGGATCGTCGGCCACCAGCACCACGAACCCGGCATTGGTCCCGGCGTAGGGGAAGACCATGAAGGGGTCGGCGGCCACGTTCAGGCCCACGTGCTTCATGGTCACCAGGGTCCGCACGCCGCCCAGCGCCGCCCCCATCCCCTCCTCGAACGCCGCCTTCTCGTTCGTGGCCCACTGGGCGGTGACGCCCTCGTAGGTGGAGAGGTTCTCCAGGACCTCGGTGCTGGGGGTGCCCGGATATCCCGTGGCGAAGGAGACGCCGGCCTCCCACGCCCCCCGGGCGATCGCTTCGTTGCCGGACATCAACAGCTTCGCCACTCCTGCCTCCATTCCTCGGGATGTGTGCGCAGGCCGAGACGGGGATCGCTGCGCAGACGGAGACGGGAGGGTGGGCCGGGGCGCTGGTGCCATGCCCGGCCCGCGGTATGTCATACCAATTCCGCTTTCCTAAAGAAACGGGAAAGGGGGCGGGGGGGAAGGGAGGCGCAGAGTCCTTGACATCCGTGCCTTCCCGGGCGATTCGTTGCCTGGGAATGCCCCCCCTGCTCCTTCGGGGGCAGGGTGCGAACCCGGCCCCGCAAGGGTGTCCGGGTTCTGCTTTTCCGGTCCCCGTCACCGGCCGGCGCCCCATGGACCCGTATCCCGCCCTCCCGTGGCCTACCCCGGGGCGCCCCGGCGCCTTACCGTACGTACTCCCTCCCGAGCACTGACAATGGAGCAGAGATGGCATATCGAGTCGTGGTGCTGCCCGGCGACGGGATCGGCGTGGAGGTGGCACGAGAGGGTCGCCGGGTCCTCGAGGCGGTGGGCTCGGCGCTGGGCGTGGGATTCGACATCCTGGAGATCCCGTGCGGTGGGGAGTTCTACCTGAAGCACGGCTCCCGGGACTGGCCCGAGGGCTCCGAGGAGGAGGTGGCGGCGGCCGACCTCGTGCTCCTGGGCGCCGTGGGCTGGCCGGATCCCGACCGGGACGGCCGCCCGGTGACCATGAAGGACGGCAACATGGCGGGCTGGAGCCCGGTCATCGGCACGCGGGCCGCCCTGGACCTGTACGCCAACGTGCGCCCGGTGAAGCTCTACGAGGGGGTGAACCACAAGATCCACGGCCGGCCGGTGCGGGTCTGGGATCCGGACAAGGTGGACATGGTGCTGGTCCGGGAGAACACCGAGGACCTCTACTCCGGCATCGGGGGGATCCTGAAGCGGGGCGGGGTCGAGGAGGTGTCCGTGGACAACCGGGTCCTCACGCGGAAGGGGTCCGAGCGCGTGATCCGCAAGGCGTTCGAGGTGGCGCAGCGCAGGAACGGAGCCCCCGCGGACGGAGCCAGGCGCGTGACGTGCATCGCCAAGGACAACGTCCTCGACGGGTGCCGCATGTTCGTGAGGATCTTCCACGAGGTCGGGAAGGAGTACCCCGACATCGAGAAGGACACCGCCATCGTCGACGCGTTCACCCAGTGGCTGATCCAGAAGCCCGAGTGGTACGACGTGGCTGTGACCACCAACATGTTCGGCGACATCGTCACCGACCTGGCCAGCGTGCTCCAGGGTGGGATGGGCCTGGCCGTGGGCGCCAACGTGGGCGACCGGCACGGGATGTTCGAGCCCATCCACGGCTCCGCCCCCAAGCACGCCGGCAAGGACAAGGCGAACCCCCTGGCCATGATCCTGGCCACGCGCGAGGGGCTCTCCTGGCTGGCCGATCAGAAGGGGGACGCGGAGCTGCAGCGGGGCGCCGACGCGGTGGAGGCCGCGGTGGTCGATCTGCTCAAGGCGGGTAAGCCCCTCACCTACGACATGGTGGGCGAGACGCAAGCCGCCCCCTGCTCGGCGGTGGGCAAGGCGGTAGCCGACAGCGTGCTGGCGAAGCTGGGCTGACCGGGCGTCCGCGCTCGGGCGCGCGGACACGGGACACCGGGGATCCACCCCCGGGGCAGGGCAGGGAACAGGTCGAGGAGGCTGCCGTGGCAGGCCCTCAGCTCGTCGTGAACGGCGACGACTTCGGCATCTCGGAAGAGGTGAACGAGGCCATCGTGCGGGCGTTCCGGGAGGGGATCCTCACGAGCTGCAGCCTGATGGCCACCGGCGAGGCGTTCGACCACGCCGTGCGCCTGGCCCGGGAGAACCCGGGGCTGGGGGTGGGGCTCCACCTGGTGACGGTCCTGGACCGGCCGGTGCTGCCGCCTTCCGCCCTTCCCACGATCGTGGACGGCGAGGGGCGCCTCTCGTCGAACCCGCCCTGGGCCGGCGTCCTCTACACGTTCTCCCGGCGGGCGCGCTCCGAGCTCGGCGACGAGCTGGAGGCGCAGTGGCGGCGCTTCGAGGCCACCGGGCTCCCCTGCTCGCACGTGGACAGCCACCTGCACATGCACGTCACCCCGGCGATCTTCCGCATCGCCCTCGAGCTGGCCGAGCGGCACGGCATCCGCCGCATGCGCCTGCCCCGGGACCCGTTCGCCCCCACGGTGCGCTTCACCCGGGACCGGCTGTGGTGGACGGTGCTCATGGCGCTGATCTTCTGGCCCCTCTGCGCCTCCATGGAGCGGAAGCTCGACGCCCGTGGGATCGCGCACACCCGGCGGGTCTTCGGCAACCTGCGGACGGATCGCATGAGCGAGGCGTACCTGCTGGCGATCCTGGAAGGGCTCACGGAGGGCACCTGGGAGGTATACTCTCATCCGGCCCTGCCGGCGGCGGCGGACGAGGCGAGGCTGAGCCCCGGCCGGCGCCAGCAGCTCCGGGAGCTCCGGATGCTCGTCAGCCCGGACGTGATCCGGCGCATCCGGGAGCTCGGGATCGAGCTCGTGAACTACCACGGGGTGGAGGCCGTCCCCTGAGGACCATCGTCTCGCTCGCCATCGCGCTCATCGCCCAGGCCGCGGGCGACACCTGCCTGAGCCGGGCGATGAAGAGCGTCGCCGCGCAGCTCCCCGACGGCGCCAGGCTCTCCCCGCTCCTCCTGGTCCGGGGGATGGAGAGCCCGCTCGTCTGGATCGGCATCCTCCTGCTCCTCGTGTTCCTGGGCCTCTTCTTGAGCACGCTCTCCCGGGAGGACCTGAGCTTCGTGCTCCCGGTCCTCTCCGTGGGCTACATCCTCAACGTGGCGTCCGCCCGCGTCTTCCTCCACGAGCCCGTCTCCCCCGTGCGCTGGGCCGGCACCGTGTTCATCGTCCTCGGCGTGGTGATGGTGTCCGTGACCGCGCGGGCCACGAGCCGGGCGGCGGAAGGTGCGGCGGCTCCGGCGGCAGGGACCGGCGCCGCGGGTGCCGCGGTTGCGGAGGCGGAGGACCCGCCATGCTGAACGTCCTCCTCCTGGCGGTCCTCGTCCTGGCCGAGGGAGCGTCCGACGTCTGCGTCACCCGGGCCATGAAGTCCGTGGGCGAGGTGAACACGCTGGTGCCGAGGGAGCTGCTGCGCATCGCCCGCCGCGTCCTGGCCACCGGGGCGTTCCGCCTGGGCCTCGTCTTCATGACCACCGGGTTCTTCGCCTTCCTCGCGCTCCTGGCCCGGGTGGACATGAGCGTGGTGGTCCCCGCCACCGCGCTCATCTACGTGGTGAGCATGCTCGGGGCGAAGTACGTGCTGAAGGAAGAGGTCAGCACGCTCCGCTGGGCCGGCACCGCGCTGGTCTGCCTCGGCGTCGTGCTCACCAGCCTGCCGTGACCTCATGCTGACGGGTGCGTCCATGCTGCGGGAAGCCCTCTGGGTCGTGGTCCTCGCCCTGCTGCTGGGCTCCATGGTGTTCTGGGTGCTGGCCCTCGTCGCCGCCCGGAGCTTCGCGAGGTTCGCGAGGTTCGCGAGGTTCGCGAGGTTCGCGAGATCCGCGAGATCCGAGGGGTTGGCGACCACCGCAGGCTCCGCCGGCTCCCCGGTCTCCGAGAGGTCCGCGGTTCGCCCCGACGGCGCCGACACGGTCACGCTCCCTCCCGTCTCGCTCCTGGTGCCGCTCTGCGGCGTCGACGCGCGGGCCGAGGAGGTCTACGGCGCCTTCTGCCGCCAGGAGTACCCGGAGTGCCAGGTCGTCTTCGGCGTCCGCGACCCCGACGACCCCTCGGTCCCTCTGGTCGAGGGGCTCATCGCGTCGCTCCCCGAGCGGGACATCGCCCTGGTGGTGGGCGGGGCTTCCATCGGCTCCAACCCCAAGGTGAACAACCTGCACAACATGCTGGCGCGGGCGCGGCACGAGACGCTGGTCCTGGCGGACGGGGACA
>JAJDNC010000100.1 GCA_022340865.1 Gemmatimonadota bacterium
GCGCGCCCGGGCCACGGCCCCTGGGTGCCTCCACGCGCCTCCCACCCCGACGGGGACGCCGCGTACCCCAGGGCGGCCTGGATCTCCGGCTGCGTGTACACTGCCATGAACGCCAGCGTGCGCACGCCCCAGACGCCGCGCCGGATCAGCAGAAGCCGGGATCGCTCGAGGCCGGCGAGGAGGGTGCGTACCGTGCCGGAGGGGACGGACTCCAGGCTCCTTCCCCAGCGCAGTCGCCCGAGGAGCGCCAGCACGCGCAGGAAGAGCACCACCTGGCGGCGCACCTTCCGGGGGCGCTCGACCAAGGCTTCATCCACGACGGCCTCACCGTGGAGCCAGGTCCGCTCGTCCAGGTCGGCGGAGCCGGGCACCACGGCGCGCGCAACGGCGCGGAACGTCCCGCGCACGGGGGCCAGGATCGAGGGTGATCGCATGGGGGCAATTCACGGCGCGCGGGAGGGCCTGTCAACGGGGCGACGACCGACGACGCCGCGAACGCCGGGGCGCGACCTCCTGGAACGTCTCCCCGGGACCGGGTCCCCGACCCCACCCTACCGGATGGGCAGGACCCTCAGCACCGCCCAGATCAGGACCGAGCCCAGGACCGTGCAGGCGGCGATGAAAGTGGCGGGGTGATCCGCGAGGAGCTTGCGCATGAGCTTCGGGTCCTGGTTGAACGGGCGCCGCATCCGGTCCAGGATCAGCCATCCCAGGAAGAAGCCCGGGACCATGAGCAGGAGGATCTCCCATCCACTCTTCATGGTCTACCAGCGCGCCCGGAAGCCGCGGGCGTCCACGTGCACGAAGGGACCGTGGGCGGCGGTGCGCCGGTATGCTGCCAGACCGCCGGGGACCAGTGGGACCTTTCTCACCGCCTGGTCGATCCACCCTGCCAGCACCCGCGCGTCCTGGACGTCGGAGCGTCCATCCCCGTTGAGGTCGTCCATCACGCCGTTCCCGTCCGCGTCCACGTAGACGGCGGCGGCGTCACCCCACAGATGCCGGGAGTACACCGTCTGATTGCCGATGGCCGCGTTGTAGGCCGGGGTGCGGAACCCGGACATGATCACCAGGCTCCCCGCCGGCCGCCCCTTGGCGCCAGCACGCCGACGCGCGACGCGAGCCTGGTCCCGTTCACGAGGAGCCGGACGCCCACAGGAGGATCACCAGAGCGGCGCGGGCGCGGCGGGCGATGGGAGGCGGCAAGAGAGTGCGGGCTCCTGAGATCAGTTCCTGGGAGGGTCGGCTTCGAGGGCCGGCCGAACCGCCCGGTCACGTCCGTAGATGTCGCGGCGGAACTGCACGACGCCGCCGTCGTCCACGAACGCCGTCCAATACAGAATGTGCACCGGCACCGGTTCTTCAGCCAGATCGTCGTTTCCCGACCCTTCGCGATGACGGACCTGATACGCTCGGGGCTCCAGGCTGGATCCCCGCCAGGAAGTAGTCGGCGAGGGCGAGGGGCTTCTCGAGATGGCGGCTCTGGAAGCGGCCTACGGCCTCGGCGAGGCCGGCGTCGTAGAGCTCGGCGTCCGTGACGGCCACGGTATCGGTGGAGGGGAGGTCTCCGCCCCGCATCGATGTCCCCCGACGCCAGCGCATCCTGGAGGTGGGTCGCCATGTCCACGGAGCGCCGGTTCGCCAACCACTCGGGCTTCAGGGTGGCGGGGTTCACCCGCCCCTGGAGGAGATGCGAGCCGAAGGTCAGGTAGGCCTCGGTGAGGAGCAGGTCGAGATCCACCAACGAGCCGGCGCCCGCGCGCGGTGTCCCGCGGAAGAGCGCCTCCAGGGTGGCGAGGTGATAGTCGGCCCCGTCCGGGCCGTCTTCGTCGGCGGCCCGCAGGGAGACGAGGAGACGCTGGGGCGACGCCGCACGGCGGCGCTCCGACACCTTGAGTTGCGTCCCGATCCCGTCAACTTGATCCCATGAAGATCCCCGTCCTGCTCCTCGTCGTCGGCCTGGCGGCGTGCGGCGAATCGCAGCCTCCCGCCATCACCGTCGGCCCCGTCACCTTCCAGGAGAAGGACCTTCTGGGGCTCCAGCCGGAGGCACGACACACGTTGGCGAACCTCACCGCCTTCGCCCTCGCGGTGTCCGACTCCACCACCGACGAGCTGGGCGCTCCCCTCCTCCGCCGCCAGGAGAACGACCGGCTCCTGGACATCCTCGGTGCCGACCTCCTCCTCCAGGACGACGGCGTGAGCGACGACGTCCTGAGGGCGCGCTACCTCACCGACCCGGACTACGTGCTCACGGTCCGTCACATCCTCTTCCTGTGCGAGCGCTGGCGGAGCCCGGCGGAGCACGCCGCCGCCAAGGCGAAGGCCGAGAAGGCGCTGGCCCTGGTGAAGGGAGGAGCCGACTTCGCGGAGACGGCGGCGCGGCTCTCCCAGGAGCCCGGCGCCGCGGCTCGCCAGGGGCTCCTGAAGCCGGGACGCAAGGGCGACTGGGTGGACGCGTTCTGGAACGCGGCCTCCGCCCTCCGGGTGGGGGAGATCAGCCCGGTGGTGGAGACGCGGTACGGGTATCACATCATCAAGCTGGAAGACCGCAAGATCGTGCCCTTCGCCGAGGCCAGGAGCCGCGTGGCCCGGGACGTCGCCGGTCAGATCGGCGACCCCCAGGCGACGCTGGACTCGTGGATGGACTCCGTCGGGACGCAGGTTACCGTGTCCTCGGCGGGCCTCGCGGCGGGGGCGGCTCCGGCGGCCGTCGACACCACGACGCTGGCGCGGTGGCCGGCCGGGAAGGTGACGCTGAAGGAGTATCTCGCCTGGGCGGCGAGCCGACCGGCTTCGTGGCACGCGGGCGGCCGCGGCTCGGACTCCGCACGCTTCCGCGCCTCCGTGGAGGAGCTCGCCCGCCGGCGCATGGCCCTGGCCGAGGCGGCGCGCCGCGGAGCGGAGGTGTCGCCCTCCGAGCTCAAGGAGCTGGATCGCGCCTGGGGGGACAGCACCTATCAGTGGGCGGCCTCGCTGAACTTCAGCTACGGCGTGAGCCCGGCCCAGGTCGCGCAGGAAGCGCTGGCAGCGCTGGGGGATCCCGGGCAGCAGGCCGGGTTGGTGCGCACCGCCATCGACGAGCGCGCCCCCCTCCTCGCCGCCCGTTACACCATCGCCTTCGCCGGGGAAACCCCTCCCGGCGGGCAACCGTAGGGTGCCTGAGAGCGTCCGACCAACCGGGAGCAATCGGATACTGCCATGAATGCCGCAACGTCGCGCAAGGTGAAGTTCCTCGTCGGGTTCGCCGTCTACTTCGGCGCGCTCTGGCTGCTGTGGGACACGCCGGTGGTGTATCCCCTGAAGATCTTCGTCGTGCTCCTCCACGAGACCAGCCACGCCATCGTGGCGCTGGCCACGGGGGGCGCCGTGCATGCCATCACCCTGAACGCCCAGCAGGGCGGCGCGACCTTCACTTCCGGCGGCAACCGGTTCCTGACGCTGTCGGCGGGCTATCTGGGGAGCCTGGCCTGGGGCGCGCTCATGGTGGAGGCGTCACGCTCGCGCCGCATTCCGTCCAAGCTGGTGAACGCCCTCATCGGCGGGCTCGTGATCGGGCTCACCGCGCTCTACGTGCGCAGCACCTTCGGTGTGATCTTCGGCATCACCTTCGGTGCGGCCATGATCGCGTACTCGCGGAAGATGTCCGTTGCGCTCAACAAGGGGCTCCTGCTGGTCCTGGGCATGACCTCCGCCCTGTACGCCATCCTGGACATCAGGAGCGACATCCTGCAGCGGCCGAACGCCATGTCCGACGCCCATATGCTGGCGCAGATGACGGGGGTGCCGACCATGGCATGGGGCATCCTCTGGATCGTCATCGCCCTGGCGGTGACGGGCCTCCTCTTCTGGCGGGCCTACCGCGACGCCTGACCGCCCGGTCCCCCCGGGCTACCCCGCCCGGGGAGCGGCCCCCCGCATGTCGCACGATGGCGAACAACCTGCCACCAGATCTGGTGCACGGCGCTCTTGCCATCCCCCCTCGCGCGTCACTATCATGCGCGCGGTCGGAGCACGCTCCGACCTGGGCCGCCCCCGCCGCCAACGAGGCGACGGGGGGCGGACCGCGGGCCCGGAGCCCGCTGGCGTTCTGCCCGATGTCGACTCCAGCTAAGGAGGTGATCCTTGTCTAGTCCATGTACCCTGTCCAGTCCGGCAAGGGCAAGCGATCGCCGTACCGGCTTCTAAGCCGAACCGATCCTAGCTGTTCGCGCCGTTCCGGCCATCGTGCCGGGCTGTGACAGCCAGACGCCACCGGGGAGTAAGCCCGGTGGCGTCTTCTTTTTTTGCGGGGGCCGCTCCGGGGACCGGCCGCGTGAGCCCGAGCTCAAGGAGCTGGCGTAGCAGCCTTCTCCTCCGTGTGTGCGGCTGGACGGTCGACGATCACCGCCCTCTCAGGCGAACCACGGCGGGTTGTTCCCCACCTTCCACTTGATGTTGCAGCCCACGCTGGGCGTCTGGTCCTCGGAAGGCCGCTCGCCTCCGAGCACCGCGTCGCACGCCGCCCGCAGGTCCTTCCCGGTCACCGGCACCTTCAGCGACGGTCGTGCGGTGTCGAACTGGCCCCGATACACGAGCTTCCGATCCCCGTCGAAGAGGAAGAAGTCCGGCGTGCACGCCGCGCGGTACGCCTTCGCCACGTCCTGCGACTCGTCGTACAGGTAAGGGAAGGTGTAGCCCCGGTTCTCGACCTCCTGGGCCATCCTGGGCGGAGCGTCGTCGGGGTGGTTCGCCACGTCGTTGGCCATGATGCCCACCATGGCCAGCCCTTTCTCCTGGTACTCGCGCCCGAAGCGCGCGAGCTCGCCGGCGATGTGCTTCACGTACGGGCAGTGGTTGGACAGGAAGACCACGAGGAGGGCCGGCGCGTCGGCGTAGTCCGACAGCGACACGGTCTTTCCGGTGGCGGGCTCGGGAAGCGAGAAGTCGGGGGCGGTGCGACCCAGGGGCAGCATCGTGGAAGGAGTCTCGACCATGGGGTACTCCGGAGTTTGTCGAGGAGGGCCTGGCAGACGTTCATTGACCCCTCAGGCCGTCGATGGTGCCGCCCCGGCCTCCATGTACGCGCGTGCGATGCACCGTCCCACGCGGGGCCGAACACGTCGCCCTCGACAGGGTAGCCGTCTCCATGCGCGTCGTGTCCCTGGCCTGCTCCAACACCGAGATCGTCCACGCCCTGGGGTGCGCCCCCATGCTCGTGGGGGTGGACGACCACTCGGACTGGCCCGAGGAGGTCGTGGGCCCCCTTCCGCGGCTGGGCCCCGACCTGCACATCGACGTGGCCGCCGTGGCGGCCCTGGAGCCGGACCTGGTGCTCGCCACGCTCACCGTGCCCGGGCACGAGAAGGTCGTCGAGGGTCTCCAGGCCACGGGCCTTCGCTTCATCGCCCCCGAGCCGGTGTCCCTCGAGGACGTGTATCGGGACGTCCGCGACATAGGCGCCCTCCTGGCGGTTCCCGAGCGCGCCGAGGCGCTTGTAGCCGGGATGCGTGCGGAGCTCGACGCACCGGAGCCTCCCGCCGACGCACCCCGGATCCTGGTGCAGTGGTGGCCCAAGCCGGTCATCACGCCGGGGCGACGCTCGTGGGCCACCGACGTCCTCCACGCCGCCGGCGCCCGCGGCGTCCTCGAGGACGAGGATGTGAAGAGCCGGCCCATGAGCGACGAGGAGGTGGCGGAGCGGGCGCCGGATGCCGTGGTGCTCTCCTGGTGCGGGGTGCATCCCTCGAAGTACCGCCCCGACGTCGTCCTCCGGAACCGTGCCTGGGCCGACCAGCGCTTCGTCCGCGAGGCACGCGTGCACTGCGTGGGCGAGCCCTTCCTGGGCAGGCCCGGCCCGCGGCTGGTGGAGGGCGTGCGCGCGCTGCGCTCCGTGGTCGCCTCCCTCGACTGAGGGGCGGCCGACCCACGTCGGACCTTCCGTAGCGCCACACGGTCGTCACGCCTGGAACGCGGAGACGGCCACACCACCCCGTCTTCCCGTCTTCCCTGAGATTCGTGCTCCACCCCTTGCGCGGTTATTCATACGATTGTATCAATACGAACGTATGAATCATCCAGACGACGTGAACGACATGCCCGACGCACCCGAGAGCGGCCACCCGCCAGCGAGCTCCCAGGCGTCCACGCACACGGACACCCGCGCAGCCCTCATCGAGGCCGGACGCACGGTCTTCGCCCACAAGGGCTACGACGGGGCGTCCGTGCGGGAGATCACCCGCCGGGCCGGCGCGAACCTGGGCGCCATCACCTACCACTTCGGCTCGAAGCGGGCGCTGTACTCCGCGGTCCTGGCGAGCCGCCTCGCGCCGGTGGTCGACCGGGTCGGCGCGGCGGCGACGGGTGAAGGAACGCCCATGGAGCGTCTGGCGGCGGTGATCGATGTGTTCTTCCACCAGATGGCGAAGAACCCGGAGCTGCCCCGGCTGATCTTCCAGGAGATCTCCGCAGGCAAGCAGCCCCCGCCCGAGGTGACGGCCCTCGTCCAACGCAACGCGGGCTACATCATGGGCATTCTCCAGGAGGGCGCGAAGGCGGGTGAGATGCGCCTCGGCCACCCGCTCCTCACGGCGGTGTCCATCGTCGCGCAGCCCCTGTTCATGAACGTGATGTCCCCCCTCATGAAGGAGGTGGGAGACGTCGACCTGGAGGACCCGAGAACGCGCAAGGCCGCCGCGGAGCACGTGAAGGCATTCGTGCGCGCGGCCCTCGAGCCCCACGAGGAGACATGAGCATGGCATTCGATCCCCGACCGACCCCGGGCCGGCGGTGGTGGCTCGCCGCGCTGGCGCTGGCCACCCTCCCCTTCCCCGCCCGGAGCCAGACGCTGTCGCTCCTGGAGGCGGCGGACTCGGCGCTGGCGACGCACCCCTCGGTGCTCGCCGCCCGGGCCCGCGTGGACGAGGCCGACGCCGGCCGCTCCGCCGCCCGGGCGTCGTATCTCCCCGACATCGTGGGGACCTCGTCCCTGGCGCGGTTCGAGAAACCCATGGTGGTGGCGCCCCTCCACGGATTCGATCCCCGCAACCCACCCGCCTTCGACCGCACGCTGGTGCAGAGCCAGATCGGCGCTTCCTGGACGCTCTTCGACGGAGGCGCCCGCAGAGCCGGCGTGAAGGGGGCCGACGCCGTGCGCGACGCGGCACGGGCTGGGGAGCGCTCCTCCGTCGAGGACCTCCTGGAGTCGGTAGCCGGCGCTTACGTTGCGGTACTCTCCACCAGGGAGGTCCGGGCCGCGGCCGACAGGCAGGT
>JAJDNC010000104.1 GCA_022340865.1 Gemmatimonadota bacterium
GACGAGGTCGAACGGAGGCGAGACGACCGTCCGGTATCCGATGCGCTCGGCCTTCAGCCGGTACCGCCCGGGCCTTGGAGCCGTGAGGACGAAGCGCCCGGAGTCGGTGGTGAGCGCCCGCTTCACCACCCTCGTGCCCGATTCCCCGGAGAGCAGGGACATCTCGGCCGCGGGAACGGGCTCCCCTGTGCCGGCGTCGACCAGGCGTCCCCGGACCCTCTGAGCTGCGGCCGGTGTGGCGGCCAGGAGCGCGGTGACGAGGCACAGTAGCCCCGCGGTCCAGACACGCCGAGGCGTGCTGCAGGAAACGAACGGACTCATGGCGCGACCTCCGAGCAGAGAAGCGGGCAGCGCGAGAGTGGATGGCACCCTAGAAGCCCCATACGATCGAGAGGGCGGTCACCTTACGTGCATCCCCGACGTCGCCTCCACCGACTTTCCCCTCTCGGCGCGTCACGCTCCCGGGATCGGCGCCTCCTGCGGGGTCGCCTCGAACAGCTCCGTGTCGAAGCCCTGCTCGCGCAGGTGGGCGTAGATCCCGTCGAGGACGTCGGCGGGCAGCTCGGTGCTCCGGGCGAGGATCCACCCGTACTTCCGGTCCGGCGAGCAGACGACCGCGTAGCCGTAGTCGTCGGCCAGGTCGATGATCCAGTAGTCGCCCCAGACGGGCCGCCATCCCAGGATGCTGAAGAACGAGACCTTGAGGAGGGAGTTGGTCTCCTTGTCCTCCACGCGGGCGAGCCCCTTCGCCTCGTCGAGCTTGCCGTCTTCCTTGTGGCAGCGGTTGATGACGTCGATGCGGCCGTCCTGGCGGAGGGCGTACTCCGCGGTGACTCCCCAGGCGCACTGCTTCTGGAAGCGGTTGGGGATGCGAGCGATCTCGTGCCACAGCCCGGCGTAGCGCTCCAGGTCCACGTGCGCGACCCGGGTAGGTGGGCCCGGCTCCTGGGAGCGGGAGAGGGTCAGAGCCAACGGAAGGACGAGGAGCAACGGCGCGCGAAAGAGGATCGGTCCCATGAAGGCCTCCGGGGCTCGGGGGGCGCGTGCCCCAAAAGCTCGCCTCGGAGAGCGAGGGCGGTCCAGTGAGCCCGGTTTCGGGTTACCGCTTCGGGAATGGTCGCGTTGGAGGAAGCCCTGTAGAGTGAATGCGATGAACGCTCTGGGCATTGCCCTCGATGCCCGGGACGGAGGGGTGGGTCTGAGCGCGTGCGGTTCGGCTCAGAACTGCACTTCGGCGGACAGCCTGAACGTCCGCGGCGGCATGCGCTGCAACGCGTACCCGAAGTACGCGTTGTTGGCGATGTTCGCCGAGCCGTAGCCCCAGGGGTTGGAACCGTAGTTGAGCATGCTCTGGAGCTCGGTGGGTGCCCCGCGGTTGAGGAGGTTGAACACGTCCAGGGACACCAGGATGTGCCTCCCCCCCACGGGGAAGAGACGCTCCAGGTGCGCATCGACGTTCGCCCGCGCCGGCATCTTGTAGCGGCCCCGCGCGAGGATGAACATGTCCTGGCCCTCGAGGGGTGCGAAGAGGCGATAGTCCAGGGGCTTGACGATCTCGCGCATGATTGGCGGGCCGCCCGGGTATTCCGGCTCCCCCTGGAGCGTGATGAGCTGGTAGTCGTAGATGCCGAGGCTGGTGAGGCGGAAGGTCGACGAGTAGTAGTCGCCTCCCCGGAACGTCCAGAAGAGGCCGCCCTGCATGTTCAGCGGGAGGTCGCCCCACACGGAGACCTTCGCCTCCACGTCCGCGAAGTTGGGGAGGTTGCCGTAGTCGTTCGTGGCCTCGTTGAGGTTCACGTACGGCCCGGCGTCGAAGGTCGAGGGGTCCGTGTAGCCGGTGACGTTGTCCAGGTTGCCCTTCAGGCTGGTCCATACCGCCGAGAAGGACCCGCCCCACGTGGGCTTCGACACATTGAGCACGAGCTGGAGCTGGCCGAATCCGCGGCGGGCGTCCGGCGCGTTGGTCACCACGTAGGCGGGGTTCCAGGTGAGGCTCGCCGTGTCGGCGTACGTCAGCCCCGGGATGTCGGCGAGGTTGGGGCACGTCCCCTCGCCCCGGCACCGCAGCCGCTGCAGGAGCTCGTCGTCGGGAAGCCAGACACCGCCGAGAGGGATGCCGTTGGTGCCGGGATAGTGAAAGCCCGTGCTGTTGGGGTCCACCAGGCCGAGGCTTCCCGACGCCCCGGCATAGACCTCGGAAAAGTACGTGTAGTTGGTGGCGATGTTCTTGTCGATGAGGGCCACCATGTCGTGGTTGGTGCGGCGGGTGTACACCAGCGACAGCTTCGCCGTGTGCCCGAACTGCTTCTCGATGCCCAGCAGCCACTCGTTGGTGTAGGGCTGGTGATAGCTCTCCACGGGGCCGGTCTGGTTCAGCGGCTGCACCGTCTCCCGGGTGAAGAGCCCCAGCGCCGCCAACGAGTCCCGTTGCGCGACGGTGAACGTCGCCGCCGGGTCGCTCACCGGCGGGCCCCGGTAGTACCAGACTTCCTGGTTGGTGAATGTGTTGGAGCCCGCAGCCCGGTCGAACATCTGCGTCATCATGTCCTGGTGGTAGCGGCCCCAATGCGCCTTCGCCGTCCAGGTTCCGTCGGGCACCAGGTTCACCGTGAGCCCCACCCGCGGGTCGAACGCAGCGTCGTGCACGGCCTCGAAGCGGCTCCCGCTGGTCGGGTCGATCCACCCCTGCCAGCGGCCCCAACGCACCCCCGGCGACAGCACCACCCGTGAGCCCAGCGAGATGGACGACTGCGCGTAGGCCGCCGTGTTGGCCACGTTCGCGTTCAGGTGCACCTCGCCGCCCCACTCCGTCGCCGTCCACCCGCCGGTGGGGTCCGCCCAGGTCGACGGATCGCTCGGGTCGAAGCCCTCCACCGCCGCCGGGAGCCGCGTCATGCCCCCGTTGCGGATGCGCTGGTTCAGGAAGCTCCCGTAGGTGTACTGCACTCCCACCTGCAGGAGGTGCGTCAGCGAGCCCGTCTTCACCCGGAACGACGCCGACACGTCCGCCGACGTGCTCGACGGCGCGCT
>JAJDNC010000135.1 GCA_022340865.1 Gemmatimonadota bacterium
AGGCGGCCTTGAAGAGCAGGACCACACCTCCGAGAACACACATCCCGCCGATGATGAGCCCACCGAACGCGAACCCCGACAACCACGTCTCCAATCCGCTCAGCGGCCGCACGTGCTCCAGCACGGCGCCCAGGCCGAAGAAGGTGGCCGCGGCCAACGCCGCGCCTCCGCCGAAGCAATAGAACGCGTACCTGACGAAGTCCCGGCGACCCGGTTGACCGAAGCGGTCCTTGCGGCGCACATCCCATCGCCGGAGCAGCAAGCGGGAGTACAGGCTGCCGGACGGCACGACCCGGAGCAGGATCACGGCCAGGGCGACGAGCATCCAGATTCCCACCACCTGCCGCCCTGTCACCGTGGCCTGTCTCCTTCTCTGGCGAATCCGGAGTCTCCGCTGCGGCGCACAATGCCCCCGCGAGTGGTGCGTGGCAAGACAAAGGACCCGGGCCGCGCCACCTCGTCGGGGAAGGTCGTCGGGGGGGACGTCTGCCGCGAGAAGGTCGGCCTACAGCTGCCAGAGGCCGTGGTGGACGCCGCCCTGGATGTAGATGGCGAAGGTGCCGTGGCCGGGAATCTCCAGCGGCGGGTGGGCCACCTCGGCCCCGGCCTCCACCGCCGCGGCAACGGATGCCTCGATGTCGGTCACCAGCCAGTACGGTCGCACCACCGGCTCCTCGGATTCGTGCATCGGCGCACGCACGCCCACGAGCCCGCCTCCGGGCAGCGCGGCCGTTCTCGCGTTTCCGAGGAGGCGGTCCGGCTCGCCGAAGAGCACCCCGTCCATTGCTGCGTACGCTCCGCACACAGCGTCGACCTCCGTCGTCACGATCTCGATGTAGTGGATCCGCATGATTCCCTCACCGTGCGGTGTCTCGTCGGGCAGGTCGTGGGTCGGCGTGAACATCTATCGCAGTGCAAGCGCCTGCGCGAACGGCGTGTAGTTGTCGGGGCCGTACCCAGGCGCGAGGATCGCGAACGCCACGAGAGAGAAGTCCGCTTCGCGGGCCGCCAGCTCTTCGCGGTAGATTCGCGCGACCTCTTGCGCGGGATTTCGGAAGGCCCCACAGCCGAACGCGCCCAGGACCGCATGGCGCACTCCATGGCGTGTGAGCGTGTCGAGCTGCGCCGCGATGCGCTTCCGCGCCTCGACGGAATCGAATCCGGAGCCGTCACGGAGATCCTGCGCGGCCGCCCGCAGCTCGAAGAACGGGAAGATCTGGTCGTCCGCCAGCCAGGAATAGCCGAGATCCCCGCGCGACCGGTCTTCGGGCCCACGGATACAGACACGCGGCTCGTCGGTATCCAGGTAGACGCCGCCGCCGTGGGCCGACAGGAGCTCCGTCACCTCCGGGAGATAGCGATCGATGGTCGAGTCGTACTCCTTCTCGTCGATCCGGAGGTGGCAGTCCGTTCGACGGAACATGTTCTCCTCCTGCGCCATCGCGCCCTCGACGTAACCACCTCCCGGTATGTGGGCGTTCGCCATGTTGAGGACCGCAAAGCAGACCCCGACTTCACGCGTCAGCGAACGGGTGACCTCACCCCAATCCTGCTTGTACACTACGAGACGCAACCCTGAATCCTGCCGATGGCTCTCTGACCGCCACCGCTCCAGGTTCTCCGCGGCGACGCGATGATAGAAGTCGGATGGCTGAACGCGCTCGAACGCCTCTACGGTCTCCCGCAGCACGGCACGGCGGCGTGCTGCCTCGTGCCCACCGAAGCCTCGCGCCGCCGCCTCCGCATCCGAGCACAACCGCCGTCCGACCACGAGTTGCTCCTACGATCATGAAGTTGAGCTGGGCTCCACGATGTCCACCGGGAGCGCGCGCTGCAAGCCGGTGCGGAGGCCCCCGACCGCCGCGGCGTCCGGCTGCACGCCGATGTCAGGGCGCAGACGCTCGGGATGGACTTCGCGTCAACGCTCCGTGCGCCACAAGACCGGTGGCCAGCCCCAGGGACGCGATCACGACTGCTCCGGCCCAAGCCCTGGGATGGGTCACCGCCTGCTCCCATCGCACGATCATCGCGAACGGGACCAGGCCCGCGGCCAGTGCCCAGCGGCGGTAGCGGCCCATCGCCACCACGACGTCGTAGGCCAGCGCCGCCCCCAGCACCAGGGGCAGATGAAGCAGATAGGAACCCACATCGACTCGCAGGTGGCCGATGATTCCGAGTGACGCGTACCCTCCGTAGATGAGGAGGACGCCACCGAAGCGCCGTATCCACAGGACCACGAGAGCCACGGCAGCCAGATCGGTGGGGGCCAGCACCGTACCTCCGGGAAGCGCCGTGAGCAGCTTGGTCAGCAGGAAGTTGTTGACGGCGAAGAGAACACAGCCGGCTCCCAGGGGAATCCAGAGCCGTGTCGGCACCCGCACGCGTCCTGGGGTCATGGCGTCGAGGTCACCGCGTTCCGGGCGGCCGTTGCGCCCTTCGACGCGGTCCCTGCGGCACAAGGTCCTCCCGGACAGCGCCCCGCTCCCATTCCGCCACCGGTCCGTCCTCTACCCGGAACAGAGGATGGGCCCTCACGTCTCTCTCCCCGTCGAGGCGGGCGAGCGCGCGAGGATCCCGCGAGCGCAGCTTGCTCCGCAGGTGCTCCGCTTCGAACCGCAGCTGGCCGCTGGACACCGCCATATCCGGCGGGCGTCGGACGGGGCCCAACCTCCCTCTATCGAAGCGATACCCCCGGGACTCCGCCTCGAGCATGACGTACCGCAGATACGCGTTGATCGCCGACACGGGAGCCGGCTGCTCACGGAACCGCGTGAGCTGGGGATGGTGCCGGTATCCCTTCGTCGCACCGCGGAGCACGGCCCGCGCCAGGAGCCCTTCCCGCCACAAGGCGAGCAGCCCCTTCGCGTCCAGATAGGATGGATCAAGGCTCCAGAGACGCATGCACCCCATTCCGTGGGTAGTTCAACGCATTTCCGTATGCGTGTCGCCCTTCACTTCGCCTGACGCTCCACTGGCACCAACCCGACCGCCGGATCGACACCATAGTAGTCCACGAGGAGCCTGTACAAGTTGCCGTCGGACGCCCTGAGCTGTTCCGGCTTCTCGAAGAACGTCTCCGTCGCCACGGCGAAGAACTCGGCTCTGTTCGTCGCACCGTAGGGATTGAGCACCGTCTCGGCGCCCGCGAGCGCCGCGGCCTCCAACCTCCCCAGCTCCCGCTCGATCACGTGCGCCCAGGGCTTCAGCCTCGACACACGCAGCCCAGCCGGGATGCCGTCCGCCGCTCCCGTCTCCTGGTCGAGTTGATGGGCAAACTCGTGGAGCACCACGTTGTCTCCGTCGGTGGGGTCGGAGGCACCGTGCTCGACTCTGTCCCAGGAGAGGATGACGATCCCTTGACCCCACGACTGACCCACGATGGCACGGAGCGGCTGCTGGACGGCGCCGGTGCTCATGCGCGCCAGCGAACGTGCGTCCCTGGGGATGACCGCGCTGGGATAGACGAGCACCGTCTTCAGTCCCGGGTAGAGACCCACTTCCAGCCACAGGAGCAGGAAGCACGCCTGGGCCCCGATGACGACCCGGATCTCTTCCGTGATCTCCAGCCCTCCCGCCCCCTCGATCCGTTTCTCCTCGAGAAACACCTGCGTCAGCTTCAGCAGCCGATGGAAGTCCTCCGGGCGCAGACCGCGGGCCAGTGGGAAGTGCCGACGGACGATGTCCGCCCACGCGTCGGGAACGGGCTCCGGCAGCAGTCGCACCGGATTGCCCCACCGTATCGAGCGGACCACGCGTTGTCCGAGCAGCACGCCGGCGGCGATGAGGAGCACCACCGCCCCGGCGACGAGGACGTCTTCCAGGCTCGGGACAGCCACCCACAAGACGACCAGCCCCACCGCCGCAAGAGCGATCACTCCGAACGGGGCTACCCGCCTGTCCTCTCCGGTCTTGGGCATGTTGTCCAGATCTTGCGTGTGGCCGCGCACATCAACGCCTTCGGTGCTCCGCACCTGAGCACGAGGCCGGCCGGACCCGGAGTCTACACTCTTGGACCCTACCCCGTCTCAGTGTACTTGTGTACCACAAAGTGCCGTCCGGCTGCTTCGAGTGTTGACAGCAATGTGGTGCCTGCACGGCCTGGGAGACAGCGATGAAGGTCTGGCTGAGACGCATCCGGGGGGCTCTGGGCATGGGCCTGACCTGGGCACTCGCGGGGTTCCTCGCCGGGATGGGCATCGAGCTGATCCACAACATCTGGCCGAACCCCCTCGGATCGGCAGTCGACATCTGGCCGGCGGCGCTGGCGTACCCCGGCTTCTTCGGCGGCGTGGCGTTCTCCGCGGTGCTCGGCATCGCAGGGCGTCGCCGCAGATTCGATGAGCTGTCCCTTCCTGGAGTCGCGGCATGGGGCGCGGTGGGTGGCCTGTTGGTGAGCCTGATTCCGGCTGCCATGGTCGTCGTCGGCCTGGCGACGCCCAACGTCCCCATATGGCAGATCACCGTCGCGCTCCTCGGCCCCTTCACGGTGGGAGGCGCGATTGCCGCTTCGGCTTCGCTGGCCCTGGCGAGGAAGGCAGAGGACCGAGAGCTGCTGGACGGCGGTGGGAGCGTCTCCGACGTCGGGCTCACCGAAGAGGAGAAGCGGGAGCTGCTCGGCGGGAAGAGCTAGTGTGGTGTGGCTCAAGTCCCTTGGCATTCGGGCGCCGCTGCATCCGCCGGACGCTTCGTTGCGCCTCCTCGAAATAGCGCTGCTATTCCTTCGTCGGCGCGCCTCGCTCCGTCGGCGCTTCGGCACCCTCGGTGCTCAACGGACTTGAGCCAC
>JAJDNC010000001.1 GCA_022340865.1 Gemmatimonadota bacterium
TCGACGACCCGGATCCGGCTTCCCGGCTCGAGGTCGGGGGGAGTCTGCGCGGCGGCGGGCGTGGCAACCCCCAGAAGAAACAGGGCACCGAGGGTCAGATGGCGCTTCATGATGGCCTCCCGCGAAAGGGCTGCGTGAGAATCGCACCCCCAGAATGCCCACGGGCGGTGTCCGCGTGGGTACGCGGGACGACGTAGGCGGCGCTTCCGCGCTACGCATCACCCATGACGCCTGGCGCTGGAGGTGCCGTCGCGGGGTGAACGGGACCGCGGGCGTCACTGAGCATTTGTGGCGGGACACCTACGTGGAGACGCGTATCTCGGCCTCCGTGCGATTCCGCCACCCTGTATTCGAAGACACGTGCAGGCCCTTGCTCACGAGACCGGACCGTTCGGAGGGAGGCGGAAATGAAGAGGACGCTGATGATGGCGACCATGGCAGTCCTGGCGTCGGTGGCGTCGACGGCCTGCAACATCGGCCGCATTGATCTTCCTGATCTCCTTCCCGATACCGACCCTCACTGGGAATACCCCAAGGCCGACAGCGGCTTCGTCCAGGTCCCCGCCAGGGTCATGACGTGGAACGTCTACATGGGCGCCGACCTGGAGCCTCTCTTCAACGCGTCTTCGGAGGCCGAGGTCCCGGCCCTCACGGCCGACTACTGGAGTGCCGTCCAGGCCACCGATTTTCGCGACCGGGCGGAGGCGATCGCCATGGCAGTTGCAGGAGCGACCCCGGACGCGATCGCGCTCCAGGAAGTGATGCTCTTCCGGACGCAGTCGCCGGGCGATGCGACCACGGATACGCCCACCGCTGCCCAGGACACCGCCCTGGATTTCCTGGCCATCCTGAAGGATGCGTTGAACACGGACGGACTGGACTACCGGGTCGTCGCGGAGTCGGACAACTTCGACATCGAAGTGCCCATGACGGTCAATGGCGGTCTGGTCGACCTGCGCATCACCGACCGTGACGTGATCCTGGCGCGCGGCGACCACGAGCTCAAAGCGGCGGCCTCCGGCCCCTTCCAGGTCAACCGGACCGTGCAGGTGGGTCAGGCCAGCTTCGTGCTCTCGCGCGGGTGGGCGTATGCGGACCTGATCTTGTCGCAGTCGGGAAACACATTCGAGGAGATCAGGTTCGCGACGACGCGGCTCGAGAGCGATGCCTTCCCCGACGTGCAGGAGGCGCAGGCAGAAGAGCTGTTGAAGAACGTGTGGCCGGCGGGAACATCATCGTGGGGGACCTTGTGGACCCTCCTCGCCGGCGACCTGGAGTCTCCCCCGGACAGCGTGAACACGACGGGCTTCCGGGTGCTTTGGGATGCCGGTCTTCGGGACGCCTGGACACTCGGCCCCTCGGAGGCGGGCTTCACCTGCTGCCATGCACCGACCCTCGACGATGATGCCCCGCTTTCCAGGCGTGTGGACTACATCTTCGCGGCATCCGCCCCCACGTCCAGCTCCGTACGGATCATCGGCGCCGACTACGCCGGGCACACCGCCGCCGGGAGATGGGCCTCCACGCACGCCGGCCTGTTCGCGTCCATCTGGTAGAGGCTCACCGGGCCGACAGCGCCGAGGAGGCATCCGGCCCCCCCGGCGCGGCGCCATCCGAGGCCTCACCGGCGTGAGATATGGATGCCCCCGTTGGTGGTGGTGACCTTCACGGTGGCGCCACCTTCGCCCAGGGTGGTGCGCAACTGGCGGCCGATGTGCCCCCGTACCGTCACGGGAAAGCCGATGTCGATGCCGCCGTTCACCGTTCCGGTGACCAGCTCGGCGGAGTACTTGCTGGGAACCACCATGTGCACGCCGCCGTTGGTGGTCTCCGCGTCCAGCCCGGCGCCGTCCCAGCGGTCGCCCCCGAGCTCCACCGTGAGACCGCCGTTCGTGGTGTGGCCACGGACGTCCCCGGCCACGCGGGTCAGGTGCACCCCGCCGTTCGTCGCTCTGAACCGGATGTCGCCCTTCACGTCGGTGACATCCACGCCGCCGTTCACGGTCTCGATGTCCAGGTTCGTGGCCTGGGGCGTCAGGATCCGGTAGCTCACGCCCCAGCTCTCCCGGCGCTGGCGATGGGGCCCGTCGGCGGAGATCCGTCCGCCGTCCACGCGGACGCGCACCTGGGAGACCATCTCCTTGGCGCGCTCCTCGGTGCGTGCGTCGGCCCACACCTTCGCCTGGATCTGGAGGTCGCTCCGGTCGCTCCCCGTGACCGCCACGCCCCCGTTGGCGCCACCGTCCACCGAGACCTTCGCCGAAGCGGGAACGGTGGCCGTGCGCACCTCGCACACCCGCTCACGATTCCCTCCCCCGTTGTCCCGGTCACACCACCCCTGGTCTCCGCGCTCCCACTTCACCTGGGCGGCTGCGGGGGCCGCTATCGCCAACGCCGCCGCCACCACCAAGAGTCTCGACGCGCTCATGCCCACTCCCTGTCTGGTCCCGAACCGATGCTCACACACACCTCTAGACGGAAGCATGGGCGCTGAGGTTGCAGTCGTACCTCGGTGGCGACGGTCCCGGGTCCGGCGACTCCGATGGCCGACGGACCCACGGCGCTGTCTGATCACCTACCTGGTCAGAAGTAGAACCGGACCTCCAGCCCGGATTGCAACGTGGCGACGGTGGTCTGGTGCTGGTTCTGCACCTGGGTCGTCAGACCCACTGCGGATGTCGTGTTCCTGACCCACGCCTGGCTGACCCTCAGCCCGGCGTGTCCCCCGACGCTGACCCGCTCGACGGGGAACCACTCGAGCCCCAGCGCCGCTTCGATGCCCAGGGCCAGCGTGCGGGCCTCGGTCGTCACGGTCGCGAAGCTCGTGGGGTTCTCCACCTTCCGGCGAGTCCAGGTCCCCACGAGGGCCAGGCGACACGCACGGGAGCGGATATGCTGATCCGCGACGCCGGGGCTGCCACGGCGTCACGAAACGACGTCGTTGCACGTCTCTTACAGCGGTCGGATCCGACCACCTGCATTATCGTGCGATGTCAGAAAGTGCCAGCCTAGCGACACGGTGGCGTTCGGCGGTCCGGGCCGCCACGCCGAAGGAAGATGGTCCATGAGGACAATGACGAGGTCCGGTGCTGCGGTGCGCGTGGTCGTGGCGATGGCAGTCCTTTCGGTGGCCGGGTGTGATACCTTGCCCACCAGTCCCGCCCTCCGGACCTCGGAAGTGGGACCGATGATCGCCCAGGATTCGCTCGTGGCGGTGGACTCGCAGCCCCTCCCGTGCTGCAGCGCGGACTCTGCCGGCGGCACCGTCACGGTCATCGGGGGAACGCTGACCTTCCACCGCCTGGCCAGCTATACGGATACCGTGGCGACGCCGGGCGGCCTGATGTCGGCGGCTTGCGTCACGCAGGAGCCGAACGGAGCCGCCGTCCACCCGAATGGCCTGGTGACGGTGGGCGACAGCGTCGGCTATCTGACGGTCCCCTGCTCGAAGGGGACGTATGCCTTGGTGGTCTCCCGCCGCTCCGATCTGCAGGACACTTCGTCGGACGCCCTCGACGACACCGTGTCCGCCGGGACGTACCAGATCACGAACGGGATCCCGGACCAGCTGACGCTGGTGGACCTCCCCAGCGACGTGCGTTTGACCACCGCGCTGTCGTGGGACACGGTCACGGTCGCTACACGCGGGCATCGGTACCGGCTCGTGGCGGTCCTGATGCGTGGGTAGGTTGCGGCGCGTTGCCCGCGTAAGCCCAGTTGTCTAGACTGCGTCAGGC
>JAJDNC010000011.1 GCA_022340865.1 Gemmatimonadota bacterium
GGTTGTGGAGGTGATGGGCCATGGCGTTGCTGGCGGGGCTGTCGAGGATCCATCGCCCGGCGGAGTCCCGCTTGCGGCCGGCCCAGTCGTTGCGGCCGTAGTACGCCTCCGTGCGCGGCCACAGCGTGAGGGTCCGAGCGCGGAGCGGCCGGCCCAGGCGTCCACGCAGGATATCCGCCTTCAGGGCGAGCACCGACTCGGCGAACGACCACTGGAAGCCCACCGCCACGAAGCGCCCGGCCCGGTCCCGGGCCGCGACCATGCGATCCACGTCGGCGGTGCTCCCGGCAGCGGGCTTCTCCAGGAGGACGTGGCTGCCCGCCGCCAGCGCCGCGCACGCGTGGTCGCCGTGGAGGTGGATGGGGGAGGAGATCACGGCCAGGTCCGCCCCGTGCTCTCGGTAGAAGCCCTCCAGAGATGCGTAGACGGGCACCCCCAGGGCCTCCAGATCGGCCATCCGGTGACACCCTTCCGGCCGGGGATCCACGCCGCCGACGATGCGGCATCCGGCTCCCCTCGGGTCGTCCAGAAGGGGCCCGAGGTACACCTCGCCATAGCCGCCGAGGGCCACCAGGACCACGCTCACCGGGGCGGTCCCGGGGCCTTTCCCCATGTCGGGCGCGGGGCCGCCACGAGCGCCGGTCCCGGCGCCCCCCGCGCGTCCGCCGGCGGTCGGGGTCACGCGTCCTCCACGAGGCTCACCTCCCGCACCCGCCGGGAGGAGGGATCGATGGCCAGCGTGCGGATCTCGAAGGGTGCGAGGCGCACCGGGTGCTTCAGCTCGAGGTGCGGCAGCGCGAGGGTGGTCCTCCGCTCCTTCCCGGTGGGCTCGAAGAGCCGGACGATGAGCTCGTCGCCGTCCTCCGCCTTCTTGAAGGCGGTGAGCTGGACCGCGGGGTCGTCGAGGACCGGACCTGCGGCGGGAAGCGTGCCGCCGCCCGGAGGCCAGTACGCCAGCGCGAAGGGCCTCTCGGCGTGGGCCAGGGCGCCCCGGTCCACGCGGGTGAGGCGCTCGTCGCGGGGGCCGGCGTCGAGCCAGAACCGGAAGACGTGCTCGCCGCGGTCCAGGCGGGGCGTCGGGCGATCCTCCCGGACGAGGGAGCGGTCGGGCCCCGTGGGGTGGGCGGCGTGGGCGGGCCCCCGGAGCACCGAGAGGCGGAGCTCACCCCTGCGGAAGTCGCACCCGTAGGTGGCGTCATTGATCACCGTGAGGGCGTGACGTCCGTCGTCGGAGAGGACGGCCAGCCACTTCTGGGCCACCATCTCGTCGCCGGTGGCGGCCAGCTCCTGGACGCCGTACGCCACCTGGCCAAGCAGGTTACCCGCGGACCAGGGCGTGGGAAGGGAGAGCTTGAGCATGCGGTCGTTCTCACGCCAGAGGACCCGCGCCTCCACCTCCACCTCGGTGCCCTCCCGGGGGAGCTTGTAGCGCTGGCAGATGGCCGAGTCCCCGCAGGAGAAGAGGGCCTCCACCACCACCCGCACGGGGCCGTCCTCGACGACGCGCACCGGCGCCAGGGTCGCCGTGCCCACGCCGGCGAAGCGCGCCGCCTTCTCCGGACTCATGAGGCGGGCCTGGCCGGCGGGCCGCCGGAAGCTCTTCACCCTCGACCCCCAGGGGTCGGCGTCGTCGCGCATGAGCCGGAAGCCCACGGCACCGGCCTCGAGGAAGTCGGTGCCGCCCACCCGGTACCGGTCGATGAGACCCGTGTCGGCGCTCACCACCACCTCCAGGTCCTCCGTGCGCAGGCGGAGCCGTCCGTTCCGGAAGCGGGCCCTGGCGGCGGGGCGCTTCCTCACCTTCTCGAAGCGGCACTCGAAGCGGTTCATGCGGCCCGGCCGCACCGTGGCCAGGAACGCCACCCGCTTCCGGTGGTCCTCGTCGATGTTGCTCTCCTCCTTCTCGGCCTGGGCCGGAACGAGGGTGCGTCCCGACGTCACCGTGGGGATCCCGAAGTCCCGGGGACGGTGGGGCCAGGCGGGCTGGACCTCGCACTCCACCACGCCCCGCACGGCGAAGGGGTGGGGATTGTAGACCAGGATGGTGTGGACACCTTCCTTGCCGCGCTTCTGGCCATCCGCCAGGGCGAAGAAGGCCCGGGTGGTCACCCGGCGGGTGAGGGTCAGGCCGTGGCCCAGCTCGTCCAGGGCGGTCTCCTCGCCCGAGGGGATGGACGTCCCCCCGAGGATGTCGTGGAACTCGTTGGCCAGAAGGGCGCGGGTGGCGCCGGCCAGCTCGTCGGCGGGATACTCCATGCGGCCCTGGGCCCACGCCGTGGTGGCCATCTTCTCGGCCCTGAAGAGGGCGTTCTCCAGGCGACGGTGCCTGGCCTTCAGGCGCATGGCGGAGGTATAGCAGCCCACCGCCCAGGGGTTGAGGTCCCCGGGATGCCGGGGGAGGTCGCCTCCCCGCACCCTCAGGTCCGCGAAGTACGCCTCGGGGGTGGAGTGGACGATGTCCGCGTCGGCGGTCCCGGCCGCCAGGGCGGCGATGTCCTTCAGGTCCCTCCGCGAGGGACCGCCGCCGTGGTCCCCCACTCCCCAGGGCACCTGACGCACCACCTTGTCGGCGTCGCGCTCCATCCACTCGCGGATCTTCTCCGCGGTGCCCCCCGGGGCCGAGTTGTAGTGGGACTCCGCCAGAGCCGCCGTCACCTCCGAGCCGTCGAAGCCCGCCCAGGTGAACTCGGCGGCGGGGACGGAGCCCTGCTCGCGCTTGGGGCGGCAGAAGAGGTACGCATCGTATCCGCTTCTGGCCAGGATCTGCACCAGGCCCCGGGAGTGGCCGAAGGAGTCGACGTTGGCGGCCACGGTGGGCGTCACCCCGAAGCGATCCCGGAAGTATCGCCTCCCCACCAGGATCTGGCGCACGAAGGACTCCCCCGACGGGAGGTTGCAGTCGGGTTGGAGGTACCAGCCTCCCATGACGTGCCAGCGCCCCTCCGCCACCAGCCGACGGATGCGCTGGAAGAGGGCCGGGTCGTACTCCTCGATCCAGGCGTAGAACTGGACCTCGTTGCGGTTGAAGACGAAGGTCTCGTGCTCCTCCAGGAGATCGCACACGGTGCGCGCCAGGGAGAGGGCTTCGCCCGCGCCTTCGGGCCACTCCCAGAGCCAGACGGGGTCCAGGTGGGAGTTGCAGAGGAGGTGGACGGTGGGCCGGGTCGGGTGGGATGCCATGCGGCTCTCATCTCCTGGTGGAGCGGCGCGGACGTTCATGAGTGGTAGTCCATCAGCAGGATATCTCGACGCGCACGTCGCTCCCGGGACGCGGAATGCGCACACCGGACTCGCTCCAGGGCAGGACCTCTCCGCCCACCAGCGCGCCCCGCTCCCCCGGGGACGACGCCCGCCGCACGGTGAGGTGCAGGCGGTGCTCTCCCACCCTGAGGGACGCGTCCATCCCCGTCAGCCCCGCCAGGAGCCACGGACGCAGGGTGACCCCTGCCCCGTCGGGCCGCACACCCAGGAGGTGGTGGACCACCAGGGACGCCAGCTCCGCCCAGGTCCAGGGAACGATCCCCACCTGCGGGAACGGCGGGGCGAAGCGGGGCCCGTGGTTCTCGAACCAGGCGCCCGCCCGGCCGCCCCGGGTCTCCGCGAGCCACCGGAGGATGCGCCACACCTTGGCGTCGTCCCGGGCCTCGGCGTACGCTCGGGCCACGAAGAGCGACGCGAAGGGCCACGCCCCCGGGGAGTCGGGCTCGCCGGTGACGTGATAGCGGCCGTAGCCGCCGTCGTCCCACGCCTGGTTCCAGAGCCCCTCCACGTGGGCCAGGGTGCTCCGGGCCAGCTCCGAGTCCCCCGCCACCAGGCCGTGGACGATGGGGAGGACCGCCTCGGTGTCGGGGTCCAGGAAGTGCTCCCCCGGCGCCAGGAGGGGGACGCCGTCGGGCAGGTTCGGGTCGGGCTCCATGTGCACCGTGCGCTGCCAGGCTCCGTCCACACCCCTGCGCTTGATGAGGTGGCCGTCCTCCACCAGGCGCCATCGGGGATCGTCCAGCATGGCGTGACGCAGCGCCGCGGACGCCTCCCGCCAACGGTCCCGGTCGTCGCCGTGCCCCAGGGCATCGGCCAGGCGGGCCGCCTCCTGGAGGCCCAGGGCCACGAAGAGCTGGCTGGTGAGCTCGAAGCCGTCCTCGATGCCGTGGGCGGCGTGGCGCTCCCAGTACTCCCGCCGGTTGTGGAGGAGACCCGACGCGGCATGGCGGAAGCGGTCCTGGAGGGGGAAGGCGGCCACCGCCCGGATCCGCTCCCAACGGGCTTCCACCAGATCCAGGTCGCCGGTCCAGTCCACGTAGGTGGCCAGGGCCGCCAGC
>JAJDNC010000014.1 GCA_022340865.1 Gemmatimonadota bacterium
TTCGCCGAGCTCACCATCGCCGTCGACCCCGATCTGGACGTGGCCACGTCGCACCGCATCGCCGACGAGACGGAGCGCAGCGTCACCGACGCCCTCGGCGCCAACGAGGTCGTCGTCCACGTGGAGCCCTTCGAGTGACGGCTGGCAGGTCCCTGGAGCCCGAGCTTCTCGACGCCCCCGTAACCGACCTTCAGGAGCTGGCGGGCTCCCTCCGCCACGTGGCACAGGTGAACCGGTGGCTGGGAGGCACCCGGGCCCTGCGACGCCATCTGGCTTCTCTCGTGCGTGGAGACGGCACGCTCCGCTATCTGGACGTCGGTACCGGGAACGGCGAGACCCTCACGGACATCGCTCTCTGGGCCCGGCGGAGGGGGTGCGATGCCCGTTGCGTGGGCGTGGACCTGAGGGCGGAGATGCTGGCCCTCGCCGCCCGCGCCGACGGCACGTCGGTGCTCCGTGCGGATGCTCTGCGCCTGCCCTTCGCCGACGGCGCGTTCGACGCGGCCGCGTGCACCCTCACCCTTCATCACTTCGGCGACGACGACGCGGTGGCGTTGGTGGGGGAGATGGCCCGGGTGGCGCGGTCCCTGGTGCTCGTCAACGACCTCGAGCGCAACGCCGTGAACAGGGCCGGCGCACGCGTCCTCGCCCTCACCGTGTGGCGCGGCAACCGCATCACCCGGAACGACGGTCCCCTCTCGGTGAGGCGCTCCTTCACGGTGCCGGAGCTCCTGGAGATCGGGCGTCGGGCAGGCCTCGCCCACGCCACCGTCCGGCGCCATTTCCCCTGGCGTCTCGTCCTGGTGGGCCGACCGTGACCGGTGCCGGCGCGGCCGAGTCATGAGCGACCCCGACGTGCTGGTGGCGGGGGGCGGGCCCTCGGGAAGCACCGCCGGCGGCCTGCTCGCGGAGATGGGATGGAGCGTGCTCATCGTGGACCGTGCGCGCTTTCCACGGCCCAAGCCCTGCGGCGAGTGCGTCAACCCCGGAGGGGTCGCCGCCCTGGAGCGTCTCGCGCTCCTCGAACGGATCCAGGCCCTGGCGCCGGCGCACCTGAGCGGGTGGCGTCTCCGTGGCGCCGGGGTGGAGGTCACCGCTCGGTTCGGCGGGAGCGTCCGCGGCTTCGGCGTGTCGCGGACGGACCTGGACGCGGCGCTCCTGGACGCGGCCAGGAGCCGGGGAGCGGAGGTGCTGGAGGAGACACAACTGGAGCAGGTGGCGCCGGCCACGACCGAAGGCCGACCCACCGTAATCCTGCGCGGGGCGAACGGGACACGGCGAACCGTGCGTCCCCGCCTCCTGGTGGGAGCCGACGGCCTCCGCTCAATCACGTCCCGCGCCCTGGGGCTGGTGGCACGGACGCCGCGGCTGAGGAAGCTCTCGCTCACGTTCCACCTCCGCGGGGACCCGCCGGCCGGGTGGCACGACGGCTCCGGCGAGCTCCAGGGCACGCTGGACGTCCGGGACGGGATCACCCTGGGCGTCGCACCGCTGGCCGCGGACGGCACCCGCTGGAACGCCACCGTCGTGGCCGACGCCCGCCGACACGGACGTGCGGTGGCCGACGATCCGGTGGGGTTCTTCCATCGCGTGTTGGACGAGAGGACGGGAGAAGACCCGGGCCGCAAGGGGGGGCGTGCTCCGACGGTGGCGGGCGCCGGAGGCGCTTCCGGCTTCCGCCGCTGGCGCATCGAGGGGGGCCCGTGGGCGTCCGGCCCCTTCGACTGGCCCGCCCGGCGGTGCTGGGCCCCGGGCGTCGTGCTGGTGGGCGATGCCGCGGGTTACTTCGACCCCTTCACGGGTCAGGGGATCTATCGCGCCCTCCGCTCGGCGGAGCTGGCGGCCAAGGCGGTGGCCGAGGTGCTGGCCCGTCCCACACCCTCGTGGACGGCCCTGGCCGCCTACGACGCCGCCTGGCGGCACGAGACCCGGGCCGCGGTGTGGGTGCAGCGGGGAGTGGAGACGGTGATGGCCCATGCGGGTCTGGCCCGTCCGGTGCTCCGCCGGCTCCACGCCTCCGGCGGCTTGGCCCGGGTGATCCGCGTCACGGGGGACGTTGCGGCCCCGGTCTCGCTGCTGGATCCCCGGGTCTGGCTCTGAGGTCGTAGGGCTCGTGAAATCGGGGCAGGGGTGCGCCCCGTCACTCGGGGCGCGGAAGCGGGGCGCGTCAGAAGATCCGGATCTGGAACCTCATGAGCCTCCCCGGCCTCGGCAGGCCGCACTGGTCGTAGAGGACGGTGTCGGTGAGGTTGTCCACGGAGATCCGGGTCTCCAGACGCGTGAGGAGCCCCCTGCCCGTGGCCGGCAGGGACCAGATCCGCACCAGGTCCCCGTTCAACCGGGTGCCCGCCGGCAGGCGCACGTCGGCGCCGGTGTTCAGGTCCTGGCAGAACTGCGAGCCGGTGTACCGCGCCTCGGCGGCGAGCGTCCACCCGGCGGCCAGCGGGAGGCGCACGTACACGTTGCCGCTGCGCTCGGGAAGGTTCTCCGGCTCGCGGGAGAGCGTGGTGGCCGGATCGACGAGCTTCACGGCCTGCAGGGTGAGCTCGCCGCCCACCGCGAAGTGCCCCCAGGTCTGGCTCAACAGCATCTCGACGCCCATGCTCCGAAGCTCTTCGGAGTTCACCCGCATGCGCTTCCTGTCGGGGAGCGTCACGCGCCGGATGGCGTCGGAGAGCCGATGTCGGAAGCCCACGACCTGGAGCTCTCCCGTGCCGAGTCTCGTGGTGAGGCCTCCCTCCAGCGCCAGCAGATGCTCCGGGCGCAGCTCCGGGTTCGGCTGAAAGCGGTTCAGCGCCTCGGAGTAGGTCTCCCTCAAGGCGGGAAAGCGTCCCCGTCGGCTCACGCCGGCGTGGAGCAACGTCGCGCCGCCGCGTATCAGGGCGGTCACCCCCACACGGGCACCCCAGTCATCGATGACGCCCAGCGACGGAAGCCCTCCCGTCTCGGGGGTGTCACCGCGGTCCCAGACACCGCCCATGCTCACGCGCACGGCACGCACCGCGCCGTCTCCCTCCACCAGGCGCCAGACCGTCTCGCCGCCGAGGCTCGCGAGGCGCTGGCGGTAGGAGCTCAGCGTGCCGTCCACGGTGGCCCTGTGGTCGATGTCCGCCCACGTGAACGCGGTTCGCAGGTCGCCCCTGCCGCCGAGGGTGTGATCTCCCAGAAGCCGGAGCGTGACGGTGCGGTCGTCGCCGTCCTCCGTGCCGACGACCTCGTCGTAGGCTCGCGTGGCGTAGGACCGTATCTCGGAGTGTCCCAGGTCCATGCCGACGCTGGCCTCGAGGTCTCCACGCCCGAGAGGCGTGCTCCGGTCGCCGGTCCCGGCGGACGTGGCGACGATGGTCCGGCGGACTTGGGGATAGCGCCAGAGTCGGGGCTCTTCCGCCCCCAGCTCTCCCGCGATCCCCCGCTCCACCTGAAAGGTCGACGACGACACGGTGAGCCAGCTCCCGCCGTCCCTGGCATAGCGGAACGAGAAGAAGCCGTCCACACTGTTGAAGTCGGTGTTCAGGCGGAGCGCGTCCCCGGTGGGAACGGGCTCGGTGACCCCCCCGGCCAGGGGGGCTCCGGGAGAGTCGCGCAGGCCGGCTCCCGCTCGCACGAGCCCCTGGCCTCCCGACGTACGGAAGGGGATCGCCGTGGTAGCCGACGTGCCGTACCCCCCGACTCCGTCGTACACGGCGGTGAGATCCAGCAAGCGCCGCGCGGGCACGCGCGTGCTCCGGCCCACCCCTACCTCCACCACGCCGCCCAACACGTTGGGCCCGTGGAGGACGGACGAGACGCCGCGCACGAGGTTGAGCTCCTGGATGGCGCCCGCCGGAAGCACGGATACGTCGGTGCGTGCGTCCCACCCCAGGGTGAGGGGCACGCCATCCAGCAGGATCGCCACCTGTCGCGACTCCGACCCGCGCACGGAGATCTCCGCCTCTCCCCGAGAGTTCGTGCGCACGTGCACGGTGGGAATCTCCCTCAAGACCTCCTCCACCGTGGGAGCCGCCGACAGCCCCAGCGAGTCGAGGGTCACCTCGACGGCGCTGGCACCCCCCACCGTGGTGACGGGGCGGCGCGCCTCCACCCGGATCTCCCCGATGCGGAAGACCATGGTGTCCGTCCGAAGGGTGTCCCGTTGCTGGGCCGCCACGGGTGACGCCGCGGCCGAGATGAGCACGAGTGCGCTCCCGACCCGGACGAGCCGCCTGAGCATGTCGCGAGCTCCTGGATGACCGATGGACGAGTCACCCACGCGGCAGGGGGCGCCCCCGGTCGCCCGGGCGCGCTCGCGGGAGTCGATGCCCCGGGCCGGGCGGCCGCCGCCCCTTCCACCGTGCGGCCGGTGCGCGACCGGTCCGGAGGCACGCAGTGCGTGTCCAAAGATGTCCGCGGCCGCGTGGGTCGCGCCACCCGTGACGCTTGCTCCCCGGGGTGCGCGTCTCTACCGTGCGGGGCGGCCCGGGGCCCCGCCCGGCCCGCAGACCCCCACCCTCCCGCCCGGCGACACCGTGCGCACCATCGACGAGCAGCTCTGCAGCGCGCCGCCGGACGTCGCGTTCCGGGTGGCCGCCGACGTCGAGGGGTGGCCGGCCATCCTGCCGCACTACCGGTGGGTGCGCTTCCACCGCCGGGACGCCTTCGCCACGGGTCTCGTCGAGATGGCCGCATGGAGGCCGTTTGGCCCGCTGCGCTATCCCACCTGGTGGCTCTCCGAGATGAACCACGACGCCACCGCCCGGGTAGTCCGGTACCGACATGTGCGCGGTATCACGCGGGGCATGGACGTGCTCTGGGAGGTGAAGCGCCACGGCGGCGGGGGGAGCCGACTGAGCATCGTGCACGAGTGGAGGGGCCCATCGTGGCCCGTGATCGGGGCGGCCGCCGCCGACCTGGTGATCGGCCCCGCCTTCATCAGCCACATCGCCGGGCGGACGTTGGCAGGCGTCGCCGCGGAGGCGGAACGGAGGCATCGCCTTGGTACCTGAGGGTCCTGACGGCGAGCGCCCGCCGCGCGGAGTGGTCATCACGGGTCTCGGCCCCATCACCGCGTCGGGCGTCGGCACAGCGCAGCTCTGGGAGGGACTCCACGGCGGGATCTCCCCCGTGCGACGCATCACGCGCTTCGATCCCTCCCCCTGGCGGTCGCAGATCGCCGCGGAGGTGAACGACTTCCAGGCCGAGCACCACATGGACCACGCTGTGGCGCGGCGCCTGGACCGCTTCGGGCAGTTCTCGGTGGCCGCCACCCGTCTGGCCCTGGAGGACGCCGGGCTCGACCCCGGCGCGCTGGAGCCGACGCGGGTCGCGGTGATCATGGGATCGGCGCTCGGGGGCCTCGCCCACGCCCAGGATCAGATGACTCGGTTCCTGAGCCGGGGGGTCAGGGGAGTGGATCCGCGCGTGGTGACCACGGTGTTCTGCGGCGCCGCCTCCTGCCAGATCGCCATCGAGTTCGGCTTCACCGGGCCCAACTCCACCAACGCGATGAGCTGCGCCTCGGGCACCATCGCGTTGGGGGAGGCCTTCCGGATGATCCGGAACGGACTCTGCGACGCCGCGGTGGCGGGTGGCGTGGAGGCGCCCCTGGCATCCCTCTCGTTCGGGGCCTTCTCCCTCGTGCGGGCCATGTCGCGCCGCAACGACGATCCCCGCCACGCTTGCCGGCCCTTCGACGCCGCACGGGACGGCTTCGTCATGGGGGAGGGAGCCTGCGTCCTGGTGCTGGAGGAGGCGGAGGCCGCGCGGGCCCGGGGCGCGCACGTCTACGCCGAGGTCCTCGGCTTCGGTCTGACCAACGACGCCCACCACATGACCGCGCCGCGTCCCGACGGTGCGCGGGCGGCCGCCGCCATGCGCCTGGCGTTGGAGGAGGCCGGCGTCTCGCCGGAGGCGCTGGACCACGTCAACGCCCACGCCTCCTCCACGCCCATGAACGACAGCACCGAGACCCTCGCCATCCGCCTCGCCCTGGGCGCGCACGCCGACCGCGTGAGCGTCTCGGGCACCAAGCCCTTCTACGGCCACGCGCTCGGAGCTTCGGGGGCCATCGAGGCCGCCATCACGTGCATGTCCATGGAGCACGGATGGGCGCCCCCGACCCTGAACCTCGACTCTCCCGGGGAGGGATGTGACCTGGACTACGTGGACGGCGGTGGGCGGCGCCAGCGCATCCGGGTGGCCCTGACCAACTCCTTCGGATTCGGCGGGATCAACGCGTCCCTGGTCCTACGGGCTCCGACGACCTCCACCGCCTCGGGAAGGAGCGCTCCCGCGTGAGCGCCCTGGCGGCACTCCCGCCCGAGCTCCTCGCGCTGCCTCCCCTCGCCCTGGCGGCGGGCGTGGACCTCTACCTCACGCTGCTCTTCCTGGGCGCGGCGCCCGCCCTGGGGTGGTGGACGTCGCTCCCAGGCGCTCTCGGGGAGCTGAGCTCACCGGGCGTGCTGGCCATGGTGGGCAGCTTCTACGTGCTAGAGTTCCTCGCCGAGCGGTGGCCGTCCGGGGCTCTGTTCTGGAACGCCTTCCACGTCATCATCCGACCCCTGGCCGGCGCGCTTCTCGCCCTGCTGCTCCTCGACGGCCAGCCCGCCCACGTTCAGGCCGTGGGCGCCGTGGTGGCGGGTGCCTTGGCCGCGGGTGCCCATGCCACCCGGACAGGGGGGGGCGTCCTCCTGTGGCTGGACTCGGCGGCCCATCCGAACCGCCTGCTGGTCTCCCTCCTCGAAGACGTGGGGGTCCTGGGCATGGTCACCTTGCTCCTGGACACCCCCGTCAGGGCTCTGGCGCTCTCGGCCCTGGTCATCGGGGCCGCCTCGCCTCTGGCCGCGTCGCAGGTGCGTGCCTTCGCGTTCACCGTGCGTCTGGCGTGGGGCCGTGTCTGGGGAACCCTGGGGCAGCCCCGCTGGGATGATCCCGATGCCTTCCCCTCGTGGGTGCGCCGCGCTCTGGAAGGCGACGTCATGGCGCCCGGCGGCGGCCTTCGCGGGAGTCCCGCGGCAGGCTACCGCCTTCCCGGCGGACCCCGCTTCTCCACGGGCTGGGTGGTCGTGCGCGGCGACACGCCCTTCTTCCTCTTCCCCCGGCGACGGCGGGGCGCGGGCCACGTGGATCTGGGGGACCTGCGCGCCACGGAAGTCGTCCGCGGTGCCTTCTTCCGGCGCGTGAAGTTCCAGGGCCAGACCTCGGTGAGCCTGTACTTCAGCCTCGGCGGACCCGGCATCGGCAGCCTCAAGGCGGAGTTCCTGGTCCCCTGAGCGTGCGTACGGCACGGAGGCCCTCCTCGTCCTTGTCGGAACCCGGACTCATTCTTCGGGTAGGCCGCTAACGCTCCATGCCGGAGAGGGCCGAAAACCCGCGTCATCCTTGAACAAAGCAAGAAAACCTTTGACCCCGAAAACAGGCTTTTATAACTTGGCAGTCACTTTCAAACCATCCGGAACCGACCGCTTTTGGCCTGGGCTCAGCCCTTCCCGAGGTCCCCATGGTTTTGTCGGTGGCCGACTCGGGTTCCCGTCTCTCTAAGCCGAGGAACGGATAAAACGGATGTTTTCTCCTTCTCGTGGCCTGGACTCCTTCGACCAGTATCTGCAGGACGTTGAGAAGTACCCCCTGATCCAGGACCCCCGCGAGGAGCGAGAGCTCGCCCGGCGGGCCCGTGAGGGCGACAAGGAGGCCGCCGAGCGCCTCGTCACGGCCAACCTGCGCTTCGTCATCTCGTATGTGAAGAAGTACCAGGGAAGGGGGCTGGGTCTCGCCGAGCTGGTGTGCATCGGCAACGAGGGGCTCCTCAAGGCGGTGAAGAAGTTCGATCCGGACAAGGGGGTGAAGTTCATCTCCTACGCGGTGTGGTGGATCCGCCAGACCGTGCTCCAGGCGCTGGCCGAGCAGACGCGCTCCGTGCGGATCCCGCTGAACCAGAACTCGAACCTGGCCCGCCTGGCCCGCACCGACACCCACCTGACGCAGCAGTATGGGCGGTCGCCCACGGACCAGGAGATCGCCAACGAGATGGGCGAGCCGGTGGAGACGATCCGCGCGCTGCGCCGTGTGGCCGCCTCGGAGTTGAGCCTGGACGCGCCCATCGACCGGAGCGACCGGGACAGCGCCAGCTTCGGCGAGCGTTTCAGCGGCGCCGAGGGCTCGGACATCGAGCAGGACGTGGAGGCCATGGCCCGCCGCGAGTTCCTCGAGCAGATGTTCGAGACCTACCTCACCGAGCGGGAGCGCAAGATCCTGTACCTGTATTACGGGCTCGACGACGGCGAGGAGCGGACCCTGGAGGAGATCGGCTCTCTCCTCGGCGTCACCCGCGAGCGCATCCGCCAGATCCGCAACCGGGCATTCGAGAAGCTGCGGGACAGCCCCCACGGAGAGTCGCTCTCGGGCTTCTGGACAGCCAACTGAGCGATCCCGGCCGACGCCGCGTCCGAAGGCCCCGTCCACGAGGGACGGGGCCTTCTTCGTTCCGGGAACAGCCTCCCCGGGGACAGCGTACCAACGGCGGCGGCCCACGAGCCCCTCTCATCCGTCGCAGCCCACCGAGCACCGGTGATCCACCGAGAAAGTCACCTTCGAGGCGCGCTTCGCCTGGTCCTGCTGGCGAGCGCCCTCGCGTGGGCGCCGGCGCCGGGAGGGGCGCAGGTGGGCGAGGGGTGGAACGACGCCCGGGTGACGGCGCTGGTGGCCCGCGCCCGAGCCCTCAGGCGCTCCACGGTGGTGGACTCCGCGATGCGCTCGTACCAGGCCGACGCCCGGGGTTACCTCTACTTCTTCATCGACCGCAAGGACACCGGTCAGCGCACCCTGGTGAAGGCCGACCAGATCGCGCTCGACCTGTTCTGGCAGGCGCCCGACAAGACCAAGCAGCGTATCGTCGGCCTTCGCGACCGGAAGGTGCTGCCCACCGACATCCACTACCATCTGGATCACCTCACGGTGGTCCAGGACGACTTCGGGGACCGCATCCGCATCGGTGAGGGCGACGAGGTGTCCTCCGTGGTCCACCCTCTGGCACCCGGATCCTCGAAGGTATACGACTTCCTGCTGGCGGATTCGCTGACCCTCACCTACGGGGGCGGCACCCAGAAGGTACGGGTCTACGACGTGCGCGTACGCCCGAAGGACCCGCACCGCCCGGGCTTCATCGGATCCGTGTACCTGGACCAGGCCACCGCCGCCATCGTGCGCATGGACTTCACGTTCACGCCCGCTTCCTACGTGGATCCGTCTCTCGACTACATCCGCATCTCCCTGGACAACTCCAGGTGGCTCGGACGTTTCTGGCTGCCCTACCGGCAGCAGCTGGAGCTTCGCCGGGAGATCCCCTTTCTCGACTTCATGGCGGGCACCGTCATCGAGGGACGCTTCGAAATCGGATCCTACCGTTTCAACCAGGCCCTGTCCCCGACACTCTTCGCGCCTCCGGGAGTGACCGCCGCGCCACCCGCGGAGCGCCGGGCCTTTCCCTTCAAGCGGGGCCTCTTCGACGACCTGGACCGCAGGGGGCTCGCGCCGATGCCGAGCCTCCAGCAGATCCGTGCCGAGGCGCGCCGTCTCGTCACCCGGCAGGCGCTCAGCGGGCTGAAGCCACTGCGGCTCTATGTGCATTCCTTGTCGGACGTCCTTCGCTACGACCGGGCCGAGGGCCTCCGTCTCGGCGGGGGCTTCGAGGTGCACCCGGAGCCCGACGCGTCGTTGCGCACCTCCGTGGGCTACGCGTTCGGACGCCACAGGCCGTCGGTGGAGGTGACGGCGACGGGCGCCCCCCGGGCGGTGACGCCGACGGTGGACGCTTACTGGGACGCCATGCGCGACATCGGCCCCATACCCGGCGAAGTGACGGCGTTGAACACGTTCTCCAGCGCGTTGGGCGGCATGGATCACCTGGACCCGTATTTCGTCCGCGGCATGCGTCTCACCCTCGCCGGTTCCGAGCCCGGAAAGGGTCCCTCTCTCTCGCTCCGCTGGGAGGACCAGCGGTCGGCGCGCGTCGTCGTCCCGGGTGCCGTCCGTCCCGTGCGCGCGGTGGACGACGGCGTCCTCGGGGCCGTGGACGCGCGGCTCGGGTTCTCGATGCCCGGGTCCGGGACCGGGGACGTGACCGCCACCCTGGGCAGGCTCGGGAACCGGACGTTCGGCACGGGACTCGCGACGGCTCGCTGGGAGCTGCACGGAACGAATCGCTCCTGGGCCCTCGACCTGGACGCCTCGGCGGGCGCGGTGGGACGCCAGGCGCCGGCCCAGGACCTGTTCCTCCTGGGGGGGGTGGGCACGCTCCCGGGCTACCCCTTCCGCTCGTTCGTGGGGGACGCGTTCGGGCTGGCGCGGGTGGAGGCTACCCTCCCCCTCCTACCGCCGTGGGTGGGAATCCGTGGCACCGCGTCCCTGGGATACACCCATCTCACGCCGGACCGTATCCTGCCCCCCGGCTGGGACGCACACGACTCCGGCGGCCTGCGCCCGTCCGTGGGCATGGGCCTGTCGCTGGCCTGGGACGTCCTGCGTCTCGACCTCGCACGCGGGCTGCGCGGAGGCCACTGGCAGCTCGTCTTCTCGGTGGATCCCCGCTTCGGCCCCTGGCTCTAGCCGGACGCCCGTCCAACCCGCCGGGCGGCGCCGCCCGGACCCCGGGGCTACCGGGTGCGCCGCCTCCCTCGCGGTCCTTCCCACCCCCCTGTCTTCAGGCCGCCTCCTCCAGCTCCTCGTCGTCGGGCACGGACCTGGAGGACAGCAACACCACCTCCCTCACCATCACGTCCGCGGTGGGGATGACCACGCCATCGCGCTCGTAGGAGTCGTACTCGAGCCGGCCCTCCACGTAGATCCGATCCCCCGTCCGGACGTAGTCCTCGACGAACTGCGCCAGCCGGTTCCACATGGTCAGCCGGTGCCAGTCCGTGCGCTCCTGGGGCTCCGAACCGGGAGGCATCCGCCGGTTCGTCGCCAGGGAGAGGTGCGCGACCTTGGTCCCGCTCTTGGTCTGCTGGATGTCGGGGTCACGCCCGACGTTGCCCACGAGGATGATCTTGTTCACCGACCGGCTCATGGCAGTGCCCTCCTTCGGGGTGTCAGCTCGCCGGCTCGTCGCCGGCGCATCACGCCCCAACGGTGCGCGACGCCGCGGGGCGACCCCATGCCTGGAACGGCCTATCGTCGCTGCTAGCCCTTGCACTCGTACCAGTTGGCACCCACCCCGGCCTCCGCCACCAGCGGCACGTCGAGCTTCATGGCGTCCTGCATACGCGCCACCACGAGGTCCCGTATGCCGTCCACCTCGTCCTCCGGCACCTCGAGAAGCAGCTCGTCGTGCACCTGAAGGAGCATGCGCGTTTCGGTGCCGCGCGCGTCCAGGGCCTTCTGCACGTCGATCATCGCGCGCTTGATCATGTCCGCGGCGGTTCCCTGGATGGGCGTGTTCTGTGCCACGCGCTCCCCGAACTGGCGGATGTTCCAGTTCCGTGAGGCCAGCTCCGGCACGTACCTCCTGCGCCCCAGGAGCGTCTCGACGTATCCCAGGTTGCGGGCCTTCTCCACCTGTTCGTCAAGATACGCGCGCACCCCGGCGAAACGCTCGAAGTAGGTGTCGATGAAGGCGCGGGCCTGGTCCCGGGTGATGCCGAGCTGGCGCGCCAGCGAGAAGGGTCCCTGGCCGTAGAGGGTGGCGAAGTTCACGGTCTTGGCCTGGCCCCGCATCTCGGGGGTGACCTCGTCCACGGGCACGTCGAAGACCACCGAGGCCGTCTGCCGGTGGACGTCCACTCCCTTCTTGAAGGCGGTGACGAACGCGGGATCGCCGGAAAAGTGCGCCAGGATGCGCAGCTCGATCTGGGAGTAGTCCACCCCCACGAAGACCGTGCCCGGGGCCGCGACGAAGCCCTTCCGGATCTCGCGGCCCAGCGGTGTGCGGATGGGGATGTTCTGCAGATTGGGATCGCTGGACGAGAGGCGGCCGGTTGCGGCCACGGTCTGGTTGAAGCTCGTGTGGATCCGTCCCGTGCGCGGGTTCACGAGCTGCGGCAGCGCGTCCACGTACGTGCTCCGGAGCTTCTCCATCTCACGGTAATCCATGAGCAGCCGCGGCACCTGGTGTCCGTCCGCTGCCAGCTCCTCCAGCACGGAAGCGTCCGTCGAGGGGCCCGTCTTCGTCTTCTTCAGAACGGGAAGCTCCAGCTTCTCGAAGAGGACCTGCCGGAGCTGCGGCGTGGAGTTCAGGTTGAAGTCGCCGCCGGCGATCTTGAAGATCTCCTCCTGGATCAGCTCCAACTCCCGCTTGAGGCGCACCCGCATCCCGGCGAAGAACGTCTCGTCGATGGCGATCCCCGCCAGCTCCATGCGCGTGAGGACGGAGATGAGGGGCATCTCCACGTCCGCCATGAGCGGCCCGAGGCCGCCTGTATCCAATGCCGGTGCGAAGCGCGCCTCCAACTGCAGCGCCGCGTCCGCCCCGCCGCACACGTAGTCCCGTGCCCTTTCCAGAGGCGCGTCGGGAAAGGCCACCTTCTCGCGACCGCTGCCCACCGCTTCGGAGCGGCTCGCCGCCGTGCGCTCCAGGATCTCCAGGGACAGGAACGCCAGGTCGTGGGCGCGTCGTCCGGGGTCCAGGACGTAGCTCGCCACCATGGTGTCGAAGGCGCTCCCGCCGAGGGTCACGCCGGCACGGGAGAGCGCCAGCGCGGTGCGCTTCAGATCGTGGCCCACCTTCGCTATGGCGGGGTCCTCGAGGATCCCCCGCAGCGCGGCCATGCGTGGGTCGGCCAGAGGCGGCAGGTTCTTCACCTCACCTCCCTCCTCTCCCTCGAAGGTGAGGGCGAAGGGCGTACGATGGCCGAACGGAAGGTACCACGCGGAACCCGGTTCCAGCGCCAGCGCCAGCGCCGTGAGGTCTCCGCGCAGGGGATCCGGCTCGGAAGCCTCCGCGGCCAGCGCCACACGGCCCGCGTCGCGGATGCGACGCACCAGCGGCTCCACCTCTGCGAGCTCGTCGATGACCTCGTACCCCGTGGCCGCGGAGGTCTCGGCAGGCACCGTCCCGGCGGCATCCCCTTCGCCGGGGGGTGCGTCCGCCGCTCCCTCCCCCCCTGCCGGCGCGGTCGGCACACCCTCGGGCCCCCGGCCGGTGCCGGACGCCCGCTGTGCCTCGGCCATCCTCGTGAACTGGTCGATCAGACGCCGGAACTCCAAGTCCGAAAAGACCTTACGGAGCTTCTCGGCGTCGGGCTCCCGGACCTCGAACGCGTCCAGGTCCAGCTCGATGGGCAGGTCCGTCATGATGGTGACCAGGCGCCGCGACAGCCGCACGTTCTCGGGGTTCTCCTCCAGCGAGCTCCGTGCCCGGGGGGGCGTGACCTCGGTGGTGCGCTCCAGGAGCGCCTCCAGAGACCCGAACTCCTTCAGCAGCTTGACCGCGGTCTTGGGTCCGATGCCCGGCGCACCGGGCACATTGTCGGAGGAGTCGCCGACCAGAGCCAGGTAGTCCGCCACCTGCGAAGGCGGGATGCCGAACTTGTCCGACGCGTTCTCCTCGGTGACCCACTCCGCCGCCACGCCCGTGGGACCGCCGCGTCCGGGGTTCATGAGGTGGATCCCCGGACCCACGAGCTGATAGAAGTCCTTGTCCCCGGAGACGATCACCGCCTCGAGTCCCGCGTCGCGGGCCTTCACCGCCAGCGTGCCGATGACGTCGTCGGCCTCGTAGCCGTCCAGCTCCACCACCGTGTCGTGGAAGCCCTCCACGATGTCCCGCACCCGGGCGATGCTGGCCCTGAGGTCGTCGGGCATCTTCTCACGGGTCGCCTTGTACTCGGGATACACCTCCTCCCGGAAGCTGTCGCCGGCGTCGAAGACCACGGCCAGATAGTCCGGAGCCAGCTTGTCCCGGATGTCCAGCAGGAAGTTGGTGAAGCCGAAGGGCGCGGAGGTGTTCTCGCCGCGCGAGTTGGTCAGGGGGCGCCGGATGAAGGCGAAGTAGGACCGGTATATGAGGGCGTACGCATCCACCAGGAAGATGCGGGGTGCGGTCTTCGGGGGAATCTCCAATGGATCCGGGGGCGCGGGAGGCAACGTGCGACCGGACGTCGCCGGCCGGGCCGATCAGCCGTCACGGTCGATGGGTCCGGAAGATAGGGCGGGTCCCCGGAGGAGGCGACGTTCGGCCCCGGTCGCGAGCCCTGCTGTCCGGCGGTGAGCCGCCAGCGGGCGCCATGCCTTTACCCTGCGCGGCTTTCTGCATCCGGGTCGTGACTCCCGGCAAGAAGTGCTGGAACGTGGAAAGGAGTGCCCGCGATTCCCGGGGACGGGCGGCCGTGTAAGTGCCAATTGTTGCTTGTCTTACCACGGCTTTCGGCCTCTTCGCGGTCACTCCGCCTCCGCCGGGCACACGGGTTGCAATGCACGGGGGCCGCACTGGCAATCTGCGGCGTCAGCCGAGCGCGGGGGGGCGGTTGCCACGACAGCATGAGCCGCCCTCTTGCTCGACTGACGCGTCGGTCTTCCGAGAAGGCACGGTCGTCCATTCGCAGCGTCCTTTGCATCGGCTCCCCCCCGAGGGCAGGTACGGTGTGGTTCAGTTGTTTCACGCAATCGGCCCAGCGGGGCCGGAGGAGCGCACGATGCTGTCGCTGTTCACCAGATTCTGGCACGAGGATTCGGGCCAGGGCCTCACGGAGTACGCTCTGGTCCTGGCGCTCGTGTCCATCGGGCTGATCGCCGTCCTGGTCATCTTCCGGGACGCCATCGGAGGCATCTTCGACAAGATCGCCTCGGTCCTCAAGGGAGCTCCGTCCCAGGGCTACACGCCCGGCAGCGGTTGATCTGACGCCGGTCTTCGGTTTGGCCCTTCCGGGCGCCGGGTGACATCCAGCTCCATCGGTGTCGCCCGGCGCCCCGGCGGACCGCTCTGCGGTGCTCCCCTCCAGGACGGACGCGTTCGATGCCTACTCACCTACTGACCGATTCGGCGCCTCTGTCGTCGGTCCTCATCGTGGTCCTCATCCTCGCCGTGTGGTTCGACGTGAGCGAGGAGAGGATCCCGAACTGGATCACGGCCGGGGGGCTCGTAGGCGCCCTCTTCCTGAGAGGGATCATCGGCATCGACGCTCTGCAGTCGGGAATTCTCGGGGGCGCAGTGGGATTCTCCCTGGGCATCCTCCTCTTCGCCGCCGGGGTCATGGGCGCCGGAGACGGGAAGCTCCTGGTCACCGTCGGAGCCCTGCTCGGCTTCGAGGACTTCCTCCGGGCCCTGCCACTGATCGGAGCCTTCGGGGGGATGCTGGCCCTGGTGGTGACCCTCCGGAAGGGAACGATCATCGCCACGCTCCTTCGATTCCGGGAGCTGCTGTTCTACTTCGTCAGCTTCGGCCGAATCGGGGAGCGTCGTACGCTCTCCACGCCGGGCGCCGTCACGATTCCGTACGGAGTCGCCGTCGCCGCCGGTGCGGCCATGGTGTGGCTGGGCTGGGGGCTGGTGTCGTGAGCCGGCGCCGCGCCCGGAGGTGGGGGTCCGAAAGCGGGCAGGCCCTGGTCGAGTTCGCCCTCGTGTCACCCCTGCTTCTCCTGCTGATCCTGGGCCTCGTGGAGTTCGCGCGAGCGTGGAATACGCAGCAGGTGCTCACGGAGACGGCTCGTGACGCGCTCCGGAGCGCCGTCGTCGCGAACCCCGGGTTCACGTACGACGCCATGGTGAGCATGGTCGATCAGGCCCTGCAGAGGGCATCCCTGGACCCGAAGAAGGCCGAGATCTCCGTAGACGGATGGAAAGCCGGATCAGGGACTCCGGCTCGAATCACCATCAACTACCAGTACGACTTCGAGTTCTTCGGCCCCTTCGTGGACTGGGCCACCGGGGACAAGAGCCTAGCGCTCTCGACCTCCTTCGTCATGCGCAACGAGTGATCGGGCTACCTCCATGAAAATATCTCGCCATTGGTGGATGCTGATCGGCGCCCTCGCCTCCGGCCTGCTGGCCGCGTACGTCGCCCTCGTCTACGTGAGCGACACCCCGGCGCCGCTCGAGGCCGCCGTCACACCCGCCCGGAGCATCGTCGTGGCCTCCCGGGATCTTCCGGCCGGCACCATCGTCCAGCGCGAGGACGTCGAAACGGTGCAGTGGCCCGGGTCGGCCGTTCCCCAGGGGTTCACGACGCAGCCCGGCGACGTCGTCGGCCGGGGCGTGATCGTGGCGGTCCAGAAGAACGAGCCACTCCTGCAATCGAAGCTGGCCGACAAGGATGCCGGGGGCGGTCTGGCCATCACGATTCCCGACGGCATGCGGGCCGTGTCGGTGGAGGTCGACAAGGTCATCGGCGTGGCGGGCTTCGTGCTTCCCGGCACCCGCGTCGACGTCCTGGCCACGGTCGTGCCGGGCGACAATCGGGCGCTGACCACCACCAAGATCATCCTCCAGAACATCCGCACGCTCGCTGCCGATCAGAAGTACCAGCAGGACAGCGAGGGGAAGCCGCAGTACGTGACCGTCGTGACGCTCCTGGTGACTCCGGAGCAGTCGGAGGCGCTCACGCTCGCCGCCACCCAGGGGAAGATCCAGCTCGCGCTGAGAAACACCCTCGATCTGAAGGAGATCGACGCGCGGGGGCTGAGGATCGGCGCGCTGGTCGCGGACGCGGGAAGCTCCGCGCGGACGAGCGGGTCACGCTCCCGTCCGGCCCGACAGGCCCATCCGGAGCGGGTGATCGAAAGCTACCAGGGTGGAAGTCGAACACTGCTGAAGTTCGGGACAGGAGGAGGACGATGAGGGACCGTGCAGGCCGGACAGGCTCGATGAGTCGTCGACTCCGCGGGTGCTGGCCCGTGGTGCTCTTCCTCGGGGCGACCCTGCTCGTCGCCTCGCCCAGCTCGGCGCAGCAGTTCATCACCGTGCCCCAGGGATCCGTGAGCTTGGCCAAAGGCACCTCGGCGGTGCTGGTCAACCCGGCCGCGCTGAGCCGCGTCTCCATCGCCGATCCGAACGTGGCCGAGGCCGTGGTCGTGTCGCCGACCGAGGTGCTCATCAACGGCAAGAACCTGGGCACGACGACGTTCGTGGCGTGGGACAGCGCCGGGGGACGGCACATCTACGGAGTGGAGGTCACGGCGGATGCCCCAGCTCTCAAGCGGGCCCTCACCACGCTCTTTCCCAACGAGCCCATCGAGGTCTCGGCGAGCGGGAACACCCTGACCCTCTCGGGACGCGTCAGCTCGGCCTACGTGGCCAAGCAGGCGCTGGAGCTCGCGAAAGGCAGCGGCGCGGTGGTCATCGACAACCTTGCGACCCCGGCGCCCAGCCAGATCCTCCTGCACGTGCGCTTCGCGGAGGTCAGTCGGAAGGCCATCGAGAGTCTGGGGAACCAGGTCATCGACGTCCTGAATCCCCAGGATGCGAACACGAACGGCGACTGGCGTGGGAGCACCGATTCCCAGGGGACCGTGGAGCTGTCGCTCATCAACAGCCGATCCTCGCTCCACGCCCTGATCAAGGCGCTCACCCAGACGGGGGACTTCAAGAGCCTCGCCGAGCCGACGCTTCTGGCGCTGGACGGCCACGCGGCGTCCTTCCTGGCGGGAGGGGAGTTTCCCTTCCCGGCCGTTCAGGGGGGATCCCAGAACAACAACGCGGTCACCATCCAGTGGAGACCGTTCGGCGTGAAGCTGAACTTCACACCGACGGTCACGAACATCGGGAACATCCGTCTCGACATCGCGCCGGAGGTCTCGTCCCTCGACTTCTCGCAGGGAGTGACCATCGCCGGATATCAGATGCCGACCATCCTCTCGCGGCGTGCCCAGACGGAGGTCGAGCTCCGGCAGGGACAGTCCCTCGCCATCGCCGGTCTGCTGGACCATTCGATCCAGAAGACCCTCCAGAAGATCCCGCTCATCGGGGACATCCCGATCCTGGGCGCGCTCTTCCGCACCACCAGCAACACGCAGCAGGTCAACGAGCTCCTCGTCATCGTCACCCCGGAGATCATCCAGCCCTCGAACCACGCTCTGCCCGTACCCACCGGCGAGCCGAGCACCTGGGATTGGCAACACGGGATGAAGCCGCTGCGGCCGGACACGATCGCAGGCAGCGGTGGGCGCTGACCAGCCCTTGTCGATGGAGGTCGATTCCATGAACCAGTCTCCCGGATACGGAGCGCAGACCCGCCGGACGCCGTGGCGCTCCGCCACGCACCCCGACGAGCATGGCTCGGTAGCGCTCATCGTCGTGCTGGGCATGGCGGCCTTCCTCGGCCTACTCGCCCTGGGAATCGACCTGGGCGCCCTGTTCAACGCCCGTTCCGAGGCCCAGCGCGCGGCCGACGCGGCCGCCCTGGCCGGGGCGAGCGCGTTCCTCGACACCCCGCCGGGCCAGATCCAGCAGACGGCCGTGGAGCGGGCCAAGCAGTACGCTTCGAGCAACGAGATCCGGAACCAACCCATCGACCCCGCGGACATTTCGGTCCGGGTCAATCTGGACAGCGCCACCGTCTCGGTCGGGGTCCGCAGGAACGGGGTGCCCACGTGGTTCGCCCGGCTCGTGGGGATCGACTCCGTGGACATCGGCGCGGACGCGACGGCCTGGGCCGGGGAGGCGGGAGCCGCGCAGTGCGTGAAGCCGTTCGCGCTGCCGGACATGTGGTACGAGGCGACTCAGGACCTGAATCACAATCGCATCTGGGACCCGGACGAGCACTGGAAGTACGATCCCGCCACCGGAGACCGGTACGCGGGCTACACCGGCCCCGGCGGCTCGTCGGATCAGACCGGCTACGGCAGCACCTGGCGGAACGGCGATGCGGACAGCCAGGGGCAGACATACAACCGCGACTACGGCCGTCGCGTCACGCTCAAGGTCACCCAGCCGAGTGACGCCTACGTTCCGTCCTTCTTCCTGCCCTGGGTGCTTCCGCCGGACCAGAGTCAGCCCGCGTGCGGCTCGACGACTCCGGGCAACGGAAACGGAGGTGGTGGTGGCGGCGGCGGTGGTGGGAATGGTGGTGGTGCGAGCGGAGGCGACACCGCTTCCGCCAACCCGGGCAACGGGGGAGGGAACGCGTACGGGTGGCTGAAGTGGGTGGACAAGAGAAAGGGGCTGGGCGCCGGAAACGGGAGTGGGAACGGGAACGGAAACCCGGGCGCGGGCAACGGGTCGGGTAACGGCACGGGCGGCGGGTCGGACAGCGTTGCCGTGGGACAGGACAACGGATCCGGCAGGGGCGCGGCCGCCTATCGCCGGAACATCTGCAGCTGCAATGCCTCCGTCGTCAATCTCGACACCAAGTACATGATCGAGCCCGGCAACATGGTGGGCCCGACCTACCAGGGGGTCCAGGCGCTCATCGCCCAGGATCCCACGGCGTACTGGGACGACCAGACGAACAGCGTCGTCAGCAAGTACGGGATGCAGAGCCCCCGGATCGTCACCGTGGCGCTCTTCGATCCCGGGGAGATCACGAAGCCAGGCCGCCAGTATCTCCGCTTCAACAACTTCGCCCGGATCTTCATCGAGGCGCAGGCCTCACGCAAAGACCCGGTCACCGGACGGTTCATGTACTACGTCAAGGGCGTGGGCCAGGGACCAGGCCACACGACCGGTTCGCTCGTCCGCGTCCTGCAACTGATTCGGTGAGAGTCCCATGAACACTCGCGACATGGACGTCCCTGCCGGCTGGGAGAGCGCAAGCCCCGTGATCCAGCATCAGCAGCTCAGAGCCGCACTCATCACCACCGACGATCCCCTGCGTGAGATCGTCTTCGAGTCCGTCCAGGCAGCAGGGATCCCGTTGAGGATCGACCTCGAGATCGCCGCGCGCCCTCCCTATCTCGACCCCGAGCACCTGGAGCGACTTCGGTCCAGCGAGCCCCAGGTCGTGATCCTGGACATGGCCGACGATCCGGAGGGCGCCATCCGGGTGGCCGGCGCCGTCGCTTCGAGCTGCCCCCGGGCAGCCATCGTGGGCGTGGGTCCGGAGCTCGAGGCACCCCGCCTGTTGGAGGCGATGAGGGCCGGGCTGGTGGAGTACGTGCAGCGTCCGGTGGAAGCGCCGAGCATCCGAGACGCCCTGGCGCGGCTGATGCGCAAGAGGGGATGGGCCGATGCTCACGAAGGCCAGCGCAACGGAAAGCTGCTCGCCTTCTTTTCCGCCAAGGGGGGAACCGGCTCGACCTCCGTGGTCACGAACGTCGGCGTCGAGCTGCACAGGCTGACGGGGAAGAAGACCCTGCTCGTGGATCTCGACCTCGAGCTCGGCGAGATCGCGTCCCTGCTCGGAGTGAAGCCCCGTTTCCACTTCGTCGACCTCGTTCGGAACTTCCACAGGATGGATGCGGACCTCCTGCCCTCGTACATCGAGAGCCACGAGTCCGGCGTTCAGGTCCTGTCCGCTCCGTTCGAGCCCGAGCTCTCCGAGGAGGTCACCGGCGAGCAGATCGCCCGGATCCTGGGCTTTCTCAGGAGGCACTACGACTACGTGCTGGTGGACACGTCCAAGTCGCTGGGTCCTCCAGCCCTGGCGGCTCTTCAGATGGCGGATCCGATCTTTCTGATCACCAACCTGGATGTGCCTTCCCTTCGCAACCTGAAGCGCTGCCTGCCGGTCCTGGACAAGGTCACGGCGGGAGACGCAGCGCGCCTCCGGCTCGTGGTCAACCGCCTCAATCCGAAGAGCCTGGTCCGGATCCAGGATCTGGAGGAGGCCCTCGGGATCGAGGTCTACTGGACCCTGAGCAACGACTACCAGACCGTCATCCATTCGATAAGCACGGGCCAACCCCTCGTCCTGCACGGAGGCTCCCGCTACGCCGAGCAGCTCAAGGAGCTGGCCCGGGACGTGGCCGGAACGCCCCGGGGCACGACCCCGTCGAGGAAGTCGCTGGTCCGCCGCCTGCTGTCCCCGCTGCGATCCCCATCCACCCGGGCCCGGCCGACGTTGACGTCGGATCCCATGGAGGCGCCGACTCATGGCTGAGCGAAAGGCAGGCGACCGGACCGACGGACGGGATCCCGGATTCCGTGAGAGACCCGGCTGGGGCATCGGCAGCACGCCGGGCGGCGAAGGCCCCGCCGCCGGCTCCAGCTCCCGGCACGCGACAAACGGGACCGGGCAGACGGATCTGCTGACCATCAAGAGTCACATCCATCGCCGGCTGCTGGAGCGACTCAATCTCTCCAACCTCGACCGCCTCGACCGCGACGAGGTCATGGAGACGATCCGCAGCCTGGTTCGGGAGCTGCTGGCCGCCGAGGCGATCCCGCTGAACCTGGAGGAGCGAGACGAGCTGATCCGCCAGGTCCTGGACGAGATCTTCGGCCTGGGTCCGCTGCAGCCCCTCATGGACGACCCCACCATCGCGGACGTCCTCGTGAACACGTCCCAGATGATCTACGTGGAGAGGAACGGCCGACTCGAGCGCACCGACGTCCGTTTCCACGACGACCGGCACCTTCTGCAGGTCATCGACCGCATCGTGTCCTCCGTGGGTCGCCGCATCGACGACGCTTCTCCGATGGTGGACGCCCGGCTGCCGGATGGCTCCCGGGTGAACGCAATCATTCCGCCTCTGGCCATCGACGGTCCGCACCTCTCGATCCGGAAGTTCAACGACGATGCGCTGACGGCCGAGGATCTGGTCCGGACGGGATCGCTCAGCGAGCCGATGTTGCGGCTTCTCGAAGGGGTCGTGCGGTCGCGCTTGAACGTGCTCATCTCGGGTGGGACGGGCGCCGGCAAGACGACGCTGCTCAACGCCCTCTCCGCATTCATTCCCCCCACGGAACGAATCGTGACGGTGGAGGACTCGGCCGAGCTCCGGCTCCGGCAGCCGCACGTGGTCCGTCTCGAGACGCGACCGGCCAACGTCGAGGGCACCGGTGCCATTCCCCAGCGGCTCCTGGTCGTCAACGCCCTGCGGATGCGGCCCGATCGGATCATCGTGGGGGAGGTACGCAGCGCCGAGGCCGTGGACATGCTGCAGGCCATGAACACCGGACATGACGGGTCGTTGACGACGCTGCACGCGAACGCCCCCAGGGATGCCCTGAACAGGCTCGAGACCATGGTGGCGATGGCCGAGCTGAACCTGCCGGAGCAGGCGGTTCGGGCCCAGATCGCAAGCGCCATCGACGTCATCGTGCAGGTGAGCCGCCTCTCGGACGGAAGTCGGAGGGTCATGCAGATCGCCGAGATCGTCGGCATGGAGGGGAATGTCATCACGATGCAGGACATCTTCCGGTTCGAGCAGACGGGGATCGATCAGGACGGGCACGTGCTGGGACGACTCCACCCCACGGGCATCCGGCCCCGGTGCATGGAGCGCCTCGAGACGCACGGCTTCAAGATGTCCGCGGATGCGTTCGCCGACGTGCCGTCGCGAATGGCGACGGCACGGCTGGCCTGACGAGGAGCCGACCATGTCTCGTCCCGAGCCCTGGGTCCTCGCCGTGGTGGCCGCATTCAGCGCGGCCCTGGCCGTGCTCGTGGTCTTCACGGCGCTGCACGCGCTTCGTGAATGGCACCTGCGGAAGGAGGTCCTGGGCTCATTGGAGGGCGACGGCCGCAGGGGGCAGGTATCCCGCACCCCGGCCTCCGTGGTCCGTGCCCGCGCCGACGCCGAGGGCACCTTCTTGCGAGCTCTCGCCGAGAAGGTCCCTCAGCTCTGGGACCTCCACCATCTCCTGGTCCAGTCCGGACTGGGCTGGACGCTCGAGGGATTCCTGACACGGACCACCGTCCTCGCGACCATCGTCGGGCTCGTCTTCTTCGGCGCGCTCCAGAACGCGGTGATCGCGTGCGCGGCCTTCGCGCTGGCGGCGCTCGGCCCCTACCTCTACGTCCGCTGGAGGAGGAAGAGGCGGCTCCGCCAGTTGGAGACCCAGCTTCCCGACGCCATCGACCTGATCGCGCGAGCGGTGCGCGCGGGACACCCGCTCTCCGAAGGTCTGCGCATGGTCGCCGAGGAGGCCCCCGAGCCGCTGGCCGCCGAATTCCGCCTGACCTTCGAAGAGCAGAAGTTCGGGCTCCCGTTCGAGGAAGCGCTGCTGGGCCTCGGCGACCGCGTCGAGATCGTGGACATCCGCATTCTCATCACCGGAATCCTGGTACAGAGGGAGGTCGGCGGGAATCTCTCCGAGATCCTCGAGCAGATCGCGGAGACGATGCGTGCGAGGTTCGCGCTGAAGCGCCAGGTGCGCGTATACACCGCCCAGGGTCGCATGAGCGGCTATACGCTGGCAGCCCTTCCCATCCTCGTGGGCGTCATGATCGCGCTCATCAATCCCGGCTATCTGAGCACGCTCTTCCAGGAGACCCTGGGAGAGGTGCTGCTCGTCGGGGCGGGAGTGCTCCAGGGGATCGGCTTCCTCTGGATCCGACGGATCGTGGACGTCCGGTACTGAGGGAGCGAGAACGATGCCTTACCTGGTGGCTCTTCTGGCGGGTGTGTGCGTGACCATGTCCCTGGGCGCGCTCTACCAGCTCACCGTGGCTCCGGCCAAAGCCGTGACCCGGGAGCTCGAGGAGATCAAGAGCCTCCAACCGAGCCCGTTCGGGTCGGTTGCCCGGCGGCGCCGTCAGTCCAGGAAGCAGAAGCTGGGAGACCTCATCCAGAAGCTGGGTGAGCGCGTGGAGCGTGGCGGCCTCGACCTGCACGGCTGGGGCAGGACACTCGTCCAGGCCGGATACTGGAACCCGGAGGCAGCACGGATCTTCCTGGGGATACGGGTGGCCCTGACCGCGGCGCTCGCGTTCGCCGGGCTCGCGGGCGGGATTCTCTTCGACACACGGTTGCTCACGACCCTGATGCTGGGCCTCTGGCTCGGCGCGCTCGGCTGGGTGATACCGAGCTGGCACGTCCTGCGCCGGCGTCGTATGCGACGCATGCAGATCCGCACCGCGCTCGCGGACGCCCTGGATCTGCTCGTGGCGTGCGTCGAGGCGGGCATGGGACTGAACCAGGCCATGGTCCGCGTCGCCGAGGAGATCCGGAACATCAGCGAGGCCCTCTCCGAGGAGCTCTCGATGGTGAACCTCGAGGTCAGGGCCGGGACCCCGCGGGACCGCGCTCTGCGAAATCTGGCCGAGCGCACGGGAAGCGAGGACGTCGAGGCTCTGGTCTCGACGCTGATCCAGACGGAGCGCTTCGGCACGTCCGTGGGACGCGCCCTCCGGGTACAGGCGGGCTCGTTGCGCCAGAAGCGGCGTCAGCATGCCGAAGAGGCCGCGGCCAAGACCACGATCAAGCTCGTCTTCCCCCTGGTGCTCTTCGTCTTCCCCGCACTCTTCGTCGTCGTCCTGGGACCGGCCGTGATCCAGGTCGTCCAGGCGTTGACCAACATGCGATGAAGGAGGTGTGCGTGGTTCAGGACGGCGGAGGGATCCAGGTGGGATCGAGGGTCTCGGTGGCCGACTCGTGGTGGGGTCGCTTCCGGGGTCTCCTCGCACGTCCGCGCATACAGGAAGGGGACGGACTCCTTCTCCTGAAGTGCGGCTCCGTGCACACCGTCGGCATGGCCTACTCCATCGACGTCGCATTCCTGGACGCGGAGGGGAAGGTCGTGCGGAGCATCCCCCGTCTGGGACCATGGCGCGTCGGACTCGGAGGACCCGAGGCCGTTCACACCCTCGAGCTTCCGGCCGGCCGCTTGATCGAGACCGGAATCGTGCCGGGCGCCCGCCTGAGCTGGAGTTGAGTCATGGAACTGGCAACCATGATCGAGCATCCGCGCACCACGCCCGCGCGCTCTTCCGCGGTTCCCCTTCCGCCCGACTCCCTGGAAGAGAGCGGGCTGTCGGCGGAGTTCATGGCCGGACTCGTGCTCAAGGCCCTCCACGTCCGGGGGGCCGCGCTCGGCCTCGACCTCTTCGACACACTGGCCATGCCCATGTCCCTCCTGGACGACGTGATCCAGGAGCTGCAGGAGCGTCGGCTCGTCGAGGTCCATGCGACGAAGGGCCCCAGGCGGGGCGAGTGGGTCTTCAAGCTCACCAGCGCCGGAAGGAAGAGGGCGGCCGAGGAGATGGAGGTGTGTCGGTACGTGGGCCCGGCCCCCGTGCCCTTCGAGGACTTCCGCCGATGGGTGGAGATCCAGACCATCGAGCGGACTCGCATCTCCGAGGAAGAGCTCCGGGATACCCTCGAGGGGGTGATCCTGCCCGAGTCGATGCTGGAGTTGCTGGGACCGGCCATCAACTCCGGTCGATCCCTGTTCCTCTACGGCAACCCCGGGAACGGCAAGACGCTCCTGGCCGAGCGCCTCGCCCGGGTGTTCGGAGATCGGTACTTCGTGCCCTTCAGCGTGCTCGTCGACGGCAACGTGATGATCGTCTACGATCCGGTGCACCATCGGGCCGGAGACCTCGACCATGAGACCGAAGCGCGCACCGGGCACCCCGCCCGCAACGGCGGGAACGCCGAGAGCAGCGTCCCCAGCGAGATCATCCGGTCCATTCCCGTGCACGATCGGCGGTACGTGGAAGCGCAGAGGCCCGTCGTCGTGACTGGGGGCGAGCTCACGCTCGAGCAGCTCGACCTCCAATGGGACGCAACCGGACGCATGTATCAGGCACCTCCGCAGCTCAAGGCCGCCGGAGGCGTCCTCGTCGTCGACGACCTCGGGAGGCAGCGGGTGCCCGTGCGGGACCTCCTCAACCGCTGGGTGGTCCCACTCGAGCAGCGTCGAGATCACCTGACGCTCCGGAGCGGCAAGAAGATCGTCGTTCCCTTCGACTGCTTCGTGATCTTCTCCACCAACCTCGAGCCTCGCGCCCTGGCCGACGAGGCCTTTCTGAGGAGGATCCACTACAAGATCGAGGTGCCGGATCCGGGACGCGACGAGTACGAGCGGATCTTCCGGTCCTGCTGCGACGAGCGGGACATCGCATTCGACCAGGGAGCTCTGGACTACCTCTTCAACGAGTTCTACGAGAGGGGGAGCCTCGATCCCCGCAGATGTCACCCCCGTGACGTGCTGGATCACCTGCGAGACCTGGCGGGATACCGGGGCCAGCCGGCCGATCTGACGCCGCAGCTGCTGGAGGACGCTTGTCGGAGCTACTTCCTGCCCTCCAGGCCGAGGGTGGCCCAATCCCTGACGGAGGGCTGAAGCCATGAACGATTTTCCGCGGAACAAGGGCGTCGGTGGAGGCTCCACGTCCGAGGAGACGTCCACGTCCGAGTATCGAATCCGGGAAGTCGAGGCGCGCCTGGACCGACGGCTCGAGGCCATCGAGTCCCGAGGCGGAAGGACCGGTTGGGCGACTCGCTTCGCGGCGGCGGGGTTCATGGTCTCCCTGGCGGCTCTGGCCATCGTTCTCTGGAAGGTCGTGCCCCAGGGCGGGGCCCGTACCGTGAACAGCCTGTCCGCCAGGGAGATCGTGCTCCGGGACGCGGAGGGGGTGGAGAGGGGCCGTCTGGCCACCGACTCCGACGGCCGCGCCCAGCTCTCGCTGTCGGATCGGGAAGGCCACCAGCGCATCCGACTCACCGTGCTGGCCGACGGCTCTCCCGGGTTGGCCATCAGTGACCCCGACTCCCGTGCCCGGGCCGTCCTCGGGTACCTGCCGGACGGGACCACCAACCTCGTCTTCGCCGACTCGCAGGGCGTCAGCCGCGCTGTGCTCGGCCTCGAGCCGGACGGTTCCGCACAGGCCGTCTTCGCCGATCCGTCCGGCACGATCCGGACGGTGGTGGGGGTCGGGGCCGACGGCACTCCGTCCGTATCGACCATCGAGGGCAAGACGGAGGAAGATCCCCATAAACCCTGACAGGCTACTCGACCGTTTCGTGGAGTTCGGACCGTCGCAGACGCACTCGGCGACCGCCCGGTTCATTCGCTCGGAGGAAATGATGAGTTCCGTAAGGTGTGCCACATGCGCCATGGCTGTCATCGGCATCGCTCTGGCACTCGCCTCGTGCGGGCAAGGCCCTCTCGACCCGGGGGCGGCGTGGACGGATTCCACGTTCGACTTCAGCGGTGAGCTGATCGCGTTCGAGAGTCAGCGGGATGGCAACAGGGAGATCTATGTCATGACCCCCGATGGCTCGGACGGCATCAACGTCACCAACAACCCTGCCGCCGACGGCGATGCGGCGTGGTCACCCGACGGCTCGCAGATCGTATTCGCCTCCGATCGCGACGGGAACACCGAGATCTATGTGATGAACGTCGACGGCTCGAACGTCACGAGGCTGACGAACAATCCGGCTGTCGACCGCTTCCCGGCCTGGTCGCCGGACGGCAACAAGATCGCGTTCACGACCGACCGGGACGGCACCTTCGAGATCTACCTCATGAACCCGGACGGCTCGGATCCGGTTCGCCTCACCAACGACCCGGACGGGGAGGATACGGAGCCCTCGTGGACCAGCGACGGCTCGCAGATCGTCTTCGCTTCCACGCGCTCCGGAGACTCGGACATATGGATCATGAACCGGGATGGATCCAATCCCGTGGACCTCACGAACGAACCCAACTTCGACGGCTCGCCGACGGTCTGGGGCTCGCCAGGCAAGATCGCCTTCGTGAGTGATCGCGCCGGCAAGAACCTCGACCTCTACACCATGGAGATCGACGGGTCGAACGTGTACCGGGTGACGGTCGATCCGGCCGAGGACTTCGACTCCTCGTGGAGCCCCGACGGCTCGACGCTGGCCTTCGACACCAACCGGAACGGGAACTGGGACATTTACACGATCAAGCCTGGCGGAGCGAGCCTTACCCGCCTGACGGTGGATTCGGTGGATGACGAATCGCCCGTCTGGAGGCCGTGAGCCGGGGACACGCCGTCCTCGCTCGAAGAGCGCAACCACAACTGGAGCCGGGGGGGATCCAACCATGACACTGACGAACGATGTCCACAGGCCTTCGGGTGACGGTGCCCGAGGATTGCAGCGGGGGTGGTACGCCCTCATGGCAGTGCTCCTGATCGGGAGCGCCGGCTGCAGCAGCAAGAGCACACCGGCCGCGGGACCGTCGCTGCCTGGCGCCATCAAGGTAAACACCCAGACGGCGGGCTTCTTCAAGGACACGAGCTACGATGTGCTCGTGAACGGACAGAGCAAGGGCGCCATCGGGGCCAACGCCCAGATGACCATCACGGGCCTCGATCCCGCGACGTACACGGTGGACCTCGGCAATCTCACGGACAACTGCACGGGGCAAGCCGACTCCGTCGCGGTGGCCGCCGGCGACACGGCGACCGTCTCGCTGGGTGTGACATGCACCTACACGACCTCGACGTCGTACACGCTCGTGTACCAACGGGATCGCCCGGATCTGGACAGTGGGCAGATCACGACGTGCTCGTTCGGCTTCTGCTCCACCCAGCAGGGATGGGATCTGTGGGTCGACTGGAGCTCCGCGAGCACGCCTCACTCGATCATCCTTCAGAACCAGACCACGGGGGTCGAGATCGCGCACCTCCCGGGGGTGTCCCTGAATACCCTGACGGAAGCGGACTATCAGGGCGCGACGTTCACGACCGATACCATCCGGGCTCCCTTTGACTCCACGCGCGTTATCCTGATCAAGACGGACCTGGGGAACGTCTACGCGCTGGGTAACCCCGTCGAGGACACCACGGCGCAGTCGCTGACCTTCGACGCCGCCCTGATCGATTCGATAGGGTAGCCGCGGCGCAGGAAGCTCCGGGAGCTGTCCCGGTGCACGATGTGCGAGGCCTCCGGATCTTCCACGCGCCGGGGGACCGGAGGCGACGTGCCTACTCGTCTCCGTAGAGCGCCTGGTAGACGCTCACGTTGCGGGTTACGCTCTTCACGTAGCCGCGGGTCTCGGCGATGGGGATGCGTTCGGTGAAGCGCAGGGGATCCGACCCCTCCGCGTACCTGCGCCAACGCGTCGCTCGTGTGGGACCGGCGTTGTACGCGGCCAGCACCAGCGGCAGATCTCCGCCGTAGCGTCGGCTCATCTCGACGAAGAACGCCGCACCCAGATGGAGGTTGACCTCGGGGGTGGTGAGGATCGCCTCGTCGAAGTTCTGCGGCCCGTGGGTGCGGGCGAGCTGCCGTCCGGTGGGAGGCATGACCTGCATGAGCCCCACCGCGCCGGCTCCGCTGACGACGTCGGCCGCGAACGCAGACTCCTGACGGATGAGCGCCGCGAGCATGATGGGGTCCAGACCCCATTCCGCCGCCTCTCGTCGCACCAGCTCCTCGTAGGGGAACGGGTAGACCACCTGTAACAGCTGGCGGGTCCACGGCTCTCCCTCCTGTCGGAGGTCCCAGCCGAGGTTGATGGCGGTGACCGTGCGGCCCCGCTTTACGAGGGCTTCGGCCAAACTGAGGAGAGCCGAGCGCGACCCTCTCGCCTGCCTCACGAGACGGGACTCCTCGGCGTTGGCTCCTCGCGTCAGGCCGGCCTCATGCAGGAGGTCCAGCCGCTGGAGCCCCTCGGCGAGCCACATGGGTTCGACCACCGGCTCTCCGGGCGGGAAGCTCACGGCGTAGGGCTCATGCAGGAGGTCGGCGCCGATCACCGCATAGTACGAGATCGGCTCCGCGCGCCGTATACGCGCCACCAGGTGGTGGGCCACGGTGCTGTC
>JAJDNC010000024.1 GCA_022340865.1 Gemmatimonadota bacterium
CAGCGTGCTGCCCGGCCCGCCGGCGAGGGGCATCCTGAGCAGGTTGGAGCTGCGCACGAACGCGAGGGACTGGTTGTCCGGCGAGACGGCCGCGGCCGTCGCCCCTGCGGTCCCCGCGAGGGGAACGGCGTCGACCCGGTCGCGTGCCTTCACCCACAGTTGGCCGGGCTGACCGCCCAAGGCGGGACCCCGGTAGACGAGGCGCGAGCCGTCGGACGTGCCGGTCACGAAGCCGTCCCACGCGGGCGTCTGGCCGGCGGGCAGCGACAGCGCGTAGCGGATGACGGGAGGCTCGGGAATGGGCCGGAGGAGCGCCCACGCCGCCACCGCCGTCATCGCCGTGGCGAACACGCCCAGTCCGGCCACCAGACGGCGTTGCCGGGCCGGTGCCGCCGAGGCCGCCGCCCCCGCGCTCCCCGTCGCGAAGTGGGAGTCGGCGAGGGCGTCGGAAAATGCCTTGGCCGACACGAACCGGTCCGCCGGCAGCTTCTCCAGCGCCTTGCCGAGCGCGGCGGCCACGTTCGGCGGCACCGACTTCCGCACCTGGCGCACCGGGCGCGCCTCGTCGGCGATGATCTTCGCGATGATCTGCTGGGCCGTCTTGCCCGTGTGCGGCGGATCGCCGGTGAGCATCTCGTAGAGCACGCTCGCCAGCGAGTACACGTCGCTACGGCCCGTGATGTCCTTCTCCGCCGTCGCCTGCTCCGGGCTCATATAGTGCGGCGTGCCGAGGCTCAGCCCCGTCTCCGTCATGCGCCCGCCTGCCGCCGCGCTCACCGCCAGCGCGATGCCGAAGTCCGCCACCATCGGCCGGCCCGCGTGCAGCAGGATGTTCTCCGGCTTGATGTCGCGGTGCACCACGCCGTGTGAGTGCGCGTACGCGAGCGCGTCGGCGACCTCGGTGGTGATCTTCACGGCCTCGTCCACCCCGAGCTGCTTCTCGCGGTCCAGCTTGTCGCGCAGCGACTCGCCCGCCACGTAGGGCATCACGTAGTAGAGGAAGACCTCGCCCCCGACGTAGTCTCCGCCGCCGCCTTCCCGGGGCGCCACCGCCCGGCCCGAGTCGAAGAGCGGCAGGATGTTCGGATGCTGGAGCTGGGCGGTGGTGGTGATCTCCTGGATGAAGCGCTCGGCGCCCAGGACGGCCGCCAACTCCGGCTTCAGCACCTTGATGGCCACCTGGCGCTGGTGCTTCAGGTCCTCGGCCAGGTAGACCGTGGCCATGCCCCCCGCGCCGAGCTCGCGCTCGATGCGGTAGCGGTCGGACAGGGCGGCGGCGAGGCGGTCGAAGGCCGTCATCGCAGACCGTCCACGGTGTAGAGCAGCGACGTGTAGAGGAACTCGTTGTAGGCGTACACGTGGGGATCATCCGCCAGCGTCGGCCGTTCGAAGGCGCGCACTCCAGCCAGCTCACGGGGCACGATGCTCAGGAGCGGCGCGCGCGCGCCGGTGACGGGATCGACGCGATCGAATTCCAGGCTCGAGGCGGAGCTCTTATTCGTCCACACCCAGACCTCGCGTCCCTCCGGGCTCCACCGGATCAGGACATCGCCCGGACGGACTCCGCGCGCACGTCGGGGCGCGCCCCCGTCCAGGGGGTAGATGGCCATGCTGTCCCCAACGTCGGCCAGCACCATCCGGCCGTCCGGCGAGAGCATCGCCTGAGACGTTCCGGGTGGTGTCACCGCGATGGGGGACCCGTGGGACAGCGAGTCGACGTAGCAGCGCTCGGACTGCCGCGGCTCCGTCGCGCAGAAGAAGACGATGGTGTCACGCCCGGCCACACGGACGTCACTCGATTGGAAGTCCACCGTCTGAAACTGGGCGGAGTCTATCCGCCGCGCCGAGCCCGGACCGGTGGGATAGAGCATGAGCTTTGCCGGAGTGGTGGGCAGGCCCGCCAGGACGAGGCCGTCGCCGGGGGCCACGGCCATCGGAGTCCCCGCGCCGAGGCGGACCAGCGGAGAACTACCCGTCTTCCGCCACAGCAAGGAGTAGTCGGTACCGCCCATCGAGCCCGCATCGCTGTACGCCAGGTAGCGGCCGTCCCCGCTGAGCACCGGCCTCTGCGACCAATTACGCACGCCCATGTCCGTCTCCTCGGCGGCGCCCGGCCCGCGCCCGACGACACTCATGATCTGGCGATCGTCGGTCAACAGCACACGCCCCTGCGGGGAGACATCCTGGACCGTCAGGCCGCCGGGACCGGAGAGGGCCCAGTCGTCCCGCCCGGAGCGGTCGAGCTCGCGCACCGCGAAGGTGGCTACCCCGGTACCTCCTCCCCCGGCGGCCGAATAGAAGACGCTCTTCCCGTCCGGCCGCCACGCGACCCCCTCGACTCCCTGGAAGTCGCCCGACCGTGCCAGCGTGCGGCCCGTGCGATCGGCGATGACGGCGAAGCCGCGATCGTCGAACCTGTTGGGGTGCCGGAGGTACGCTATGGCGTCTCCATCCGGTGAAATCCTGGGATCCGAGAGGTAGCCCTGAGACCGGACGAGGACCGTCCCCACCGGGTACTCGAGCAGGTCGGTGCCGCTGCTATCCCGGATCACGGCCATGCTCTTGCCGTCCGGGCTCCAGTCGGCCTCGCGCACACCGGTCGTCACCTCGTGCGGCGCCTCGCCGCCGAGCGAAAAGGTCGCCAGCGTGCCCGTGAAGAGCCGATGGGAGCGCAGGTAGCTCGCGTGCGTGAGGACGGCGAGCTGGCCCGTCTTCGAGACGTTCAGCAGGTGCGTGGAGTCCGGCCCGAAGGGGACGGGGTCCGGATGGTCGGGCCGGATGACGTACACGCGCGACACCGTGCCCACGTCGGGCAGTCCGCTGAACACGATCGTCTGCCCGTCGGGCATGAAGCGAGCGTTGAAGATCGAGCGGGAGTCGAAGGTGCGGGCCGTGAACCACGGCGGCGAGGCGGGTGCGGCGCGACGCGTCAGGACGGCCGCCAGGGTTACCGCTGCCACGGCGACCGTCCCCCATGACCAGGGGCTGCGAATCCACCACCGTAGGCCGCGCGCGCCGGCGGGTGTCCGAAGCCCCGCACTCTGCGCCCTCGCCGTCGTGAAGTGGGGATCCGCCAGCGCGTCCGCAAACGCCTTTGCGCTCTCGAACCGGTCCGCCGGCAGCTTCTCCAGCGCCTTGCTCACCGCCGCCGCGACGTTCGCCGGCACCGACTTGCGCACCTCGCCCACGGGCCGCGCCTCGTCGGCGATGATCTTCACGATGATCTGCTGCGCCGAGCTGCCCACGTGCGGTGGGTCGCCGGTCAGCATCTCGTACAGGGCGCTCGCCAGCGAATAGACGTCGCTCCGCCCAGTGATCTCCTTGTCCGCCGTCGCCTGCTCCGGGCTCATGTAGTGCGGCGTGCCCAGGCTCATCCCCGTCTCGGTCATGCGCCCGCCCGCCGCCGCCGACACCGCCAGCGCGATTCCGAAGTCGGCCACCATGGGCCGGCCGTCGTGGAGCAGGATGTTCTCCGGCTTGATGTCCCGGTGGATCACCCCGTGCCGGTGCGCATAGTCCAGCGCGTCCGCCACCTCCCGGGTGATGCGCACCGCCTCCTCGACGCCGAGCTGCGTCTCCCGGTTCAGCTTGTCCCGGAGCGTCTCCCCCTCGATGTACGGCATCACGTAGAACAGGAAGCCGTCGGCCGTCCCCGAGTCGAACAGCGGAAGAATATGGGGGTGCTGCAGTTGCGCCGTTGTGGTGATCTCCTGGATGAACCGCTCTGCACCCAGGACTGCGGCCAACTCGGGCTTCAGCACCTTGATGGCCACCTGCCGCTGATGCTTCAGGTCCTCGGCCAGGTAGACCGTGGCCATCCCGCCCTCTCCTACCTCCCGCTCGATGGCGTAGCGGTCGGCCAGGGCGGCGGATAGGCGATCGATGACGCTCATCGGACGCCCTCCACCACGAAGAGCCTCGAGGTCTGAAGCTCCACGTCGAACGCGTACGCGCGCGCGTCGTCGCTGAGCGACGTGAGGATGGGGTGCCGCAGACCGGAGCCCTCCGGGAGTCCGATCCGGGTTACCGGTGAGCGCCGACCGGAGGTGGGATCGACGGCCTCCACGTCGAACGCGTCCGGCTCCGACCGGTAGACCCAGACCCAGAGGCTGCGTCCGTCCGGGCTCCAGCGGAAGATATGGTCGTCCGGCGTCAGACCCGGTACGACGTGCCGCTCTCCGGTACCGACATCGTAGACGGAGACGGTGTCGTCCACGCGCGCCGCGACGCGCCGTGCGTCGGGCGACATCGCCGCCGCGCCCGTACCCTCCGGCGTTACGGCCCGAGGCGGCCCCCCGCCGTCCACGGCCCCGACGAAGCAGCGCGCCGCGTGGCCCTCGGTACTGCCGCAGAAGAAGTACTCCTTGCCGTCCGCGGAGAGCGAGGTGCCCGGGTTGGCGTACACGTTCGAGAACGAGACGACGTGTCCGGCGTCCAGGTGCCTGGCCTCCCCGGGACCGGTCGGATAGAGCATCAGGCGGGGCGGCGAGAACGGCACCTCCGCGAGGACCCACCCTCCATCCGGCGAGAGCCCGATGGGAACGCCGTCGCCCAGACGTATGGCCGGCGAGCCATCGGTCTTGCGGATCATCGCGCTGTACTCGGCTCCCCCCGTGACGCCTTCATCGAGGAACATCAGCCAAGAGCCATCGGCATTGACGGCCCCCCCGGCGGAGAGGTCCAGCCAGCCCATATCCCTGACTTCGCTCGCACCGGGAGCGCGGACGAGGACGAGCTCGCGGACGTTGTCCTGGGTCGTCAGCCAGCGACCGTCCCCCGCGACGTCGTGGATCGTGATGCCGCCCTGCGTCCGCAGGCGCAGCCGCTCGTGCCCGGCGTGGTCCAGGGCGAAGACGGCGAAACTCGAGAACGAGCCGGTCCGCGTCGAACCGGAGTAGAGCAGCGTACGCCCGTCGGGCCGCCAGGCCAGACCCTCGACGGCCCAGTGCACGGGCGAGCGCGCCACGACGCGGCCCGTGCGGTCGAGGATCTCCGCGGCCCCCCGGTCGTCGAAGGCATGGCGATGGTCGAAGAGCCCGATCTCGTCGCCGGAGGGCGAGACACGGAGGTCGGAGAAGTACCCGCTGGTCTTCGCGATCACTGTGCCCACGGGGTACTCGAGGCGGTCGATACCGTCCACGCGGTGGATGATCGCCATCGATCTTCCGTCGGGCGCCCAGTCGGCCTCGCGCACGTGGGCCATCAGCTCCCGGGGCGCGCCGCCCCCCAGCGGCATCGTGGCCAGGGTCCCGTCGTAGAGACGGTGGTGCAGGAAGACCGCGTGGGTGAGGAGGGCGAGCTGGCCACTCGCCGAGACCGCCAGCAGGCGCGTGGAGTCCGGACCCAATACCTGCGCCTCGGGATAGTCCGGTCGGATGACGAACAGACGCACGTCGGTTCCGCCTTCGCCGACGGGCGTGCCGCTGAACACCAGCGTCTTGCCGTCGGGCGCGAAGCGCGCCGAGAAGATCGCCTGGGTGCGGAACGTCTTCTCCGTGTACGTGATGTCGGGCCGGTGCGCCGTCGTGCGCTCGACGACCAGACCCGCCGCCAGGAGCACCACGACCGCCACGGCCGCCCATGACCACGGGCTGCGGATCCACACCCCGAGGCCGCGCGACTCCACTGCGCGCCCTCCCGCGGCCCCGGCTGCCGCGCCCCCCGTGGTGAACGCCGGATTGGCGAGCGCCTCGGCGAAGGCTTTGGCGCTCCGGAAGCGGTCCGCAGGCAGCTTCTCCAGCGCGCGGCTCACCGCCGCCTCCACGTTCGGCGGCACGGACTTCCGCTGCTGCGTGATCGACGCCGGCGGCTCGGTGATGATCTTGCCCAACACCGCCTGCGCGGTGCTCCCCGTGTGCGGCGGATCCCCCACCAGCATCTCGTACAGCACGCACCCCAACGCGTACATGTCCGTGGCCGGGCCCACATGCTGCTCCCCCGTCGCCTGCTCCGGGCTCATGTAGTGCGGCGTGCCCAGGCTCAGCCCCGTCTCCGTCAGGCGGCCGCCGCCGGCCGCACCCACCGCCAGCGCGATCCCGAAGTCCGAGATCACGGGCCGGCCGGCCACCAGCAGGATGTTCGCCGGCTTCACGTCCCGGTGGATGACGCCCCGACCGTGCGCGTAGTCCAGGGCCTCCGCCACGTCGCCGGCGATCCTCACCGCTTCGTCCACAGGGAGCTGGTGCTCACGATCCAGCCGATCCCGGAGCGATTCGCCCTCCACGTACGGCATCACGTAGTAGAGGAACGAGTCCACCTCGCCGGAGTCGTGCAGCGGCAGGATCCCGGGGTGCTGGAGGTTGGCCGTGGTCCGGATCTCCGCCAGGAAGCGCTCGGCGCCGACGACCGCCGCCAGCTCGGGCTTCAGAACCTTGATCGCCACCTGGCGCTGGTGCTTCAGGTCCTCGGCCAGGTACACCGTGGCCATGCCGCCCTCTCCGAGCTCGCGCTCGATGCGGTAGCGGTCGGCCAGGGCCGCGGCGAGGCGGTCGGTGTCCGTCATCGTCACCCTCCCGCCTTCACGTCCGAGCCCGGGCGCCAGTGGTCGATCTCGACCAGCCGGGCACCCTTCCCCAGCGCGGCGGGCGGCGGCTCGATCATGAGGAAGTGCCGATCGTCGGGCGCCACGGCGTACATGTGGTAGTACTGATAGGCCAGATAGGGACCGGTGAAGAGGACCCGCTCGCGCTCGACGTGGAACGTGGGAGCCGTGCTCACGTCTGCGGCGAGCATCTGGTTCCGTGCGTTCTGGTAGAAGATCGTTTGGCCGTCGTGGGACCAGCGCGGCGCCCACCCGACCCCGGACGAGATCTGCCAGACGCCGCCCGCCGCTTTGGGAAAAGGCCGCACGAACACCTGATCGAAGCCGTTCACGTCCGACGTGTACGCGAGCCAGTGTCCGTCGGGCGAGACGGCGGGCGCGATCTCCTGCGCAGGCGTAGCGGCGAGGGGGACCGGCGTGCTGTCACCGTCCGTGCGCACCGCGAGGATGTCGCGGCTGCCGGTCACCACCGGATCGGTGCGGTACACCACCCAGTGCCCGTCGGGGGACCACTCTCCGCCGTAGATCCCCCCGATGTGGGTCACCAGCCGGGGCGCACCGACGCCATCCGCCGCCTTCACCCAGAGCCGGAGCGGCCCGCCGCCGGCGTCGGACACGTACATCATCCGCTTGCCGTC
>JAJDNC010000025.1 GCA_022340865.1 Gemmatimonadota bacterium
GCCGGACTCCGCCAGGGGGGACACGGTGTCGGACGCAGAGGCCCGGAGGCTGGCCCGCTCCGCCGTCGCCGCCGCCGGCCTGGACACCCTCACCCTCCAGGAGACGCGCCTCGACGCCGTCGAGCGGCCCGCCCGCAGGGACGTCACCGTGACCTACACGGACACGGCCATGAAGCTGCCCGGAGACGCCGCGGCGCAGGTCAGGGTGACGCTTGCCGGCGACCAGACGCTGGTGGTGCGGCGCGGCGTGGAGCTCCCGGAGGCGTTCCGGCGTGCCCAGCGCCAGCGCCTCGGCACGGATTCGGTGCTCATGCTCGTGTGCTCGGTCTGGATCCTGGGGCTCGTCCTGCTGGGCATCGTGCTGGTGATCCGCAGGCGCGAGCCCCTGGTGGACGACGGCGTCCTGGGACGCAAGGCCAACCTCGCCGTGGTGGGCGTTCTCGCCCTCCTGATGGCGGCCAGCATTCTGAACGGCCTTCCCTCGCGGCTCTTCTCGTACGACACCGCCATGCCCTGGTCGAACTGGCTGGCCATCAACGCGGTGGTGGTGCTGCTGGGGTCCCTGGTTGCCCCGCTGCTGGCCCTGGGGCTCTGGCTGCTCCTCACCGCCCTCCGCCGTCGGGTCGGGGTCCCGCTGCTTCCTCACGGCCAAGGCGCCGAAGGCCGACGCGACGTGCTTCTCGCGGGCCTCGGCCTGGGCGCGATGCTCTCGCTGACGGGGCTGGCCCTGCGGCTGGGCAACAGGGGCCCCGTGCCGGCGCCGCCCACCACGCTCCTCGATAGGGCCGTGCCTGTGCTGGGCGGGGCCATCGAGGTGCCCATCGACGTGATCATGACCGTCACCATGCTCGCGATCCCGGCCCTCGCGCTGGTGGGCATCGCCAGGCGGTGGAGCACGCGCCTGCTGGGGCTCGCGGTCCTGGTGGTCCCGGTGCTGGCCGTCCTCTGGGTGCGGGCGCCGGCCGCCTCGAACGCGAACGTGCGGACGTTCCTGCCGGCTCTGGTGGGGCTGGTGGCTCTCGTGCTGTCGGTGCGTTGGTGGGCCGGCCACTCGGGGTGGTCGTGGGTGGTGGGCGGCACCGTGTGGGCCGCCTTCGGCGGAGCGTGGAACCTCCTGCACTCCGCCACCGGAGTGGAGCGCGAGGCGGGGGCCCTCACCGTTCTGATGGCCCTGGCGCTCTTCACCCTCGCGGCACGAGCTGCGGGACCGTGGCGCAACGCTCTGGGACAGAGCGTCACGGCGCAGCCCGCGGGGCCCCCGCCGGCTCCCGCGGGCACCGGCACGGACCGCCGCGGGGATCCCTCCACTCCGCCGGGTTCTCCCGCTCCACCGCCGCCGTGATCCGGCGGCGCGAGTCGGGCAGCCCCGGGAGAGCCCCCCGACTTGCCGTGCCCTTGCGGCCCCGCGAAGCTAGCAACGCCACCGCCGTGCGGGAGGCGGCCGACCGAGCCCAGAAGTGGGGGATCCATGCCCGACCGTAGCGACGCCGTCAGACTCCTCGAGGAGTGGGTCGACAACGAGGCGCTGAGGAAGCACATGTATGCCGTGGAGGCCGCGGTGCGGCACTACGCGCGTATCAGGGGTGCCGACGAGGATCTCTGGGGCCTCGCCGGGCTCCTCCACGATCTGGACTGGGAGAAGCACCCGGAGGAGCATCCCCTGAAGGGCGTCGAGCGCCTGCGCGAGCTGGGATACCCGGACGACGTGGTGCACGCCATCCTGGCGCACCGGTCGGACTTCACGGGCGTGGAGCCCGAGACCGACCTGGACCGCACCCTGTACGCCTGCGACGAGATCTCGGGGCTGGTGTTCGCGTGCTGCTTGGTGCGCCCCAACGGCATCGACGACCTGACGCCCAAGTCCGTGGTCAAGAAGCTCAAGGACAAGACCTTCGCCGCCGGGGTCAGCCGCGAGGACGTCCAGCGGGGCATCGACCTCATCGGCCTGGAGCGCGCAGAGCACATCGGCAACGTCATCGAAGGGCTGCGCTCCGTCGGGGCCGAGCTGGGCATCCGGGGCGAGGACCTGCGGGCCTGAGGCACATGCGTGCCCCTGTCCTTCTCGGCGTGCTCGCGACCCTCGCGGGCGTCGCGGCCACCTCCCTGGCGGGCCAGGACGTCGAGCTCCTGGGCAGGATGCACGGCACCCGGCCCCCGGCCGCCTACTACGAGCTCTTGGCCAGGGACCCCATGGCCTTCCAGTTCGCCCACGGCCGTCCCCTGCGCATGCGCAGGGAGCTCCAGCTCCTCGCGCGCCAGACCACCTCGGGCGCGCCGGCGCCCTTGCTCTCCCTGGGGCCGCGAAACGGGGTGGTGAAGGGGACCTTCCACATCCCGGTGATTCTCGGGCTCTTCGCCGACTCCCCCGCGGGGAGCGGTCCCTATTCCAGGGATCAGATCGCCACGAAGTACTTCGGAACCAGTCCCGGCACGGTGACGGCGTACTACTCCCAGGTGTCGGGGGGGCTCGTCACCCTGGAGGGGGACGTGCAGGACTGGGTGCGCGCCTCGCTCACCGCGGCCCAGGCCACGGGGGGCCAGTCCGGGCTCGTCGCCGGCACGGTGGGGCCCTTCATCATCTCGCTCCTCCAGCAGCTTCCCACGAACATCGACTGGGGACAGTTCGACAATGACGGCCCCGACGGCGTCCCGAACTCCGGCGACGACGACGGCTACGTGGACGCCCTGGCCGTGATCCAACCGAGCTACGGGGCGGAGTGCACGGGCAACACCACCGACGACCAGCACATCTGGTCCCACAAGTGGAACCTGACGCAGGCGGCCGGCCATGCGTTCACGACGACGACGCCCTCCGCGAACGGCGGCTACATCAAGATCGACGACTACTTCATCCAGCCCGTGCTGGACTGCAACAACCAGTCGCTGAACCCCATCGGCGTGTTCACCCACGAGACCGGGCACTCCTTCGGCCTCCCCGACCTCTACGACACCAGGAACCCGCCCGGGAACCAGGGAGACGGCAACTGGGACCTCATGTCCACCGGCAACTGGGGATGCAACGGCAGCTCGCCCGATACGCCTTGCCCCATGGGTGCCTGGAGCAGGTCGATGCTGGGTTGGGTGACGGTGACCACGATTCCCGACGGCACCGACATGGGCACGCTGACCCTCCCGCCGGTGGAGACCAGCAACACCGTGTACCGGGTGAACACCCAGGATGGCTCCGGAGAGTACTTCCTCCTGGAGAACCGCCAGCAGATCGGGTTCGACCAGTACCTGCCCGGCACCGGGCTCCTCGTGTGGGACATCGATCCGACGCTGGTGGCCCAGCGGTGGCCGGCGAACGACATCAACGGCGACACCCACATGGCCATCCGGGTCCGCCAGGCGGACGGCAGAAACGATCTGGGACAGGCCCCGCCCGGCGGTAACCGCGGTGACGGCGGCGACCCGTTCCCCTTCGTGTCGGGAGGCACGACGAACGACGTCTTCCACGCCGAGTCGAACCCGTCCTCCGACTCGTACGGGGGCTCGCACACGGGCGTGACATTGGTGGATATCCTGAGGGCGGGGCAGGACGTCACCACCCACCTCTCCACCCGCTTCACCCAGGTGACCGTGACCACCCAGGGAGACAGCGGGCAGGGCGGGCTCCTCACCGTGGACGGGCAGCAGGTGACGACTCCCTCGGACACGTATGCGTCGGCCCCCTTCGTGCCCCACGAGGTGGACGCGGCGGCCGGCGACTCCGTCAGCCCCGGCGTGCGGACGCCCTTCGCGGGGTGGACGGACGATCCCAACGCCCTCCGCCAGCGCTCGTACGTGACGCCCATGACGGACACCACCCTGGTGGCCAGCTACAGCGGCACCCAGTGGCAGCTGGCCATGGACGTGACCGGCGGCATCAACGGTGTCTCCCCCGTCGTGTTCATCACCGATCCGACCTCCCCGGACCTGTGGTTCACCCCCGGGGTCACGGCGAAGGTCGAGGCGCAGGCGCGCACCGGCTTCAAGTTCCTGGACTGGACGGGCGTCCTGGCGGGACAGCCCAACCCCGCCACCGTGGTGATGGACAGCCCGAAGCAGGCCGGCGCCGACTTCGAGCTCACCTACGCGCTGTCCGCGCGCACCGTCGACCTGGTGGCGGCCGAGAGCCAGGTGATCGACCTCCAGGTGGTGAACGCCAACAACCCCGTGACGTGGAGCATCGTGTCGGGGCAGCTTCCCGACGGCCTCACACTGGGCCAGGCGGGCACTATCGCGGGAGTTCCTCTGGCCACCGGCACGTTCCCCCTGGTGGTCCAGGCCAAGGACGCCATCGGGCTCACCGCCAGCGCGCCCCTCACCCTCGACGTGTCGGACCCGGTGATTCCCCTGAACGTCCTGGCGTCGAGCTTCCTGCAGGTGGGACCGGTCCCCACCTCGTACCAGAAGAAGTACCTCGACATCGTGGGCAACGACGACGGTGTCTACGACCTGGGCGATCTGCGGGCCTGGGTCCTGGCCCATCCCGGGCTGCCCAGCACCGCGCCGACCAGGACGGTCGTCAGCAGCCCTCGCGTCATCCGCCTCCAGCCGACCGGCGGGAAGTCGGGCGGAACGAGCACCGGCGGCGGAGGTGACCGATGAAGCGCAGCGTCGTCTCGGGCCTCGTCCTCGCCGCTCTGGTGGCCCTCGCGGCATGCCACTCCGACTCCGGTGTTCCCGGCGTCCTGAGCGGGACCGTCACGGCGTCCGCTCCACAGACGCTGGGCGCCGCGGTGTTGGAGGTCACGGGCTCGGGGATCCAGGGCTTCCAGGGGCAGGGGGGGAGCGTCGTGTACGGAGCCCTGGTGGACGCGCAGAGCAAACGCTACCGGATGGTGGTGGTGGGCACGGGGTCGCTCTCCTTCGGTGTGAAGGTGGACAACGTGAACGGCCACAAGCCGAGCGTCCAGGTGGTCTCGGCGGTGGACGACCAGAACACGAGCCTCCCATCGTCCGTGGTGAAGGTGACGCTGTCGAATTGACGCACGGCGCGCGCGCTTGCTCGCCCTCTTGCCTTGCCCCACCTTTCTGCCGCCCGTTCGCCGGGCCAACCGACGGATCCGGTCTCGGAGCCCCACGAGCCGGCCACCGTCCGAAGTCGACCGGAGAGCGCCGAGGGAGAGAAAGATGAAGGGAGCGGCATGACCTCATCGACCTGGACCACCATGATCGTGGTGATGGCGTTCGTCTGGGGAGGCTTCGTCCTCGCCCTGGTCACGGCCATTCGCAAGGAGTCCGGTAAGAGTCGTGACGCGTAGGCACACACTCCCGCGCCGCCCCCGGACCGTCCGGCGCGAACCCTCCCGTTCCGGGCCGCGCCGCGGCCCCCACCGCAACTGACGTGCCGCGCCGCGACGACCTCGAGAGCATCCTGATCCTGGGCTCCGGCCCCATCATCATCGGCCAGGCGTGCGAGTTCGACTACTCCGGAACGCAGGCCGTGCGCGCCCTCAGGGAGGAGGGGTACCGGGTCGTCCTGGTGAACTCCAACCCCGCCACGATCATGACCGACCCCGATCTGGCGGACCGCACGTACATCGAGCCGCTCACCGCGGAGTGGGTGGAGAAGGTCATCGAGCGGGAGAAGCCCGACGCGCTGCTTCCCACCATGGGAGGTCAGACCGCGCTGAACATCGCCATGGAGCTGCACAAGAGCGGCGTGCTGGAGCGCCACGGCGTCGAGCTCATCGGGGCCAACGAGCGCTCCATCGAGATGGCCGAGGACCGGGAGCAGTTCACCGCGGCCATGAACCGCATCGGCTTGCATGTGCCCCACGGTGGCTTCGCCCGCACCCTGGAGGAGGCGCTCTCCATCGTGGAGGACACCGGGTACCCGGCCATCATCCGTCCCTCCTACACGCTGGGCGGCACCGGCGGCGGCATCGCGTACAACCGCGAGGAGTTCGAGACGGCGGTGCGCAGGGGGATCGACGCGTCGCCCATCGGAGAGGTGCTCGTCGACCGGTCGGTGATGGGGTGGAAGGAGTACGAGCTGGAGGTCGTCCGCGACGGCTCCGACAACGTCATCATCGTGTGCTCCATCGAGAACCTCGACCCCATGGGTGTGCACACCGGCGACTCCATCACCGTGGCGCCTGCCCAGACGCTCACCGACGTCGAGTACCAGAACATGCGCGACGCGGCCATCGCCATCATCCGCGAGATCGGGGTCGAGGCGGGCGGGTGCAACATCCAGTTCGCGGTGAACCCCGCCGACGGCGAGCTCCTGGTGGTGGAGATGAATCCGCGGGTATCACGCTCCTCGGCGCTGGCCTCCAAGGCCACCGGCTTCCCCATCGCGCGGGTGGGGGCGAAGCTGGCCGTGGGGTACCGGCTCCACGAGCTGCCCAACGACATCACGAAGACAACCCCGGCCTCCTTCGAGCCGGTGCTCGACTACGTGGTGGTGAAGATTCCCCGCTTCGCCTTCGAGAAGTTCCCCGAGATCGACGACACCCTGGGCGTGCAGATGAAGTCGGTGGGGGAGACCATGGCCATCGGGCGGACCTTCCGCTCGGCGTGGCAGAAAGGCTTCCGCGGCCTGGAGACGGGGCGGCCGGGGTGGGTGAGCGGTAGGCGTCTCAAGGACGACGGTCTCGCGGCCGACGACGCCGAGTCGCTTCTGGCGGCCCTGCGCCGCCCCACGCCGAACCGTCCGTTCCAGCTCAAGCGCGCGCTGGAGGCGGGGATCTCCCGGCAGGAGATCTTCGACGCCACGTGGATCGACCCGTGGTTCCTGGACCAGCTGGCTCAGATCGTGGAGCATGAGCGCGCATATCATGCGGCCGATGAGGTGGGACCTGAGCTTCTGCGCTTCATGAAGCGGGAGGGATTCAGCGACGCGCAGCTCGGCGCCCTGCGCGGGGAGGCCGAGAGCGACGTCCGTGAACGCCGCTGGAAGTGGGACGTCCGGCCCACGTTCAACGTGGTGGACACCTGCGCCGGCGAGTTCCCGGCGGAGACGCCGTACTACTACTCGTCCTACGAGGAGGAGACCGAGAGCACCCCCTCCGAGCGCGACAAGGTGGTCATCCTGGGGAGCGGTCCCAACCGCATCGGCCAGGGCATCGAGTTCGACTACTGCTGCGTGCAGGCGGTGCTGGCCCTCAAGGACGCCGGCTTCGAGGCCATCATGGTGAACTCGAACCCGGAGACCGTGTCCACCGACTTCGACGTGAGCGACAAGCTGTACTTCGAGCCGCTGACGTTGGAGGACGTGCTCGAGATCCTGCACCTGGAGAAGCCGCGGGGGGTGATCGTGCAGCTCGGCGGGCAGACGCCGCTGAAGCTCGCGGAGGGACTGGAGCGCCTCGGGGCACCCATCCTGGGGACCTCCGTGGACGCCATCGACCGCGCCGAGGACCGGGACCGCTTCGCCGAGGTGTGCCGAAAGATCGGCGCGCGCGTGCCCGACAACGGGATCGCCACCAGCGAGGAGGAGGCCCTCGAGGTGGCCCGGCGCATCGGGTTCCCCGTGCTGGTACGGCCCTCGTACGTGCTGGGTGGGCGCGCCATGCGCATCGTCTACGACGAGGAGTCGCTGGCGCGCTACTTCGAGGAGGCGGCCCAGGCGTCGGAGGACCACCCGGTGCTGGTGGACCGCTTCCTCGAGGACGCGTTCGAGGCCGACGTGGACTCCCTGGCCGACGGCACGGACGTGGTCATCGGCGGCATCATGCAGCACATCGAGGACGCCGGCGTGCACTCCGGCGACTCGGCGTGCGTGCTTCCCCCCTACCTGCTGTCGGGGGAGACGTTGGACGAGATGAGGGAGCTGACGCGCAGGTTCGCGCTGGAGCTCGGCGTGGTGGGGCTCATGAACGTCCAGTACGCCATCAAGAACGGCGTGGTCTACGTTCTGGAGGTGAACCCGCGGGCCAGCCGCACCGTGCCCTTCGTGAGCAAGGCCACGGGCGTCGCGCTGGCCCGGCTGGCCACCCGGGTCATGACCGGCGACCGGCTGGCCGATCTGGACATCCCCGAGGAGGCGCCGGTGCCGGGCGTCGCGGTGAAGGAGGCGGCGTTCCCCTTCAACCGCTTCGACGTGGACACGCTGCTGGGTCCGGAGATGCGGTCCACCGGCGAGGTCATGGGCTTCGACGACTCCTTCGGGATGGCCTTCGCCAAGGCGGAGGTGGCGGCGGGGAACGTGCTCCCCGAGAATTCCGGCAACATCGTGGTCACGGTGAACGACGACGACAAGGCCACGGTGACCCCCATCCTGCGGCGGTTCCACGACCTGGGCTTCCGCATCATGGCCACCAAGGGGACGCAGGAGTACCTGAAGCGGCTGGGTCTGCCGGCGGAGCGGGTGTACAAGGTCAACGAGGGACGCCCGAACATCGTGGACCACATCGTCAGCGGCGAGACGTGCCTGCTCATCAACACACCCCTTGGCAAGAAGTCGCAGTACGACGACTACGCCATGCGCCGAGCCGCCATCATGTACCGGATCCCGTACCTGACGACCATGTCCGCGACGTCGGCGGCGTGTGACGCGCTCATCGCGCTTCGCTCGCGCACTCACGCGGTGCGCTCGCTGCAGGAGCGCATGGCGTCGTTGGCTGTCGTGCGGTAGATCCCCGCGGGCACCCGTACCGCCGGGTGGCGAACATCGGCTCGCCGGCCCTATACTGTCGCGCGCCGTCGACTGGTGACCCGCTGAACAGGCCGCCCCCCCTCCTGCTTCCGCGGCGGGTCGGGCTGTCGAAACCGCTGGAGGTATGCGAGGTCGGTCATTGTCGCACCGCTGCCGCAATTCAGACGCCTTCACCCTCATCGAGATGATGATGGTCGCGGTGATCGTTGGGATCCTCGCCGCCCTGGCGATCCCCAACCTGACCCGAGCCCGTGAGAAGGCGATGGTGGCCCGGGCCATCGGCGACATCGACGCGCTCCAGCAGGACATCACCGAGTACAGTCTGGACAACCGCACCCTGCCGGCGAGCCTGGCGGATATCGGACGCGCGGACCTCCTGGACCCGTGGGGCCGCCCGTACGTGTACCTGCCCATCACCGGACAGGGGAAGGGCGGCTTCCGCAAGGACCGGTTCCTGGTGCCCCTCAACACCGACTACGACCTGTACAGCGTAGGCGCCGACGGAGCCACATCGGCGCCGATCACCGCTTCGGTGAGCCGGGACGACATCATCCGGGCCAACGACGGCGGGTTCATCGGGTTGGCGTCGGACTTCTGATGGCCGTCCGGACCGACTTCCTCCGAACCCGCGTCGCCCGCCGCATCCTGTCCCTCTTCATCATCGGCGCCATGGTGCCCGTGGTGGTCATGGCGGTTCTGTCGTTCTCGGCCGTACGCAGTCAGCTGCAGTCGGTGACGGAACACCTCCTCGACAATCTGGCCTCGAACGCGGCGCAATCCGTGGCGCAGCAGCTCTTCGTGACGCAGAGCGCGCTCCACCAGCTGGCACGGCTCTCCGCCCTGGGCGAGGCGGGGGCAGAGTCGTTCGCCGCGGCGGTGCCGCCGACGGTCAGCGCCCTGGCGTTGGTGGGCCGCGAGGGAGCCCCCCGATCCCTGATCGGCCACCTCGATACCGTGCCTGCCCTGAACACGGCACGCCGCGACCACCTGGCCCAGGGGCACATGCTGGTGGTGCAGCAGCCGTCCGGAGGGGGATTGCTCGCGGCGGTGGCGGTGGACAGCGCCGACGTGGACACGGCCGTCCTGTGGGCGCGGCTGGTGCCGGACTCCATCTGGGGACCCGCCAACGTGTTTACCTCGCTGAGCGCGCGGTCGGACTTCTGCGTGCTGGGAGCGGGCGACCGGCCCATGTTCTGCGCGTCGGGCACGTTCGCCCTGGCGGATGCCTTCCGGGCAACCCACACCGAGGGTGGTCACGCCGGCATCGTGCGGGACGAAGTCGAGGGAAGTGAGTTCCTCATCGAGTACAGGCGGGTGCTCCTGAATCGGTGGTTTCTGGTTCCCGCCTGGACGGTCCTGGTGAGCGAGTCCGCCAAGGCCGCACAGGATCCGATGATCGCGTTCTCATCCTCGTTCAAGTGGGCGCTGCTTCTGGGGATATTCGTCGTTCTCGTGCTGACGCACGTGCTGGTGCGCAAGACCATGGAGCCGCTGGACGCTCTCGAGGAGGGTACGCGCCGCATCGCGAGCGGCGATCTGGATGCACGCGTGGCGGTGCCCGGCCGCGACGAGCTCGCCGCCCTCGGGGCTTCGTTCAACCGCATGGCGGGACGGCTGGGCCTCATGTTCCGCCAGATAGAGACGGGGCGCGCCATCGACGACGCGGTCCTCACGGCCCGGTCGGCCGACGAGGCGGTGCGCGCGATCCTGGACCGGTTCGACCCCCTGGTTCCGTCACGCCGTGTCTCCGTGCTCCTCATCGAGGACGGCGACGAGACCTCCGGCCGGCTGCGAACCCGGACGGCCGACGGCCGGGACGCTTCGACCGCGGTTTCCCTGAGCGAAGCGGAGTCGGCGTGGCTCCGCGAGCAGCCCGAGCACCGCATAGTCGTGGAGCCCACGCGACTGTTGGATGCCGCCCTCCCGGGGGACGGTGCCGAGCCCCCGCGCGTCCGGGTGCTCTTTCCCTTCATCGCGCGCGATCAGGTGCTGGGCGCCCTCTGCTACGAGCCCGCCGGGGAGGAGACGCCGAGCTCCGAGGATGTGGCGCGCGCGCGCGGGATCGCCGATCAGGCCACCGTGGCGCTGGACGAGCTGCGTCTCGTGGCCGAGCTCGAAGAGCTGAACTGGGGGACTCTGAGCGCGCTGGCGCGGGCCATCGACGCCAAGTCCCGTTGGACCTCGGGTCACTCGGAGCGGGTCACGGAGCTTTCCCTCGAGATCGGAAAGGAGCTCGGACTCGACACGGCCAGGCTGGAAGCTCTCCGAAGGGGCGGTCTGCTCCACGACATCGGCAAGATCGGCGTGCCTGCCAGCATCCTCGACCAGCCGGGTGAGCTCTCGGAGGAGCAGCGCGCGACGATGAGGGGGCATCCTTCGATCGGCGCGCGCATCCTCGAGCCCATCCGTGCGTTCCGCCCCGCGCTGGGCGTCGTGGCCCAGCACCACGAGCGGTGGGACGGCGGGGGATATCCGAAAGGACTGGCCGGCGAGGAGATCGACCTGCTGGCTCGCATCCTGGCGGTCGCGGACGCATACGACGCCATGGTGTCGTCTCGTCCCTATCGCGATTCCCTGGAACCCCGCGACGCTATCCTTTATATCCAGAACAACCGTGGGAGCCACTTCGATCCGCGGGTCGTGGACGCATTCCTGCGCCTGATGGCCCGCTCGGGCGCGGAGGTCCCGATGCATGGATGAGAGGACCCGTTCACGCTCCGGGACTTCTCCCGGGCACGCTGCTCCACGCGGGCGTGGGAGCCTTCTCTGGCTGGCTCTCCTGGCGGGCGTGGCCGTGGTCGTCGGGGGCGTGCTCTCCCTCAACCCGAGACAGAGTCAGCCGGGCAAGGGTATGGACCACATACCCACGGCGCTCATCGGACGGTGGACCACGACGGCCCCGCGGTACGAGGGGCGCGCCCTGCGCCTCACCCGTGATACGGTGGTCCTGCGGACGGGGCCCGCCCGGCCTCCGCGGCGCGGTCGCATCACGTCCTTGCGAACATGGAAGGAGGGCTTGGTCCCGGTTGTCCGGATCATGTATGATGCCGGCGACGGACCGGAGACCATGGACCTCCTCCTGGTCGGGCCGGACTCCATGCGGCTGCGCAACCCCCGCGAGGTACTCTGGACGAGAGCACACTGACGCCGAGGACGGGCTTCTACCTCCATCCCGCGGCCGCCCTGCACGACACCGGGTGGGCGCACCCCGAGCACCAGGGGAGGCTGCGCGCTCTGGCCTCCACCGTCGGCAGGGACATGCTCACCCTCAACGGGAAGGTGGAGCAGCAGGAGTCACCGGAAGCCGAGCCCGACGATCTCCTCCTGGTGCACACCCCGGAGCACGTGGCCTACGTGCGGGACATGTGCCACTCGGCGGATATCCAGCAGAAGGTGCTCCCTCTGGACCCGGATACGCGGGTGTCTCCCGCTTCGTGGACGGCGGCCCTGGGAAGCGTGGGTGCCACCATGGAGGCGGCCCGGGCGGTTGCGGAGGGACGTCTGGCGTCCGCCTTCGTCGCGACACGACCACCCGGCCACCACGCCACGCGCCACCGGCCCATGGGCTTCTGCCTGTTCAACAACGTGGCCGTCGCCATCCGCCACCTGCAGACCACCGGACGCGCCGAGCGCGTCCTCGTCGTGGACTGGGACGTGCACCACGGCAACGGCACGCAGGACGTCTTCTACGAGGATCCCACGGTCTACTATCTGTCGCTCCACCAGTCACCCTGGTTCCCGGGAACCGGGCTCGCGGAGGAGTCGGGCACGGGGCAAGGGACGGGAACCACCCTGAACGTGCCACTTCCCGCCCACACACCGCGGGAGCTGTACCTCGAGACCTTTCACCACGCGGTGGAGAGGGCGCTGAACGACTTCGCTCCGGATTTCGTCTTCGTCTCGTCGGGCTTCGATGCGCTGGCTGGCGACCCTCTGGGCGCACAGCTCCTGGAGCCCGAGGACTTCCACCGTATGACCCGCGAGGTCGTGGAGGGCGCCGCCTCCGCATGCGGCGGCAGGGTGGTGGCGGTGCTCGAGGGCGGCTACGAGCCGGCGCGCCTGGGGAGGGCCACCGTCGAGGTCGTGCGGGGGCTCGCCGGCCTGGAGCCGCAGGCCGCCCCGACGGGGCCCGGACGCTGATCAGCTAGCCGCCGCCGTTGCCGCTCCGCGCCCTGGTCATGGGCTCGGAGCCCGGGGCCACCGGCGCCATGACTCCTCCGCCTCTCCCGCTCTGGAGCCGCTGCCGCACCTGCTCCACGGCCTGCTGCATGGACTGACCCTGGCGCATGAGCCGGCGTACCTCCGCGGGCATGTCCAGCATCTGCTGCTCCCTGGTACGGCGGCGCATGGCCTCTCGCACCAACGAGAGCGCCTGGTCGTCCGCTACACCCGCCTGTACGAGGTCCGCCAGGACCAGCACCGCCGCCGGGGAGCGCTCGCCGCCCGATCCGAGGCCCTTGAGGAGCGAGGCGCGCACGCCCCGCTGCAGGGCGTCGGCGCCGGCCACCAGGAGCGGGCCGCCCGCACCGGACCCGAAGGCACTGCGCGCTTCCTGCAGACGACCTGCGTACGCCTGCACGGCGGGGACGAGCCTGTCGGCGGGGACGTGCTTCGCCGCCCCCTCCAGGGCCTTGTTGAACAGGATGTCCCCGGGGATCCCGTCCTGCTCCGCAACGCGGGCCATGGCTTCCACCTGCGCGAACACGGTCGCCGGCAGCGTCTCCCGGGCACGGGTACGCGACGTCTCCTGCGCCGCCGCGGGCCCCGCGGTTCCCGTCGCCAGAAGCCCCAGAACGATCATCAGGATATGCGGTCTCATGGTTCTCCAGCTCCCCGTGGATCGTGGGCATGCCGGCTCACGATTCCACCTCTCGATCCATTCGTTCCGTCTCCCCACGCTCCTCGACCACCAGCGTCGCGCTCTGCCGCCCCCACTCGTCGGGGACCGCGTCCGGCGCGTCGTCCGGCAGATACCACTCGCCGTCCACGAGAAACCCGAAGTGGTAGGTTCCCGCCGGCACGTCCACCTCCACCGTCCACAGCTTGCCCACTCCCCCGGAGCTCCCCGAAGCCTTCATGGACACGGGCGCCCACAGCGTGAAGTCACCCAGGAGCTGCACGGACGCGGCGCCGGAGGGCGCCCGCACCGTGAAGCGCACGCGGGCCCCTTCCGGGCTCGTCCCCACCACGCTGTGCAGGGCGCGCCGCGCCATCGGCCCGCTCTCGTGTCCCAGGACCCTGAGACCCACGAGCACGCCGCCGGCCTCCCGTCCGGGCTCCGCCAGCAGCAGGGGATCGGGCTCCGGCCTCCCCGCCGTGCCCCTGGCACGCCAGACGCCCCAGGGGAGGTAGAAGGCGATTCCGCCGGTGGTCTCGTATCCGTCGGGGGTGCGCCACCGGTCCACCCGTGCCTCGACGGCTCCGGTGCCGGGTGTCGCCAACAGGCGCAGCCCCGCCGACCGGTACGTCCCCCCGGCGCTCTCGTGGAGTCCTCCGGCGATCCCGGCCGACACGATCCCACCGCCCGCCATGAGCTCCAGCGTGCCCCCGTAGCGCCACAGGTCGTCGCTCAACGTGCCGGTCACGCTCACCTGGCGGCGCATGCGCTGCACCATCGTGGACACCGTCACCTGCGAGCGACCGGCGCCGGCGACGCCGGCCAGGCGGGCCGACAGCACGTCTCCGCGGTAGCGGAGCACCGCGGTGCCCTCCACGGCGCCGGCCTGGTACGCGAACGGGGCCGCCACCCGGAAGGCGAAGGCCCGGCCGTCCAGGCCCGCGGACCAGCCGCCCGCGAGGCGACGCCAGAGCGCGGCACCCACCTCGCCCGACACGAAGTCGCCTCCGGTGGCGGCGTCCAGCGACCGTCCGAAGAGCGCCGAGGCTCTCACGCCGGTGCCGAACAGGTCGTAGCGGCCGGCACGCACGCCGCCTACGAAGAAGTCGGCGGCGCCCCCGTCCACTCCCGTCGGAGGAGTGATGCGCGAGGCTCCCACCTCAACGGTGACCTCCGAGGTCTGTGCGGTGAGGGTTCCGGCGAGCACCGGTGCCCAGAAGCACACGCACGACGCCAGCACGGCGCGCGTGGCGGCCCGTCCCATCCGCGAGAACTCCATGGTCCCGGCACTCATGTCGCAGGCGCGGTCACGGCCAGTACCGCGTTGCGGTTGCCGAAGCCGTCGTCGGTATGATGGGCGGCCTCGGGGTCCGTCACCCACTTCGACCCGTTCACCAGGAACATGTACGCGTACAAGCCCGGCTTCACCGGCACCCGCCCGGTCCAGATGCCGTCACCGTCGGGGTCCTCGAGAGGGTAGGAGCCCTGCCACTCGTCGAAGTCGCCGCCCACGGCCACGGAGCGCGCGTCCGGCGCGCGCAGATCGAACTGGACGTAGACCACCGTGGCTGCGGCGCCTCCCGCGTCCCCTGTGGGGGCCGGCCCGCGCCTTCCCGGAAGGAGGACCAGGGCGACCACCGCCGCGGCCGCCAGGCCGAGGGTGGCGGGACTGAGCCGCAGGGGTCGCGGGCGCAGGAGCCAGCTCCAGGCGCGACGCGCCAACCCCGGCTCGGGCAGCGCCTCGATCCGGGCCATGACTCGATTCTCCAGCCAGGGCGGTGCCGGTGCGCCGGGCGTCTCGGCGCGGAACGCCGCCAGCAGCCGATCCCACGACCGTGCCTCCGAGCGCGCCTGGTCGTCCATGGCGTCCATCTCCGTTTCGCCGTCCAGATACCGGCGCACGTCTTCGTCTTTCATGCGAACTCCTTGAGCAGGCCCTGGAGGGCCTCCCGCGCCCGGTGTACCCGCATCTTGAGCGCGGCGACGGACAGGTCCATGACCGCCGCGATCTCCTCGTACGAGCGTCCTTCGACGTGCTTCAGCACGAACGCCTCCTGCTGTTCCGGCGTGAGCTTCGCCAACGCCTGCCGCACCCGGGTCCGGACGTCCGCGTCCACCGTGTCCTCGTCGGGGCCCCGCTGGGGCGCCGGGATCTCCGGGAGGACGTGCAGCGAGATGTGTCTCCGGCGCGTCCTGCGCAGATGGTCCCGCACCACGTTCGCGAGGATCCGGAAGAGCCACGCTCCCACCCTCTCCGGGGCCCGCAGGGAGCCGAGCTTGCGATATCCCGTGACGAAGGCCTCCTGGGCGAGGTCAGCGGCGACGTCCTGGCTGCCCACCATGCGGAGCGCGTGCGCGTGGAGCGCGTCCCCGTACCGCCGTACCAGGAGGCGGTAGGCATCGCGGTCCCCGGCGAGAACGTCGCGGACCACCTGGGCGTCGGTACGCTCGGCTGGTGGCGCCATGCCACGAACATAGGTCGGTTCCACGGGTTCGGGAGGTGCGGGGACGGGCCGCACCCCACGGTGGAGGTGCGGCGCCGTCGTGACCGTCACGTCATCCCACGATCCAGGTGCTGATCACCGCGGAGCGCCACAGGGCGCACAGCCCCCGGGGCGTGGCCTCCTGCAGGGCGGCGCTGCCGGCCTCCAGGAGGATCTGCGCCCGCTCCAGAAGCGTGGCCTCCACCCCGTCGGGGCTCGTCGCGAGGGCGGCATCGTACTGGGTCTGGGCCAGCTCCAGGATGGCCTGGGCCTCCTCGTCGGTGACGCCGTCGGGGAGCACTACCGCCGCCAGGGCCGTCCATGTGGCCAGCTCCGCCAGGTGCACGGCACCGGCCGCGTCGCCGGCTGCCAGAGTCGCCTCGGCTTCCTGCTGGTACTCGTCGGCCTGAGCCAGGAGACGCAGTTGCTCGTCCGTGGCGTCCTGCTGGTCGAGGATGCCACCCGCCAGCTCCACGGCAGTGGCACCGAGTTGAACCGCAACCACCGCTCCGCCCGGGCGCAACGCCGATTCCCGCTGGCGCTGCCGGTACCGCTGCTCGGCGAGCACGGCACAGTCGCCTGCGCCGATGCTGTCACCGAGACGGATGCGCTCGCGCGCACGCTCCGCGAGCATCGTCAGCTCGCCCTGGAGGCCGACGGCGTCGTCGTAGCCCGCCGGATCCTGGGCCACCGTCGAGGCGAGCGTGCCCGCCCGATCCACCAGGGACGCGATGGCCGGGCCACCCCCCGCTGCCATCACGACGCCCGCCACGAGTCGGCGGGCTTCCTGTGCGCGGGTGGCCGCACGCAGACGGTTCTGTTGAACGAGAGCCTCGTTGGCCTCACGAAAGCGCAGGCGCGCCTGGAGGGCATCGTCCTCCGCGGCCCCACGCATGCCGTGGGCCATGCCCATCCGGCCAGCGACGGCGAGGGGCGCATCGGCCAGTGCCAGAGCGGCCTGGATCGCCCCGTCGTCCGTGATGACGGAGAGGGCGATCTCGTCGCTCTGGGTGAGCGTCGTGGTGTCGGTCAGAGGCTCCGTGGGCTGGCCGGAGTCACAGGCGGCCAGCGCGAGCGCTCCCAGGAGCGGAAGCGCCAGAAGGGATCGCGACGTCTTCATCGGACGTATCCGTTGGTAAGGGTTCCAGGTTGGAATATCGACATCCGTCGAAGACAAGACGGGGGAAGGGCGGAAAAGGTAACGGCGCGATTCCGGCGCCCGCGGAATCCCTCTCGCGGGGAACTCCTGGCCCCCGCGGGGCGTTACCTTTCCAGCGGAGATCGAGCCACCAACTTGCCGGGCATCGCCTGCCCCGACGGCCGGCATTCTGCGAACGTGCGGCCCATGACGAGACGATTCGGGGCGTCCTTCTCGACGCTTCTTCTGCCGGCGTTGGTAGCGCTGGCGACGGCGGCAGCCACACCGGCATCCACCTTCGGCCAGGAGCCCCCCCGCAGCGGAAAGACGCTGCGCGTGGCGCCCGAGGCCAAGAAGGCCATCGACATGCTGAAGTCGCCCTTCTGCCCGGGGGAGATGCTCGCCGTCTGCCCCTCGGAGGGAGGCGCCATGCTGCGCGATTCCATCCAGCGCATGGCGGAGGCGGGCCTTTCGTCCGATTCCATCGTGTCCATCGTGCTCGCGCAGTTCGGCCCCGAATACCGGGCGCAGCCGCTGGCTTCGGGGACGGGGCTGTGGGCCTGGGTGCTGCCTCCCGCGGCCCTGCTCCTGGGTTTCGGTGTGGTGGGGGTCGTGCTGGCCAACCGCCGCCGGACGATGGAAGACGTCCCCGTGGTGGCTCCGGAAGACGTCGATCCGGCCACGGAGGCACGGTTGAAGACCGCCATGAAGGAGATGGACGAGGCGGAGGAGCCGGACTTCTAGGACGGGCGCGTGAAATCGGCGCCAGGCGTCGTCGCGCTGCGGGCTCGCTCGCTGCGACGTAGCATCTGACTACGCCTCGCTCGCTCGCCTTGCGCTCCTACCCTGGCACTCGATTTGACGCGCCCCACGATGTCTCGGACGGGCGCGTGAAATCGGCGGGGCGCGTTGCCCCTCCGTCGTGGCGCCGTACCTTATCTCCCATGCCCCGGAATCCCCCCGGAACGGACGGATCCGACTCCGCCGTCCCGTCCATGCTGGACCTCGTCCGGCTGAGCCCCCGTCTCCTCTTCCCTCCGGGAGGGGTCGACCTCTACCGCCATATCGCTCTCCTCGCGGACATGTCCGAGGGCGACGAGGTGCTTGTGGTGGCGTGCGGAAAAGGCGTGACCCTTGAGTACTTCGTGCGCGAGCACAACGTCCACGGCTCGGGGGTCGACGTCGATCCCCACATGGTGGCGCTGGCGGAGGAGCGCACCCGGGAGGAAGGACTCGGTGGGCGCCTCCAGTTCCAGACCGGCCGTTCCGACTCGTTGCCCTATCGGGACGGCATCTTCGACGTGGCCGTGGGCGAGCTCGGCCTCGCTGCGCAGGCGGACCCCGCCGAAGCCGTGCGCGAGCTGGTGCGCGTCACCCGGCCCGATGGGGTGGTGGTGCTGGTTCAGTTGGCGTGGAAGAAGCCGGTGGACGAGGCACGCCGCCACGTCCTCTCGCGGCAGCTCGGGGCGCACCCCCTCATGGCCGTGGAGTGGAAGAGGCTCCTCAGGAGCGCCGGGGTGGGTGGGATCTTCACCCAGGACTGGTCCGACGAGGAGACCGTCGGCGTCGGGGCGAAGCCCTTCTTCGACCTCACGGAGATCTTCTCCATCCCGGAGAAGGTGGACGTCTTGCGCCGTGCCTGGGGCCGGTGGGGGCTGCGCGGCGTGCGCACCATGCTCGCCCGCACGGGGGAGGTCCACCGGCTGCTGACCCGAGAGCGGCTCCTGCGGCTGGATCTCCTGAAGGGGCGGAAGCTCCCCGTGGGGGAGACCGAGGGGGCACGGGCGTTCGTCGGACCCCGGGAAGCCGAATCGCCGGCGCTTCCGGAGCTCGAGAAGGCGACGAAAGAGGCGAAGGTCCCCGCGGGCCCGTCCCGGGAGCTCGATGAGAAGCACGGGCAGACTGCCGGGCTCCCGCTGTTCCGGGACGGGACGGGCGACGGCGGATAACGATGATTACACGAGACGACACGAGAGGCACGAAGTGAGCGATTCGCTGCTCTGCACCGAGGACGGAATCCGACAGGTGCAGGAGGCCTTGAAGGCCCAGGATCTGGACGGCTGGCTCCTCTACGAGTTCCGCGGCGCGAACCCCATCGCCGCGGCCATGCTGAAGCCGGGCCACACCACCCGTCGCGGCTTTTTCCTCATCCCCAGCGAGGGAGAGCCCCGGGCGCTCATCCACGCCATCGAGGGCTCCGCCTGGCGCCACTGGCCCTGGCCCAAGCGCATGTACTCGGGGTGGCGGCAGATGGAGGAGGAGCTGGGCACGCTCCTGAAGGGTCGCGGGCGCCTGGCCATGGAGGTGTCGCCGGGGGCGGCGGTGCCCACCCTCGACTATCTGCCGGCGGGCATGGCGGAGGTGATCCTCCGTTCCGGAGTGGAGGCCGCCTCCTCGGGTGACCTGGTGTCGCGCTTCTACTCGGTGTGGACGAAGCAGCAGCTGTCGGACCACCTGGAGGCGGCGGAGATCCTCCCGGTGGTGGCGAGGGAGGCGTACGAGCGGGCCGCGGCGGCCATCCGCGCAGGCGAGCCCACCAACGAGGGAGCGCTCAGCGCCTGGATCCGCTCCGAGCTGGAGGCCCGCGGCCTCGTGGCGGAATCCGACTGCATCGTGGGGGTGGCCAAGACGGCCTCGGACCCCCACTACTCCCCCGCCGGCGACGGCGAGACCATCAAGAAGGGGGACCTCCTCCTCATCGATCTGTGGGGCGGCAGGGAGGGCTCGGTGCCCGCCGACCAGACGTGGATGGGGATGATGGGGTCCTCGGTGGACGCGCGCACCCAGGAGATCTGGGAAGCGGTGCGCGACGCCCGCGACGCGGCGGTGGAGTTCCTGAAGAAGCGATTCGACGCCGGCGAGCCGGTGAAGGGGTACGAGGTCGACGACGTATCCCGCGCTCTCATCACCGAGCGCGGATACGGCGAGCACTTCGTGCACCGCACCGGCCACTCCATCGACACGGTGCTCCATGGCAGCGGGCCGAACCTGGACAACCTGGAGACGCGGGACGACCGCCTCCTGATTCCCGGCGTGGGCTTCTCGGTGGAGCCCGGGATCTATCTCAAGGGCGACATCGGTGTCCGCAGCGAGATCAACGTCTTCTGGAGCGACGACGGACCGGTGGTGACTCCCAGGGAGATCCAGCGCGAGATCTTCTTCTTCCTGGACGATTGAGCCGACCCACCCGCTCCAGCCGTGTCGACCGTGTGGAGGTGGCGCTGCCGCTGCCCATCCACCGGACGTTCACCTACGCCGTAGGCGACCCGTCCCCGGTGCCGGGGACGCGGGTGCTGGTGCCGTTCCGCCGGGATGCGCGCATCGGCTGGGTGGTGGGCCCGGGCGAGGAAGGGGAGATCAAGGGACTGCGATCGGTCCTCGACGTCCTGGACCCCACGCCCTCCGTTCCCGCCGACATCCTCCATCTGTGCCGGTGGATGGCCGACTACTACGTGGCGCCCCTGGGGATCGCGCTGCGCTCGGCCCTTCCCGCGGTGCTCACCGACGTGTCCCGGGACTATGTGACGCTCACGGGGCCCGTGCCCCCCGACGTCCACCCCCGTGAGCGCCGACTCGCCGACGCCCTGGCGGGCGCCGTGGGACCCCAGCCCGTGGCGACGCTGCGCAAGGCCCTGGGCATGGGCTCCATCTGGCCCGAGATCCGTTCGCTGCGCGACCGCGGCGTCCTGACCCACGAGGCCGTGCCGCCCTCGGCGCCCACGGTGAAGACGCGTCGCATCGTGCGCATAACCAATGCTATGCAGGACCTGGCCGAGCGCGACGCGGTCTTCGGTCGCGCGGGGCGACAGCGCGAAGCGTACGAGCTCATCGAGGCGTCGGGCGGAGCGGTCGAGCTCGGGCACCTGGTCGGCGAGCTGCGCTTCAGCCGCGGGGTCGTTTCCGGCCTGGAGTCGAAGGGCCTGGTGGGCCTCTCCGACGAGGAGGTCATGCGTGACCCCTTCGCCGCCGTGGCACCGGGCGAGCCGCCGCAACTGACGCCTACACCCGAGCAGCGCGCAGCCATCGCGGCGATGGTGGCGGCGCTGGACGAGCCCCACCCTGCGCCTTTCCTGCTTCACGGGGTGACGGGATCGGGAAAGACGCTCGTCTACATCGAGCTGCTCCGCCGGGTCCTGGACCGGGGAGGGAGCGCCCTCGTGCTGGTGCCGGAGATCTCGCTCACGCCGCAGACGGTGTCGCGCTTCCGGGCCCATTTCGGGGATCGGATCGCGGTGCTCCATTCCGGCCTCTCCGACGGTGAACGGTACGATGCGTGGCGCCAGCTGCGCTCCGGTGCCAGGAGCGTCGCGGTGGGCGCGCGCTCGGCGCTCTTCGCGCCCCTCGAGCGGCTGGCAGCCATCGTGGTGGACGAGGAGCACGACGCCTCGTACAAGCAGTCGGAGGCGCCGCGCTATCAGGCGCGGGACCTGGCCGTGGTGCGGGCGCACGCCCTGGGCGCGGTGTGCGTGTTGGGGAGCGCCACGCCGTCGCTGGAGAGCTGGCACAACGCCGGCGCCGGCAAGTTCCGCCTGCTTCGGCTCCCCGAGCGCGTGGGAAGCGCGGGCCTTCCCGTGGTGCGGGTCGTGGACCTGCGGGTGTCGCGGCGGCAGGACGCCGAGCGGCGGGCGGAGCCCGGGCGGCGGCCGGGCCGCGCCCGGGGCGTCCTCGGCGAGGAGCTGGTGGCGGCGGTGGAGGAGCGACTCGCCAGGCGTGAGCAGGTCATCCTGCTGCTCAACCGCCGCGGATATTCCGCGTTCGTGCAATGCCGCGAGTGCGGCGAGGTGGAGCGGTGCGAGAACTGCTCCATCTCGCTGACGTACCATCGCCTGAGCCAGCGGCTGGTGTGCCATCACTGTCGCTTCGAGGAAGCGGCGCCGACGCGATGCTCCCGCTGTGGATCGAGGGACCTGTCCTTCCGGGGACTCGGTACCGAGCAGGTCGAGCGGGTCACCGCGGAGACTTTTCCCCAGGCGCGCATCGCCCGCATGGACGTGGACACCACGTCGGGGAAATGGGCGCACGAGCGTATCCTGTCCAGGGTGGAGCGGGGGGAGGTGGACATCCTCCTGGGCACGCAGATGATCGCCAAGGGACTCGATTTTCCCCTTGTGACGCTGGTGGGGGTGGTGAACGCCGACGTGGGCATCCATCTGCCGGACTTCCGCGCCAGCGAGCGGACGTTCCAGCTCCTGAGCCAGGTGGCGGGGCGGGCGGGGCGGGGGGCTCTGGGGGGCGAGGTGCTCATCCAGACGTCGCTTCCGGACCACTATGCGGTGCGCGCGGCGGTGAACCACGACTACGAGGGCTTCGCCGGCCGTGAGCTCGCCGAACGGGAGAAGCCCCGCTATCCGCCGCACGTGCGCCTGGTGAACGTGGTCACCAGCAGCCCGGACCAGCAGCTCGCCGCCACGGCGGCGGAGGCCGCCATGGCACACGCCCGACGCTACGTCGCCCGGGGAGCGCGCGCCGCCGGCGTCGACGGCGCCCCCCGTGGGCCGCACGAGGTGGTGGAGCTGGTGGGCCCCGCGCCGGCTCCCATCGAGCGGTTGCACGGGCGGTGGCGCTGGCACTTCCTCATGAGGGCCCACTCGCCGGCGGCGCTGGGGGCGGTGGCCCGGAGCGTCGCCGTGGACTTCTCCATGCCGGCGGGGGACGTGCGCCTGGCCCTGGACCGGGACCCCGTGGCATTGCTCTGATCCGGCTGCGCCGGCAGCCGGCGCGGCAAGGGGTGCCGCGCCGTCCGAGGGCCGCTGCGGTCGTCGTCGCCCTCGCCTCTGAGGGGATCCTCTCCCATCTTACACTCCCCATGGACGAGACCCTCCCCAAGCTCGCCGCGGCTCTCGCGGGCCGCTACGCCGTCGAGCGCGAGCTCGGCGCGGGCGGCATGGCCACCGTCTACCTGGCCCACGACGTCCGCCACGACCGCCGGGTCGCCCTCAAGGTCCTCCGTCCCGAGCTCGCCGCAGTCATCGGCGCGGAGCGCTTCCTGGCCGAGATCAAGACCACGGCGAACCTCCAGCACCCGCACATCCTTCCGCTCTTCGACTCGGGCACCGTGGAAGGCACGGTCTTCTACGTCATGCCTTACGTGGAGGGGGAGTCCCTCCGGGAACGCCTCCAGCGGGAGCGGCAGCTCCCCGTGGCGGATGCACTGCGCATCGCCACGGAGGTGGCCGGCGCCCTCGACTACGCGCACCGCCACGGGATCATCCACCGCGACATCAAGCCCGAGAACATCCTCCTGCACGACGGTTCAGCCGTGGTGGCGGACTTCGGCATCGCCCTGGCCGTGAGCCGATCCGAAGGCGGCACGCGCCTGACCGAGACGGGCCTCTCGCTGGGAACGCCGTCGTACATGAGCCCCGAGCAGGCCATGGGGGAGCGGACCCTCGATGCGCGCAGCGACGTCTACGCCCTGGGGTGCATCCTCTACGAGATGCTCACGGGCGATCCTCCCTTCGCGGGGTCCAGCGCCCAGGTGGTGGTGGCGAAGGTCCTCACCGAGAAGCCCACGACGATCCGCTCGCTCCGGGAGAGCGTGCCCGAGGGTGTCGAGGCCGCCGTGCTCACGGCGTTGGCCAAGCTCCCCGCGGACCGCTTCGCCGGCGCGGCGGACTTCGCCGCGGCGCTCACCGCTCCGGCGGCCGCGGAGGCGCGAGGGCGCCGAGGCCGCACGAGAACGCGCGGTTCGGGGCGCCTCGGCCTTCCCATGGTCGCGGCCGTGGCCCTCTTGGCCGCCGCCGCAGGCTGGCTCCTGAGGGGAGTCGTCGCTCCAGCCCACTCCGTCCCGCCGGTGACCGTGCGCTTCACCTTCGAGCTCGGCGACCCCGGCGGGGGCGATGCGTTCGTCTCCATCTCTCCCGACGGCAGGCGCGTGATCCAGGCGCGGACGGACAGCGCCGGCGTCCGCCACGTGGTGGAGCGCGATCTGGGTTCGACCCAGGTCACGCAGATCCAGGGCACGGAGGGGGCGGAATACCCCAGGTTCTCGCCGGACGGGCGGTGGATCACCTTCCAACGCGCGCGCCGTGCCTGGAAGGTTCCGGCCGCCGGCGGGCCGGCCACGGAGGTGGCCGACTCCGTCAACGACGTCGGTGAGGGTTGGATGCCCGACGGCTCCATCCTCGTCACGCGGAACAACACGGGGATCTGGCGCATCCCCCCCCATGGAACGGCGCCGACACAGCTCACCCAGATCGACACCGCCCGCCAGGAGTTCGCCCACTGGTCGTCGCAGGTGCTGCCCGGCGGCCATGCGTTCGTGTTCACCAACTACGCGACGCCCGTCACCCGGAGCCGCATCGAGGCGTACGACTTCGGAACGCGCAAGCGCACGGTGCTCGTCGAGAACGCCGTCTACCCCCGGTACGCGGACGGGCGTCTCTTCTACCTGCGCGCCGGCGCCATCTGGGCGGTGGCCTTCGATCCCAGGACGCTCCGCACGTCCGGAACCCCGGTCCCCGTGCAGGATGACGTGTCGTGGACCGCCCCCGACGCCACCGCCGGGTACGACGTCGCTCCCGACGGTACCCTGGTCTTCGTGAGGGCTTCGCAGTGGGGCGCGCTGAGCCGCATCGTCTGGGTGGACCGAACCGGACGGGAGACCCCGGCGCTTCCGGACACCGGTGCCTTCCGCGAGCCTCGCGTCTCGCCCGACGGCCGGTGGATCGTCCTCACCGGCACAGAGCCCAAGCGCGACCTGTGGCTCTACGACGTCCGCCGGCGCGTGCTGACGCAGCTCACCCACGCTCCGAGTGCGGCCTTCAACGCGATCTGGATGCCCGACAGCCGGGGCCTGATCTACACCTTCGAGGACCCCGTCTACGACCTCCATCACCTCACCATCGACGAGAGCGCTCCCGACCGGGCCGTAGTCTCCACCTCGCACGACAAATACGGGTCGGCCGTCTCGCCGGACGGGAGCCTCGTGGCGTTCTCACAGGTCCCGGCGAGTCTCGAGATCAAGGTCCTGTCCGACACCTCCGCTCCCAAGGCGTTCGGCCCACCAAGCGCCGACCGGAGGAATGCCGCCTTCTCGCCGGACGGACGCTGGATCACCTACCAGGAGACGAGCAACGGGCGGAGCGAGGTGTACCTCTCGCGGGCGGACGGCAGCGGAGGAAGGCGCGTGGTGTCCGCGGGCGGGGGCACCGAGCCGCTCTGGACCCGGGGCGGCCGTGAGATCATCTACCGGAACGGCGACGCGTTCATGGCGGCGCCCCTGACCCTTGCGAGCGGAGACGTGGGGGCGCCCGTCGTGCTCTTCAGGAGCAAGGTCGTCCCGGGCTTGGATGAACAGACACGCGCCTACGACGTGACCCCCGACGGAAACCGCTTCCTCCTGGCCGTTCCGGCCCCTCGGTCCGAGGCGCGGCCCGTGGAGGTCGTGACGAACTGGGTGCAGGGGCTGGACGCCGAGACGAACCGGTAGGTGGAGGCGTCGCGCGCCGCCGCTGGGACCCGATCTTCTCCGACCGCCGGGACTGCTCCCGCGGACGCCGTACGTGCCGGACCTGCCGCCCGCCCCGAGGAGATACGGCCTCACAGGAGCGTCGCGGATAGTCACCACAGCCGCCGAGGATTGCCGTGCCCCGCCATGTCGGTATATGTTCGGGCCGTGGCACGTGTGGTGACCACCGCACGGGTAACCCCAGCCAACGGAAGGACGGAAAGAGGAGGGAGGGGTGGTCTGCCTGGCGCTGAACGCCTCGTACGAGCCGCTCACGATGGTGCATCCCAGGCGGGCGGTGCGCCTGGTGCTCGACGGCAAAGCGGAAGTCCTGGAGGTCGACGGAGATCGGCGGTTCCGCTCGGAGAAGCGGGAGCTGCCGTGTCCCACGGTCATCCGCCTGGTTCGTTTCGTGCACGTCCCTTATCGCTTCCGGCGGCAGGTCACCAATACCTTCCTGTTCGCGCGCGACGACTATTCGTGCCAGTACTGTGGTAAGCACCGCAGCGAGCTCAGGGGACGGGAGTTCCTTACCCGCGATCACATCCTGCCGACCTCGCGGGGCGGCAGGAATACCTGGGACAACGTGGTGACGAGCTGCTCGCCGTGTAACAACCGGAAGGGGAACCACACGCCCGAAGAGGCGGGCCTCAAGCTCCTCTCTGTGCCCAGGGAGCCCAACTACGTGCACCTGGTCTGGGCGGTGAGGCGCGTGACCCCCATCCAGGCCAAGTACGTGCGCCTCTTCTACGGGCAGGACGCCCTGGAGGCGCTCACGACGAGAGGCCTGCAGTAGCCTTCGGAGGTCGGTGCCGGTGTGCGTTGGCCGGCGCCGCTGCGCGGCGCTCCCGGGGCCGGTCCGCCCCGGGCGATTCCGGCGGCTTCAATCCTCGAGATACGCGAACGGCCTCTCGTAGAACTGACCGTAGCCGCGCACCGTACCCTTCTCCGTATACTCCTTCCAGGAGATCACCCACCCCCGCACCTCGTCCTGTGTCACCTCGTACGAGAAGCCGGGGAGCTGTGCGCGCTCGGCGAGAAAGCGCTGCAGGTGGGCGGGCAGGTTCGGCACGCCCTCCACGGACAAGGCCTCGTGGTGCTCCAGGATTTCCGCGCGGATGGCGGACTCGCTGAGCTTGAGGGCGCGCAACCCCTCTTCCACCGCCGCCACGATGCCGTTCAAGTCCGGGGCCTCGCCGGTCCGCGCTCTGATGTCCCGGACCAGGGTGTCGGTCTGCGTGGACAACAGCTCTTCGCGCACGCGCTGGAGCTGGGTGCGCAGGCGCTCGTGTAGACGCAGAAGCTGCGCATACTCCCGCTTGGCCTGGAGCTCCACGCTGTCAGAGTCCGTCATGTGTGCCGGGAATAGGGTAGCTGGGGGGCCGCGGCGATCCGAAGATCCCGTAAAAAAGGTGCATTCATGGCGTATCGGGCAACTCCCCCCCGACTTCCGCGATCTCGGAGGCGTGCCCTCACGAGTGGGCGGGGTGACTCTCCGGGCTCTCCCGGAGGGCGACTCGACAGTCCACGGCCAGCACGCCGTCAGGGAAGGCCAGGCAGGGATTGATGTCGAGCTCCACGATGTCGGGGTGGTCCAGCACCATCTGTGAGATGCGTTGGATGGTCTCGATGAGGGCACGCTGGTCCACGCCTTCCTCGCCCCGGAATTCCTCCAACAGACGGGCGCCGCGGATGGACCCGATCATGTCCCGCGCGTCGACTTCGGAGACGGGCGCCAGCCGGAAGGCCACGTCCTTGAGCGCCTCCACGTAGATGCCCCCGAGGCCGAACATCAGGATGGGCCCGAAAGAGGGATCCGTGGACATTCCGATGACCGTCTCCCTGCCGCCCTTGGCATAGCGCTGGACCAGGATTCCCTCCAGATCGATCTCCGCGTCGCCCAGCCTGCGGATGAGGTCTCCGAACGCCTCGTCCAGCTCCACCTGGGAGCGGATATCCACCCGTACCGCCCCCACGTCGGTCTTGTGGACGACGCCGGGGGCCACCGCCTTCATGACAACGGGATATCCGCAATCGCGCGCCGCCTCGCGTGCTTCCTTCAGCGTGGTGACGAGGCGGTGCCCCACCACCGGGATGCCGTACGCATGCAGGAGCTGCAACGCCTCGTGCTCCTTGAGCGTGGCGCGCCCCTCGTCGCGGGCGCCGTCCAGGACGACCTGGGCCCAGTCGCGGTCCACCTCGAAGCGCGCAGGCTCCTGCACCGGCCGGTCGAGCCAGCGGCGGTACCGCACCAGGGCCGACAAGGCGCGGGCTGCCGATTCCGGGAACGTGTACGCCGGGACACCGGCGTCGCCGAGCTCGGCCCGCCCCTCGGGCAAGCCGTGGCGCCCCATGAGCACCGCGAGGATGGGCTTGTCGGACGGCTTGCGGCTGCGGTACACCTGCACGATGGACGACGCGACGTCCACCTGACGCACGCCGAGAGGGGGCACGAACGCGGCGATGGCCGCGTCCACCCGCGGATCGTCCAGCACGGCGTCCAGGGCCAACCGGTAGGACTTCGAGGTGGCCGATGCGATCATGTCCACCGGATTGCGCACCGAAGCCTCCGCGGGGAACATCCCGCGCAGCCGGCCCTGCGTCTCGGGCGACAGCTCCACCACCTCCAGCCCCTGGGACTCGCACGCATCGGCGATGATGATGCCCGGCCCGCCCGCGTTGGTCACGATGGCGACCCTGTTCCCTGCGGGGATGGGCTGATCCTCCAGCGCCATGGCGATGTCGAAGAGCTCCTGTACCGACTCGGCACGGAGCACGCCGCATTGCGCCAGGAGCGCGTCGATGGCCACGTCCACTCCGGCGAGGGCCCCGGTGTGCGACGCCGCGGCCCGGGCGCCGGCCTTCGTGCGCCCCGACTTCACCACGACGATGGGCTTCCGCCGGGTCATGGAGCGCGCCAGCGTGGTGAACCTCCTCGGGTTCCCGAAGTTCTCCAGATACATGAGCATGACCCGGGTGCCCTCGTCCTCGCCCCAGTACTCCACCAGGTCGTTGCCGCTCAAGTCCAGCTTGTTGCCCACCGAAACGAAGTGATGGATGCCAATCCCGTATTCGGCGGCATAGTCCAGAATGGTCACGCCCATGGCGCCGGATTGGCTCATGAAGCTCATGGGGCCGGGCGGCGGCATGGACGGCGCGAACGTCGCGTTCATGGAGAACGCCGGATCGGTGTTGAGAATGCCCATGCAGTTGGGTCCCACCACGCGCATGCCATACTTGCGCGCCACCTCGCCGAGGCGTGACTCCCGGACTACCCCCTCGCCGCCCACCTCCTTGAAGCCCGCGGAGATGACCACGAGGGCCTCGACCCCCTTCACCCCGCACTCTTCCACCACGTCTAGGACCCGCTCCTTGGGCACCACGATGACCGCCATCTCCACGGGTCCGGGTATGGCGGCCACCGACGGGAATGCGGCGATGGAGTGGACGGCGGCGGCCCCGGGGTTGACCGGGTACACGACCCCGGTGTAACCGTGGCGCACGAGGTTGTCCACGATCTGATACCCGATGGTGTCCGGTCGCCGGCTGGCACCGACGACGGCGATGGACCGGGGCTTGAAGAGGGCGTTCAGGGACGACGGCATGGGAGCGCTCCGGCGCGCCGACGAGGTCGAATCGAAGAGAGAATGTGGGAGGCGAGACGTTCCATGCCCCCTCGGGACCCGGTACACTAGCCCCCTCCCGAGGCCAATTGAAGAGGTCGTGGCAGGTCACCGCGCCTTGAGGTGCCCCGCCGCCACCATGCATCTTGAGGCTGCCGGTGCCCCCCTTCGAGGAGAGCCCAGTGAGCGACACCGACCCCGACCTTGTCCCCCGTGCGCGACCGACGCCGGCGCGCGCGGGCGCTCCCGACCAGGAGCCCGGGGAGGAGAACAGCACGCCCACGCCTGCCCGTGCCCTGTTCGAGGAAGTCCAGAGGCTGAGTCCGACGTCGGCGCCCGAGGCCGAGGAGAGGACGCTGGATGCCGGCGGCGAGCGCTGGGTGGTGCGGGTGTGTGGACGCACCCGGACGGGCTCCGACACGGGCCCCGCTCAGCTCCTGTTGGTGGCCTTCCAGCGGGACGGAGCCACCACCCCGGAGCGGGAGAGCCTCGTCGTGGGTCGGTCCCTCGCCGACATCGGTGAAGAAACGTTGCTCACCGCCTTCGAGCGGGGCCGGACGCCTTCGGAGCCGGGCACGCACAAGGAGATCTTCCCCCAGCCCGGGGGGCGCAGGGGCGGCCGCTGAACGGCACCCGTCGAGACGCCGGGCGTGTCGGGAGGACACGTCAGCGCGTCGTTCCGACACGAAGGCGGAGGCGGCACGGGGCGGCCGCCATCCTCAACTGATTCAATGGCCTGCACTTGGCCGATTCGCGACAGGTGGCACGGATCATGCCCACGACCCAGCGGCGTCGTGTGGACTCCAGGCGCCGGTGCCTTCTCTCGAGAACGAGGCCAGCTGATGAAGACGGGTAGGGAGGACGAAGGGCGGGAGCCCCGCGTCCAGGATCCGCTTCGTGGGATCGTCATCACGCGCGGAGGGGATCCGACACCGCAGCGCCCGCGGATCTCCGCGTTCATCTGGGGCGGGAAGGTCCGTCCGACACCCACGCTTCCGTATGGGCGATGGAAGGGCGCTTGAGGCGTCCCCATCGGGTATAGATCCAGGCCCCCCGGGCGGCTCGCCGTCCGGGGGGCTTCGCTATGGTGCCCGTATGATGCCTGGTGACCGGCACCGGGTGCGCGCCGGCTTAACGACAGCCGTGGCCGATCGGTCTCCCACAGGGGGGATGGGACGGGGCCGCGCGAACGTGCGCGGTCGGACGGAGTACCGTTAGCTTGCAGGTTTGGTCGTTCGGCAGGCGCGCCAGCACACGATTTGCGCCCCCGGGAGAGTTCAACACGGTGTCGGGGTCCGGTGTCTTCAATAACGGTGGAATCGCAGGACGATGGCGAGCTGGTCCGCCGGGCGCGGCGAGGCGATGAGTTTGCCTTTGGTGTCCTGGTGGAGCGGTACCAGCGAGCCGCATACGCCGTTGCGTATTCCGTCACCGGGCGGCACGAGGATGCGGAGGATGCGGCGCAGGAGTCGTTCCTGGTGGCGCTGCGCAGGCTGGAGGAATGCAGGAGCCCGGAGCGGTTCGCGGGATGGTTGATGACCATCGTGAGGAACCGGGCCCGCAACCTGGTGAGACGCGAGTCTCTCAGGGAGACGGACCAGGTGCCGGCAGCGGCGAGCTCGAGCACGCCGACGCCGGATCGGGTGACGGAGTCCAGGGAGCTCAGAGGCCTCCTTCGGGAGGCGCTGGCAGGGCTCCCAGAGATGCAGCGCGAGATCGTGCTGCTGCACGATCTGGAAGGATGGAAGCACCGCGAGATAGCGGAGCGGCTGGGGCTGCCTCCGGGCACCGTGAGGTCGCACCTGCACTTCGCGAGAAAGGCTCTCCGGGAGGTGCTGTCCGCCTCTCCGCAGGACGCAGACAGACGGAGCGGGAAATGAGCCACGGACGGAAGGTTCAAGACAGTGCAACCGACGAGCTCGGTCGCGACATGGCCGTCGCCGAGCTCCTGGGCCCATTGAGCCCGGAAGTCGACGACCCGAGCTATTGGATGCGGTTCAAGACGCGGGTGATGCGCGGGGCATCGGGGGAGCTGGCACGTCGGCGCCTCATGGCCGACGTGACCGTCGGCGATGTGCTCGTGTCGTGGGCCCGGGCGGTGGTACCCACCGCGGTGCTCGCCGCTGCCCTGGCGGGCCTCATGCTCATGCGTGCGCACGTCGCTCCGGCGGCGACGCCCGCCCGGGTGGAGGAGCTCCTGGTGGCAGGGATGGAGAGTGAGACGATTCCCGCGACGCTGTCCCGGAGCGAAACGGAGACGCAGATCGCGTTTGCGAGCGAGAGGTTCTGATGGAGAGGAGCTCCCGTACCCGACTGTTCACCGTGGTGGTGCTCGCGGTCGTCTTCGGCGCCGGCATCGTCCTGGGCATGGTCCTCGGCCACCGCGGCGCCGGAGCCCGGGTGGCCACGGCGGCCCCCGACTCCGCGGTGCCGGCGCAGAACGCCGACTCGGCCGGGCGGCGGCATCGGACGCCATTCTACATGCAGGTGAATCCGACGGCCCAGCAGAAGGTCAAGCTGGACTCGATCGTAAAGGTGTATCGCGACTCCATGCAGGTGCTCACGCACCGGTTTCACCAGGACTACGATCCGCACTACGACTCGCTGCAAGCCGAGATGGACTCGCTCCGGGCCAGGTACCACAGGAAGTACGACCCGCAACGCCAGGCCCTCTTCAACGGCGCCCTCGCGTCGATCCGGGCGGTGATGACGCCGGAGCAGGTGACGAAGTACGACTCCATTCTGGCGACGCTTCACCACGAGGACTCGTTGCGGGCCCAGGCCGATCGCAACCGCCGACGCGGGGACCGGGACGGTAGGGGTCGCCAAGAGTAGCTCCATGACAAACGCCGCCCCAGGGACCGCGCTCTCCAACGCTCCGGCGGGCTGGCGTGTCAAGCTCATCGCACACACAGACCAAGTCGAGTCCCGGGCAGGGTCCGGGGCCATCATGTGGAGGAAGCAGTGAACGACGTCATCATCCGGACGGAGGGGTTGAAGAAGGACTATGTCCTGGGCGCCGAGACCGTCCACGCCGTGCGTGGGGTGGACCTCGAGATCCACAGGAACGAGTTCGTAGCGGTGATGGGTCCGTCGGGAAGTGGCAAGTCGACGTTCATGAACATGATCGGCTGCCTGGACACGCCCACCGCCGGGAAATACTGGCTCAACGGGCAGCTCGTGAGCGAGCTCACCGACGACGAGCTGGCCCGGGTGCGCAACAAGGCCATCGGCTTTGTCTTCCAGACCTTCAACCTGCTGCCGCGCGCCAGCGCGCTCCACAACGTCGAGCTCCCGCTCATCTACGCGGGTGTGGGCTCGAGGGAGCGCAGGCGTCGCGCCCAGGAGAAGCTCCAGATGGTCGGGCTGGGCGACCGCATGGAGCACAAGCCGCCGGAGATGTCCGGCGGTCAGCGCCAGCGCGTCGCGGTGGCGCGGGCACTGGTGAACGACCCGGCACTGCTCCTCGCGGACGAGCCCACGGGAAACCTGGACTCCACCACGAGCCAGGAGGTCATGGAGCAGCTCGCGGCGCTCAACCGTGAGGGACAGACCATCCTGCTGGTCACCCACGAGCACGATATCGCCGCCTACGCGAAGCGACAGGTCCACCTTCGTGACGGCATCATCGAAAAAGACTTCATGAACCACCACGGCGGAGCAGAGGCATGAACGCGAAGATTCTCAAGTGGGGCGCGGGGGCCATGCTCCTGCTCGGTATGGCGGGGTGCAAGAGTGGGGAGGCCGCCACGAACTCCACCGGGTATGCCACCGCGGTCGTGACGCGGGGTGACGTCCGCAACGAGGCGGACGCCACCGGAACGGTCCAGCCCATCCGGTCGGTGGACGTGAAGTCCAAGGCTTCGGGCGAGATCATCAAGCTGCACGTCGACGTCGGTGACACCGTGCACACCGGTGAGCTGCTGGCCGAGGTGGATCCCCGCGACGTACAGAACAACTACGACCAGGCGAAGGCGAACCTGGATGTGGCGAACAAGAGCCTCCAGATCTCCAAGTCGCAGCTCGACCGCTCCAAGGACCTGCTGAAAGGCGGCGTCATCACGCAGGAGCAGTACGAGACCAACGAGCTCAGCTACGCCAACGCGGTGGCCAGCCAGGTGCGCGCGCAGACGAGCTTCGAGCTGGCGCAGAAGGAGCTCAGCGACGCCATGATCGTGGCCCCCATGAACGGTACCATCCTCACGAGGACGGTCTCGGAGGGCCAGGTCATCCAGTCGGCTTCCCAGAACGTGTCCGGAGGCACCACGCTCTTCACCATGGCGAACCTCGCGGAGATGCAGGTCGTCGCTCTGGTGGACGAGACCGACGTGGGCGCGCTCCAGGCCGGGATGCCGGCCACGGTCAAGGTGGACGCGTACCCCGACCGGACGTTCGACGGCAAGGTCCTGAAGATCGAGCCGCAGGCGGTGGTGAGTCAGAACGTGACGAACTTCAACGTCATCATCGACCTGGACAACCGTGACCGGCTGCTGAAGCCCGGCATGAATGCAGAGGTCACGATCCTCGAGAACTCCGCACTCAACGTGCTCATGGTGCCCACCGGCGCCATCGTGCAACCCCGTCAGGTGGGGCCTGCGGCCATGGCGCTGGGTCTGGACGTGGACAACCTGGACCTGGGCCAGTTCGCGGGTGGCAGGTTCATGCGGGGGAACGGCGACAGTGCGCGCGGCGCCCAGGGCGGCGCGTCCCGCAGCCAGGGTGGGCAGACCGCTCAGGGAGGACGCACAGCGTTGCGTGGCCAGCGCACCGGCGCACGCAACAGCCAGAACGCCGCGCGCTTCAGCATGGGGCCTGAGTTCGACTCGCTGAGAGCGAAGGTGGCCCGCGGCGAGATCACCCAGGACTCCATGCGCGTCCTCGCGGAGGCGCTCCGCCAGCACGCGGAGTCCGCCGCGGATCCCAACGTCAAGTCGGTCGTGGTGTTCGTGGTCAAGGACGGGAAGCCGACGCCCAAGCTCGTCCGGATCGGCATCAGCGACTGGGACAACGCGGCCGTGGTGTCCGGCCTGCAGGAGAACGACACGGTCGCCGTCGTGAGCGCCGCCCAGCTCCAGGCCCAGCAGCAGGCCTTCATGAACCGGATCCGCGAGCGCATGGGCGGCAGTCCATTCGGCGGCGGCGGCGGCGGCCGCCGCGGCAGGTAGGGGAGAGCCGACGATGCTCATCTTCGAGATCATCATGGTGGCCATGGCGGCCATCCGGGCCAACGTGCTCCGGGCCGTCCTGACCACGCTTGGCATCATCATCGGGGTGGCCGCGGTCATCGCGGTGGTGGCCCTGGGCCAGGGCGCGCAGCGACGCGTCGAGGCGCAGATCCAGAGCATGGGGACCAACGTCCTCACGATCCGCCCCAACTGGGGGCATTTCGGCGGCGTGCGCAACGTCGCCCAGCGCCTGTATGTGAGGGATGCCGACGCGCTGAAGAGGGAGAGCAACGGGCTGCTCACGGTCTCTCCCGTGGCGAGCTCGGGCCAGCAGGTCACGTACTCGCGCTGGAACGCCCACGCCGAGATCTACGGGGTGTGGCCCGAGTACTTCGCCATCCACGATCACCATCTGGCTCTTGGGCGGTACTTCACCGAAGGTGAGCTCCAGGGTCGCCGCCGCGTGGCTGTCCTCGGTGCCAACGTGCTGTCCAATCTGGCCGGACAGGACTCGGCGGCCCTCACCCCGGAGAGCATCCTCGGGCAGACCATCCAGATCCGAGGCGTCCCCTTCGTCGTCATCGGTATCCTCAAGGCGAAGGGCGAATCGGGCTTCCAGGGCCCCGACGAGGACATCTTCGTACCCACCTCGACGGCCCTGTATCGCCTGTTCGGGGGCCGGGAGCGGCTGAGCAGCATCGAGGTGTCCACCTTCTCGCCCAAGGAACAGGAGCAGGCGTATGCGCAGATCGACCAGATCATGCGTCGCCAGCACAGGCTCCGCCCCGGTGACGACGCGGACTTTCAGGTCTTCAACGCGGCGCAGATGATGTCCACGTTCAACGAGACCAACAAGACGCTGACGTACCTGCTGGCCGGAATCGCCGGGATCAGCCTCCTGGTGGGCGGCATCGGCATCATGAACATCATGCTGGTGAGCGTCACCGAGCGCACGCGTGAGATCGGCGTGCGCAAGGCCCTGGGGGCCACCCGCCAGAACATCATGTTCCAGTTCCTGGTGGAGTCCCTGGCGTTGTGCGTCCTGGGCGGTGTCCTGGGCGTGGGCGTGGGGTTCCTGGCGGCGCATCTGATGACCACCTTCGCGCAGTGGCAGACGTATGTCGCGCCGTACGCGGTGTTCACGGCGTTGGGCTTCTCCGCGGGCGTGGGCCTGTTCTTCGGGATGTGGCCCGCCCGGCGGGCGGCCCGCCTCGACCCCATCGAGGCGCTCCGGTACGAGTGACCGGTGCGGGACGCCGGGTACCCGACGGAAACGAACGAAGGAAGAAGCGGGACGGAGGCGGGAGAAACGGAGAGGGCCGGCACCCCCGGGTGCCGGCCCTCTTGCGCATGGAAGAAGGTACGTCCGCGCTCAGTGGGGTAGGTGCACCTTGAGCGTCCTCCCCCTGCGCACCAACGTGAGCGTGAGGGGTTCGGAGCCCTGCCGCGACAGCCCGAGGCGGAGCTGCTCGATGCTGTGAATGGGAGCGCCGTTCACCTCGGTTACCACGTCCCCGGGCTGGACCCCTGCCAGGGCGGCGGGGGTGCCGGCGGGGACGTCCACCACCAACACGCCGCCGTCCACCTGGAAGTACGCCGCGAGCTCGGGCCGCAGGCTCACCACCTCGGCGCCCGCCGCGCGATCCTGACCCAGAAGGTAGGGCGCCAGCGGGCGGAACGTGGCCTGGTTCGCGGGTTCCGTGGACTGCCCCGTGACCTCGCCGTCTGCCACAGCGTATGTGCCCCCGGCGTGATCGCGCGCGGCGCGAGCCATCGCGGAGCGCAGTGCCACGGCCCGGCGGCCGGCGGCGTCCAGGGCGCGGGTCAGGCTCTGCAACTCCGGGTCGCGCGTCTCCACCCCTTGCTGTCCCTGGGGAAGCTCCGCGGCCAGCTGGCGCAGCCGCTCGGCCTGGCGGGCCCGCAGCTCGCGGATCTCCCCGTTCAGCTGAGCCATCTCCGACTGGAGGGAGTCGGAGCGGTCGCCCGGGAAGACGAAGAACGAGAAGGGCGGCCGCACCTCGGGCAGGAGCTGGACCGTGACGCTGTCGCTGCCGGGGGGGCCGAACACTCCGGCGGGGCTTCCGTCCGCCCGGCGCAGCACGATGCGCCCAGGTGCCGGCAGATTGCCCGAGACCGGCATGTCGTCGGATCCCGGCAGCGTGAGGACGCCCACGGACCCGCTGCCTCCCTCGATGAGGCGAAGGCGCAGGGAGTCCATGGCGCGGAACATGGCGTCGGCCATGGAGTCGCTCCCGAGAGATGGGGTCCACGGGAGGGCCTCCGGCACGTCGGCTGGTCGCGCGGCGGCGGTCATCTTCATGCGCAGACGCTTCCCGTTGCGCTCCACCACGACGGTCACCGCCTCCCCCGCCTTCAGCGTCTGCGTGATCCCCCCGAACTGATCCTCGACGCCGTGGCCGTTGACCCTGACGAGCAGGTCTCCCGCCTCGACGCCCGCCTTCGCCGCCGGGCTCCCCTCGCTCACGCCCTTCACCAGGACCCGCGTGTGCCGCCCGGCAGCCGACAGGGTCTCCTCGATGTGCAGTGACATGCCCACCCATCCCCTGGCGGCCGCCTGCGCCGCCCCCGTCACGGGCAGGGCGCCGAGGGCGAGGGCTCCGAGAGCCGCGGTCAGGGCGAGAGAGCGGCGCGGGAGGCGCATGATCAGAACCAGTTGTCCTTCTTCGCGGACTGCGAGGAGATCCGACTCAGCACCGCCTGGCGCTCGGCCAGGGTGGAGGCGAGCAGTCCGTTGAGGAACGGGTCGGCCGGCGCCTGCCGGACGGCCGCCTGGCTGGCCGCCACCAGGTACTGCAGTGCGGCGTACCGGGTCCGGGGATCGCCGGCGTCGGCGTCCTCGCCCTGCTGTGCCCTCAGCTCCTGGTATCGACTGAGGGCCGCTACGTAGTTGCTCTCCGCGGTGCGCAGCGCTTCCGCCGCGTCCTGGATGGCGGCGTTGTCCACGGTGGTGTTGTCCGCCACGAAGGCGGTCTGGGGGACCGCCGGCGTCCTGGATCCCGTAGTGCCGGGGGAGGCGACGCTCACTCCGATCCCCGCCCCGCCCAGGAAGAGGGCCACGCTGGCGGCCGCCTTCATCCAGGTGGGCGTCCGGGCGAGGCCCAGGCGCGCGAACAGCCCCGGGTCCTGAAGGAGGCCTTCGGAGCGGAGACGAGCCTCCAGGACGTCCCAATCTCCCACCGGCGTCAGGATCTCCGGAAGCGCGCCCAGTGCCTCCGTCTGCGCCTTCAGCGCATCGAGCTCCGCCGTGCACGTCGCGCACGCCGCGAGGTGCTCGTGCTCCTCGGGTCGGGGAGTCTCGTCCACGATCCGGGCCAGTGTCTCAGCGCTCAGATGGTCCATGCTTCTTCTCCGATGTCCTGCGCCGCGCCGCTCAAGGTGCTCAGAAGCTCCCGCATCTTGACTCGTGCCTTGAACAGCTGTGACTTCGACGTCCCTGCGGTGACGCCCAGCACGTCACCGATCTCCTCGTGCGTGTACCCCTCCACATCGTGGAGCAGGAGAACCCGCCGCATCCCTTCCGGGAGGTCCTGCAGCGCCCGCTCCAGCCTGCGCTGGAGAAGCGCGTCCCCGGTGACCGGCACCACGGGGACGTCGCCGGGGGCGGGGGCCTCCCGCTTCCGGCGCGTCTCCGACTTGCGCAGCGCCTGGAGCGCCGAGTTCACGGCAATCCGGTGCAGCCAGGTGGAGAAGCGCGCGTCGCCGCGGAAGGTGGGGAGCGCCCGGATCGCCCGGATCCACGCCTCCTGGGCGTAATCCTGGGCGAGCTCGTCGTCTCCCGCGATGCGCCGCACCACCGCGTACACCCGGGGGGAGTACCGGTCGTACAGCGTGCGAATCGCGCGGGCGTCTCCGTCCGCCGCCTGCCGGATGACTTGGCTCTCCGTCATGCCTTTCGGTTACCGTGGACCGCGATCATCGGGTTCCGTTTCCTTGGATGTCTACCGGGGGCTCCGTGGTTGCCCTGGCGCGGGCCTGTCCGTAGCCTCCCATACCGTTCCCACCAGGTCCATGATCCACTTTTCCCCGTCAGGCCAAGAATACGGCGACTTCGCCGCCCCGCGCGACGTCCCCGGCCCCCGAGCTGCGGTGTTCTTCGTGGCCGGGGTCGCCGTGGTCTTCTTCGTGGGCGGCATCACGTTGGAGATGTACCTGCGCCAGCTGGGGCTGCTGGCTGCCGAGTGGCTGCTCCTGCTGGTGCCGGCGCTCCTCTTCGTGCGGCTGGGCCGCTTCGACGCCCGCGAGACCCTGTCCCTGCGGATGCCGCCCCCGGAGGGGTGGATGGGCGCCGTCCTCATGGTGGCGGGGGCGCTTCCGGTGGCCTGGGGGATGGGCTGGCTCGAGACCCGCGTACTTCCCGTTCCGCCGCAGGCCATCCAGAGCCTGGAGAAGCTGGTCACCGCCAGCACGCCCGCGAGCCTGGCATGGCTCCTGTTCCTGCTGGCGATCACCCCGGCGATCTGCGAGGAGGCGGTCTTCCGCGGTGTGCTCCTCGGCGGGACGCGCACCCTCCCGACCTGGCGCGTCGTCGTGCTGAACGGGGTCGTGTTCGGAGCGTTCCACATCTCGTTCGAGACGCCGGTGCGGTTCCTTCCGACGGCCTGGCTCGGTATCGTCCTCGCGTGGACGGTGCTGAGGACCCGATCCGTGTGGACGGGCGTCCTCATGCACTTCCTGAACAACGGGGCCATCGTGCTCATGGCCTCCGTCCCGGTGCTCGGCCAGGTGATGGCGGATCCCGATGCGGCTCCTCCTCTGTGGCTCATCCCGTTGGCGCTGCTCTGCCTCGCCGCCGGGTTCAGGCTCCTGGCCCGACTGCCCGGGCCCCCGGAGGCCGATGCACGATCACCCAGCCCACCCAGCGAGGTACGATGACGAACGGGAACAGGCTCCCCGGAGCCACTCATCTGGAGTGCACGGCCACCGGCGAACGGGTCGAGAGCGAACGGCTCGTGGGGCTCTCACCGGCGGGCAAGCCCCTGTTCGCCCGCTACGACCTGGAGGCGCTGAAGGGCCGCTTCACCCCCCAGGCGGTGGCGCCCCGGCGCGCCGACCTCTGGCGATACGAGGAAGTCCTTCCCGTGCGCGACCGGAGCCATCAGGTCGCTCTCGGGGAGGGCTGGACGCCCCTCATCGACGCGCCGCGCACCGCGGCACGCCTGGGCGTGCGCCGCGTCTGGGTCAAGGACGAGGGACAGAACCCCACGGGTTCGTTCAAGGCCCGGGGGCTCGGGATGGCGGTCTCGCGGGCGCTGGAGCTGGGGGCCAGGGAGCTGGCCCTGCCTTCGGCGGGCAACGCGGGCAGCGCGGCGGCGGCGTACGGAGCGGCGGCGGGGCTTCCGGTCCACGTGGTGGTCCCGAAGGACACGCCGGCCCCCATCCTGGAGGAGATCGCCGCCCTGGGCGCGGACCTGCAGCTCCTGGACGGCCTCATCACCGATTGCGGCAAGGTGGTGCGCAGGGGTGTGGAGGAGCACGGATGGTTCGACCTGTCCACGCTGAAGGAGCCGTACCGGGTGGAAGGGAAGAAGACCATGGGCTACGAGGTCTTCGAGCAGCTCGGAGGACGGCTCCCGGACGCCATCGTCTATCCGACGGGAGGTGGGACCGGGCTCATCGGCATGTGGAAAGCCTTCGAGGAGATGGAGCGCCTGGGATGGATCGGCGCGGAGCGCCCGAAGATGTTCACCGTACAGGCCGCCGGATGCGCTCCCATGGTCCGCGCGTGGGAACGCGGCGAGGATCACGCGGAGACGTGGCAGAACGCGACGACGTACGCTGCCGGCCTCCGGGTGCCGGGAGCCGTGGGGGACTTCCTCATCCTCAAGGCGCTGCGTGAGTCCGGGGGCGGTGCGGTGGCGGTGCCCGACCACGTCATGAAGGAGTGGGTCGAGAAGCTCGGCGCCGACACGGGGGTGTTCGCGGCGCCGGAGGGGGGCGCGACGGTGGCCGCCATTCCCGCGCTCATGAAGAAGGGACTCGTGTCCGCGGACGATGAGATCGTACTCTTCAATACGGGAAGCGGCCTCAAGTACGTGGGCATGACCCCCGTGGACTGACCCGACGCGGCGTCCACGGGTATGAGGCCGCGGACGGGCGGCCATCTACCGGGGAGCGAATGTACGAGTTCACCGTCGCCTTCATGTCGGCCCTTCTGGTGGGCCTCGTCGTGACCGCCGTGGTGCTCATGCGCCGCCGGCGCCGCCGGAGGTGGAAGCGCCCTGCACCCACGGTGGACGACGAGGCCATCCGCGAGATCCTGGACCGGGGCGTGCTGGAGGCCGACGAGGAAGAGCCCCTGGACCTGGGCGAGATCGAAGAGGAGGAGCGGCGCTTCTGGTCCGAGAACTGGGACGAGCCCGAGGAGCTGTGATCTTTCTGCGGAGGTGCGCGTCGGGCGCCCGGGCCGGGAGCGGTGGGCCGCTATCGCCTCCAGCGATAGTAGACGCCGGGAAGGGGGACGATGCGCTTGTTCAGCGGCAGGTTGTCCTCCGGATCGGTGCGCCGCACCCAGAGCGCCCGGTTGATGTTGATGACCGCGCCGAGGTAGTGGCGCCCCGTCGCCCGCCAGTCCACCCCCACCGGCGCCTGGAGCACGGTGGCCATGCCGAAGCGCCCGCCGGGCGGATGGGCGAGGACCACCCAGAGCCCGCCGCCCACGAAGGGATGGAGGTAGCTGGCGCCGAAGTACTCCCTCACCGTGACCGCGGCGCTGAGATCCCGGAACGACCAGGTGCCGACGGTGAGCTCGAGGCTCTCCTCGTCGCGGAAGTACTCCACGGTGAAGGCCACCGTGCTGATGCCGCCGAAGGAGAAGCCCAGGCGCACGCCGGAGCCCGTTCCCGTCCCCTGGGCCGAGAGCGTCCCGGGAGCGAGAAGCGCCACCATGCATCCCGCCAGCGCGATGGCGAGGAGGACGGGCCGCCTGCTGCGGCCGGGCGGACGGGGTTCGATGCGGCGCATGAGCGCAGGAGTATAGGCAAAGGGTGGCGCGGGGTCCAAGGGGGCAAGGGCTCGTCGCGACGCCGGCGCATACGCCTCTGGATCCTGGCGCCAGCCCTGGGGGCCGCGGCGTGCGGATCGCCGGACAAACCACCGATCCTGAGGCACCGGCTTCCGGAGGCCGCGCTCCAGCTCCTTCGGCCGGATACGGTGCGCAGCATGCGCCTGGGAGAGGGCGTCTGGTACCGGTACCTGTGGTCCCCGGTGGGACCCTGGGCGGTCTATGCGGTGGAGGCGGACGTGGCCCGCTGCGACCTGGCACTCCGTGTCCTCCAGGCGGAGCCCCGGGAGGAGGGAGGCCACGGCCAGGAGCGCGTCACCTCCATGGTGGCACGCGACACCGCCAGGGTCCTCGCAGCGGTGAACGCCGACTTCTTCACGCCGGAGGGGACCACCCTGGGCACCGAGGTCGTGGACGGCCGGGTCACCGCCGTGCGCAGGCGTCCGGCGCTGGCGTGGCGTCCGGGGGCGAGCCCCTGGATGGGGAGCGTGAGAGTGGAGGGAGACTCCCTGTATGCCGGTTGGAACGTCGCCGTGCACGGGAGCGACGGCGCCACCGAGGTGGTGGGGGGAGGGCCCGAGCTCCTCGACCGTGGCCAGGTCGTGGGCGACCTCGCCGTGGCGGAGCGGCCCGGCTTCGCGGCGGCGCGCAACCCGCGCACGGCGGTGGGCTTCGACAGCGAGACACGAAGCCTCTGGCTCGTGGTGGTGGACGGGCGCCGGCCGGGGTACTCCGCGGGCATGACGCTGCCGGAGCTCGTCGAGCTCCTGAAGGCGCTGGGCGCCACCGACGCCATCAACCTCGACGGCGGCGGCTCGTCGGTGATGGTGGTGGCGGGACGAGCACGGAACCACCCGTCCGATGCCATGGGGGAGCGCCCCGTGGCGAACGCCCTCGCTCTGGTCCGCGACTTCAGCAGCTGTCCCGCGGCGCCCACGGTGCGCTAACTTCGAGTCCATGTCGACGAGAGCCGATCCCATGGAGGGCCTTCCCCCCGGACTCCTGGCCGCCCGCCGGGAAGCCGTCCTCGAGGCGCTGGGCCGGGGTGTGATGGTCCTTGCCGCCGCGCCCATCCTGCGGCGCTCTCGGGACACGGAGCATTCGTACCGTCCCGACAGCGACCTCTTCTACCTGACCGGCGCCACCGAGCCGCACACGGTAGCGGTCCTCGCCGGAGGAGACGAGCCGCGCTTCGTCCTGTTCGCGCAGGAGCGGGACCCCGCCGCCGAGCTGTGGACGGGAGAGCGCGTCGGACCGGAAGCGGCCGCGGAGCGGTTCGGGGCGGACGAGACCTATCCCCTGGCCGAGCTCGAGGCGCGCCTCCCGGTCCTCCTCAGGGAGAGCGATCGCGTCTACTACCGTCTGGGGCGCGTGGGCGACCTGGAGGGGATGGTCCTGGAGGCGCTGGCCTACGCGCGCTCCAGGGGCCAGCGCAAGGGAATCGGCCCGCGGGCGCTGATGGACCCCGGTGCAATTCTCGACGAGATGCGCCTGCTCAAGGACGAGGTCGAGCTGCGCCGGCTTCGTAGCGCGGCCGAGGCCACCGTCGCCGGCCACCGGGCAGCGCTGGACACCATACGTCCAGGGGTGGGAGAGTGGGCGGTCCAGGCATCCGTGGAGGCGGCTTTCCTGCGCGAAGGCGCTACGGCCCCCGGCTTCGGGACCATCGTCGGCTCCGGTTCCAACGCGTGCTTCCTCCACTACGTGGACAACCGGAAGATGGTGGCCGAGGGCGACCTCGTCCTCGTGGACGCGGGTGCGGAGGTGGCCCTCTACAACGGGGACGTCACGCGGACCGTGCCGGCGTCGGGACGCTTCGGCGACCTCCAGCGCGCCGTCTACGACGTGGTGGAGCGGGCCCGGACGGCGGCGGTGGCGGCGGGGCGTCCCGGAGGATCCATCGGCGGGGTCCACGACGCGGCGGTGGCGGTGCTGGTGGAGGGGCTCGTCGCTCTCGGCGTCCTCACCGGCTCCGTGGAAGATCTGGTGGAGCAGGAAGCGTACAAGCCGTTCTATCCGCACCAGACCTCACACTGGATCGGGTTGGACGTGCACGATCCCGGCGACTATGCGCGGGAGGGCACTTCGCGCACGCTGGAGCCCGGCATGGTCTTCACCGTGGAGCCGGGCCTCTACTTCCGGCCGGGCGTCGACGGCCCCGCGGCGCGCTTCGAGGGGATCGGCGTACGCATCGAGGACGACGTCGTGGTGACCGAGGCGGGGTGCGAGAACCTCACGGCCGCCCTCCCCACGGCACCGGAGGAGATCGAGGCGCTGGTCGCCGAAGGCGCGGGGCGCTCCAGAGGACGCGGGTGACGTCACCCGTCCGGGAGGCCCCCCGCTCCCTCTTCCTGGACGAGCTCGGCCGTCCCGGGCCCATGGTGTCGGTGGAGCTCAGGCCGCCGCGCAGCGACCTGGACGCCAGTGCCGGCATGGAAGCCTGGATCGATCTGCACCACGCCCTGGGTCGCTTCGTCGCCGGAGGCACCTTCGTCTTCCTCACGGACAACGCGGTGGGCGCCGCCGAGGAGGAGAACCTCGCCCACGTGGGGGCCAACGTGGGCGACCGCGTGGACCTCCGCAGGATCGTGCCCATGCTCACGTGCAAGCACGCGCTGAAGTACTGTCTGCTCTTCGGCACCCGGGCGGCCTCCCAGGGCTTCGAGGCCATGACGGTCCTCGGGGGAGACACGTCGGTGGGAGCCCCGCGGTGCGTTCCCCACGCCCGGGACCTGCGGGAGATGTACCGGGCCCGCTCCCCCGGGCTCGCGCTGGGCGGGTGGGTCAACCCCCACAAGGACCCGGCCACGCAGGTGGGGTACCTCACCGCGCCGGACGCCCACGTGGACTTCGCCCTCGCGCAGGTGGTCTCCCACTACGACGTCGGACGCGTCGAGCGCTTCCTCGAGGTCCTGGAGAAGAGCGGCCGGGCGCTCCCCGTGGTGTTCGGGGTCTTCCTGTACCGGAGCGCGAACCCGCGCACCCTGGAGACCCTGTCGCGGTTCTTCCCGGTGCCCACGGAAGAGATCACACGGGAGTTCGAGGCCGGTGCCACCCCCGAGGACGTGTGCGCCCGAAGCATCCGGGAGCTGCGGGCGGCGGGCGCCGACAAGGTCTACGTGAGCAACCTGGGGAGCCGTGGGGCCCAGGCACGGCTGAGGCGGGTGCTGGAGCGGGTGTAGGGGCGGCGACGCGCGCTCTATCTACGCCGTGGCCCGCACCCCGCCCTCGCGCAGCACGCGCAGCGCCACGTCCACGCGTCCCCACGGGGCGCTGATGTGGAAGCCGCGCACCAGCGGACGCACCGCCTCGATCATCTCCAGGGCGATGGCCATCCCCTCCTCCAGCGCGGCGTCGGAGCCCGACTCCTGAGCCCTGCGCATGCGCTCGACGATGGCCTGCGGCACGGAGACGCCCGGCACCTCGTTGGCCAGGAACTCGGCGTTGCGCAGGTCCAGGAGGGGCCAGATGCCGGCGATGACGGGGATGCGGCGGCCGTCCACGTGCTCCAGGAAGCGCTCCAGCGACGCGGGGTCGAACACCGGCTGGGTCACGGCGAAGTCCGCCCCGGCCTCCACCTTGTAGCGGAAGCGGCTCAGCTCCCGCTCCTGATCCACGGCCTCATGGTTGGCGGCCACGCCGATGACGAACTCGGTGGGCTTGCCGATGGAGCTGCCGCCGGGGTCGAGCCCGCGGTTGAGCCCGTAGACGACGTTGGTGAGACCGATGGAGTCGATGTCGAAGACCGCCGTGGTGTCGGGGTAGGGGCCTGCAGCCGGCGGGTCGCCGCTCACCAGGAGCACGTTGCGGAGCCCCGCGGCGGCGGCGCCCAGGAGGTCGGACATCATCCCCAGCATGTTACGGTCGCGGCACGTGTAGTGGACCACGGTCTCGATGCCCACCTCGCGCTCGACGATGAGCGCCGCCGGCACCGCGCCCATGCGGCTCTGCGCCCTGGGCGAGTCCACGATGTTCACCGCGTCCACCCCCGCCACCTTGAGCTCCCGGGCCGGAGCCACGATGCGGGCGCGGTCCCACCCGTGAGGAGGCAGGATCTCCACCGAGGCCACGGTCTCGCCGCGAGCGAGCTTGCGCCCCCACGCCGAGCGGCGCTCCAGCGGCACGGGGTCCACCGCCTGCACGTCGGGGAGGCGGGGGACCGACACCGTGGCGTGGCGCGGCTGCAAGGAGGTCACCGTGTCCCGGAGGCGCTTCACGTGCTCCGGCGTCGTGCCGCAACATCCCCCCACGAACTTGACGCCCACGTCGATCATCCGCCGGGCGTACTGGGCCATGTACTCGGGGCTCGCCAGGTAGATCTTCCGGTCGCCCACCGTCCGGGGGAGGCCGGCGTTGGGCTGGGCGGAGAACGGACGGTCCGTGGCCTCGGCCATCTCCTCGAGGGAGTCCAGCATCACCGCCGGACCCACCGAGCAGTTGAGCCCCACGACGTCGGCGCCCGCCTCGGTGAGCATCGTCCCGATCTGACGGGGCTCGGTGCCGAGGGCGGTCTTGCCGTCCTGTCCCACGGTGGCCTGGGCGACGATGGGCAGGTCGCACGCCGCGCGCACCGCCCTGAGCGCGCACAGCAGCTCGCTCACGTCGGAGAACGTCTCCAGCACGAAGCCGTCCACTCCGCCCTCCAGGAGTCCGGCGATCTGCCTCGCGTAGAACGACTCGGCCTCGTCCAGCGAGGTGGGTCCCCACGGCTCGATGCGGATCCCCAGGGGTCCGATAGCGCCCGCCACCATCGCCTTGCCTCTCGCGCCCTCCCGGGCCAGTCCTGCCGCCGCGCGATTGATCTCCTCGGTGCGCTCGTCGAGGCCGAAGGAGGAGAGCTTCACGGGGTTCGCCCCGAAGGTGTTGGTCTCCAGGATCTCGGCGCCGGCGGCCACGTACTCCTCGTGGATCCGGCGGACGAGATCGGGGCGGGACAGGCCGAGCTCGTCGTAGCACACGTTGACGAAGACGCCGCGGGCATAGAGGAGCGTGCCCATGGCCCCGTCGAAGACGTGCACCCGGCCGTCCTCCACCAGGCTTCTCATCGGACGCCCTCCGGCTCGTACGCCAGGTTCGGCGCCAGCCAGCGCTCGGCCTCCAGCACCGTCATCCCCTTGCGCCGGGCGTAGTCCTCCACCTGGTCCCTGCCGATGCGCCCCACGCCGAAGTAGTGGGCCGCGGGATGCGCGATGTACCAGCCGCTCACCGACGCCGGCGGATCCATGGCGTAGCTCTCGGTGAGGCGGATGCCGACGCGCGCCTCGGCGTCCAGGAGGGCGAACAGGGTGCGCTTCTCGGTGTGGTCCGGGCATGCCGGATATCCCGGTGCGGGTCGAATGCCGCGATACGCTTCGGCGATGACCGCGTCGTTGTCCAGGGCTTCGTTGGGCGCGTAACCCCACAGCTCCCGGCGCACCCGCGCGTGGGTGTGCTCGGCCAGCGCCTCGGCGAGGCGGTCCGCCACCGCCTTGGCCATGATGGCCGAGTAGTCGTCGTTGTCCGCCTTGAAGGAGTCCACCAGCGTGTCGAGGCCCGCGCCGCTGGTCACGGCGAAGGCGCCCACCCAGTCCGCCACCCCCGATGCCTTCGGTGCGACGAAGTCCGCCAGGCAGAGGTTCTCCCGGCCTTCCTTGGCGAACTGCTGCCGCAGCGCGTGGAGAACCGCCGTCACCTTCGAGCGGGCGTCGTCCTCGTACAGCTCGACGTCGTCCCCCACGGCGTTCGCCGGGAAGAGCCCCACCACGGCGCGGGGCCGCAGGACGCTCTCGCTCTCCATGCGGTGCAGCACGGCACGCGCGTCGGCCAGGAGCGTACGCGCCTGGTCACCCACCTCGCGATCGTCGAGGATCGCGGGGTAGGCGCCGGCGAGCTCCCAGGTCCGGAAGAAGGGCGTCCAATCGATCCAGTCGCGCAGCTCGTGGACGGGCACGTCGAACACGTGGAGCCCCGGCGCGGCGGGGGTGGGCGCCTGGTACGCGGACCACTCGGTGCGGAACGCGTGGGCTCTGGCCTCCTTCAGCGGGAGTGTCTCGGCGCGCCCCCGGCGGCCGGCGCGCTGGCGGCGCACCTCGGCGTAGTCGGCCCTCACCTGGGCGATGAAGCCGTCACGCGCGCCGGCGTCCAGGAGCCGCGCCACCACGCCCACGGCCCGGGAGGCGTCCGGCACGTGGACCGTGGGACCGCCGTAGCGCTCCTCGATACGGAGCGCGGTGTGCGCCTTCGACGTGGTGGCGCCGCCTATGAGGAGGGGAACGTCGAAGGCGAGGCGCTCCATCTCCTTGGCCACGTGCACCATCTGGTCCAGCGAGGGCGTGATGAGCCCCGAGAGACCCACCACGTCCACACCCTCGGCGCGGGCCGTCTCCAGGATGCGCTCGGCGGGGACCATGACGCCCAGATCCACGACCTCGTAGCCGTTACACTGGAGCACCACGCCCACGATGTTCTTGCCGATGTCGTGCACGTCTCCTTTCACGGTGGCGAGGAGCACCTTGCCCTTGGTTGACGCCTCCGTCTGCTCCGCCTCCAGGAAGGGCACCAGGTACGCCACGGCTCTCTTCATGACCCGGGCGCTCTTCACCACCTGCGGCAGGAACATGCGCCCGCTGCCGAAGAGGTCGCCCACGACGTTCATGCCGTCCATGAGCGGTCCCTCGATGATGTCCAGCGCGCGGGGCAGCTCCCTGCGCGCCTCTTCGGTGTCCTCCTCCACCCACGCGTCGATGCCCTGCACCAGGGCGTGCACCAGGCGGTCCCGCACGGGGAGCTCGCGCCACGCCGTGTCGGCCTCCGTGTGCCGCTCGGTGGCGCCGGTACGCTCACCCGCCATGCGCGTCAGCGTCTCGGTGGCCTCGGGGGTGCGGGCGAAGAGCACGTCCTCCACGGCGGTGAGGAGGTCCGCGGGGATCTCGTCGTAGACCGGGAGCGCACCGGCGTTGACGATGCCCATGTCGAGGCCGGCGTCGATGGCGTGGTAGAGGAACGCCGCGTGCATGGCCTCCCGCACCTCGGGGCTCCCCCGGAAGGAGAACGACACGTTGCTGATGCCGCCGCTGGTGAGCACCCCGGGGCACGCCGCCTTGATCCGCCGCAACGCCTCGATGAACCACATGGCGTAGCGGTCGTGCTCGGCGATGCCGGTGGCGACGGCGAAGACGTTGGCGTCGAAGACGATGTCCTCGGGTGGGAAGCCCTCCTCCTCCACGAGGATCCGGTAGGCGCGCCGGCACACCGCCACCCGGCGCTCCACGGTGTCGGCCTGGCCGTCCTCGTCGAAGGCCATGACGATGGCGGCGGCGCCGTAGCGGCGCACCAGACGGGCCCGCTGGCGGAACAGGCGCTCGCCGTCCTTGAGGCTGATGGAGTTCACCACGCCCTTGCCCTGAAGCGTCTTCAGCCCCGCCTCGATGACCGTCCAGTCCGAGGAGTCCACCATCACCGGGATGCGCGCGATCTCCGGCTCGGCGGCCACCAGGTTGAGGAAGCGGGTCATGGCCTCCACAGAATCCAGCAGCCCCTCGTCCATGTTGACGTCCAGCATCTGGGCGCCGCCCTGCACCTGCTGGAGCGCCACGCTCAGCGCCTCCTCGTAGTCGCCGGCCAGGACGAGGCGGGCGAAGCGGCGTGATCCGGCAACGTTGGTGCGCTCGCCGACGTTCACAAAGAGGGAGTCGGGCCCGATGTTCAGCGGCTCGAGGCCCGAGAGGCGGGTGCGCCGCTCGCGCTCCGGCGGCACCCGCGGCGGGAGCCCCGCCACCGCCTCGGACATGGCGCGCACGTGCTCGGGGCGCGTGCCGCAGCAGCCGCCGACGATGTTCAGGAAGCCCGCCTCGGCGAACTCCCGTACCACCCGCGCCATGTGCTCGGGGGTGTCGTCGTACTCCCCCATCTCGTTGGGGAGGCCGGCGTTGGGATAGCAGCTCACCGGCACGTCCGCCACGCCGGAGAGCTCCTCCAGGAAGGGGCGCAGCTGATCCACACCCAGGGCGCAGTTGAGCCCCACGCTCAGCAGGCCCCGGGCCCGGTCCGGTCCGGGCTGCACGCCGTGACGCACCGAGTTCCAGAACGCCTCGGTCGTCTGCCCGGAGAGCGTGCGCCCGCTCCGGTCCGTGATGGTGCCGGACACCATGACGGGGACGTCCGCGTCCGCCTCGTCCAGCACGCCGGAGAGGGCGAAGAGGGCGGCCTTGGCGTTCAGCGTGTCGAAGACCGTCTCCACCATCAGGATGTCCGCCCCGCCCTCCAGGAGCCCCCGCGCCTGCTCGGCGTACGCCTCCGCCAGAAGGTCGAAGGTGACGGCCCGCGCTCCGGGGTCCGACACGTTCGGGGAGATCGAGCACGAGCGGGTGGTGGGCCCCATGGACCCCACCACCCAGCGGGGTCGGCCCGGGTCCCTGGCCTCCGCGGCATCGGCCTCGGCGCGGGCGAGGCGAGCCGCCTCGCGGTTGATCTCCCGCACCAGGTCCTCGAGGCCGTACTCCACCAGGGAGACGCGGGTGGCGTTGAACGTGTTCGTCTCGATGAGATCGGCGCCGGCCTCGAGGTACGCCCCGTGGATGGCGCGGACGACGTCGGGGCGGGTCAGGCCGAGCACGTCGTTGGCGCCCTCCAGGGGCCGGGGATGGTCCGCGAAGCGCGTGCCGCGGAAGTCGGTCTCCCCCAGCCCGTAGCCCTGGATCATCGTACCCATGGCCCCGTCCAGGAGGAGGATGCGCGTGCGCAGAGCCTCCCGGAGGAGCGCGGTGCGCTCGGCGCGCGTCCTCGTGCCGGATGTCGTGGACCCGGAAACGCTCATGGGTGTCCCCCGGAAATGCAAAAGCCCCGTCGCGAAAGCGGCGCGATGGGGCGTGGGCTTTTTAGCTCGTTCGCCACGGGAGCCCTGAAGCTCCGTCGGCGGGGCCGCAATACGCCGCAAATCGCCCCGATCAATTGTCGTTCCATTGTAGCACCCGCGACGGCGGAGGCCAAGCATCGCTTTGGCGCGCGGGGGGCGCATTGCGCACATTGGTCCGTGCCGGGAGGTGCTCCCGGACCCTTCGAGAAAGGAAGGCGGCGTGTCGGACGAAGCACAGTCCCGCCCACGGATGGGCACGGGGTTCTACAAGGCCCACGGGCTGGGGAACGACTACCTGGTGTTCGAGGAGGGGGATGCGTGGACGGCGACGCCCGACGCCGTCGGGCGGGTCTGCGACCGCTGGCGCGGGCCTGGCGGCGACGGGATCGTCGTGCTCCTGGCGGATCCCAGCAGCCCCGCCACCGGGTACCCTGCCGCCCCCTTCCGCCTGCGCATGTTCAACCCCGACGGCTCGGAGTTCGAGCGCAGCGGCAACGGGCTCCGCGTCCTGGCGTCGTACCTCGCGCGTCGCGGGCGCGTGGATACCCAACCCTTCTCGGTGGAGGTGGGTGGGGACCTCGTGACCATGACCGTCCACGGCTCCACCCCGCCCGTCCACGACGTCTCGGTGGAGATGGGACGGGCGCGGGTCGGTCCCGCCGCCGTGGCCCTCGACCCGGCGGCCCTGGACCCCGAGGGACGCCTGGAGCTCCCGGGTGGTGAGCGCGTCGCGGTGAGGCCGGTCTCGGTGGGCAACCCCCACCTGGTGGTCTTCACCCCCGAGCCCACCCGGGAGCAGCTCCTCTCCTGGGGGCCGGCGCTGGCCACCCACCGCGCTCTCGCCCGGGGCTCCAACGTACAGATCGCCGCCGTCGTGGATGGCCACGCATGCCGTGCCCTCATCTGGGAGCGCGGCGTCGGACGCACGTCGGCCTCGGGGACGTCCTCCTGTGCGGTGGCGGTGGCCGCGGTGTCCGCCGGCCTCGTGGAGCCGGGGGCCGTGACCGTCCACATGGACGGCGGGGATCTCTCGGTGACGGTGAGCCGTAGGCTGGACGTGGTGCTGCGCGGGCCGGTAGAGGAGGTGTGCGAGGGGACGCTCACCGAAGCGTTCGTGAAGGCGCTACCCGCGGCGTGAGGCGCGTATAAACTGCGCCCACACGTCCCATGGCTCCTGCTACGTCAGGTGCGGACGCGCGCCAGGAGCCCCACCGCGGCCGCGGCGAAGATGCCGTCGGGGGCCCACGCCGCCATCTGGGGGGAGATGGTGCCGGCGGATCCCATGGCGGCCGCCACCTTGAAGAGCAACAGGTAGAGGATCGTCGTTCCCAGGGAGATGCCGACGCCGTAGGCGGTTCCCCCGCGGCGGCTGCTCGTGGCCAGCGGTACCCCGAACAGGATCACCACCAGCACCGCCACCGGGATGGAGAGCTTCTGGGCGCGCTGCACCCACAGCTTGGCCGCATTGCCTCCGGAGCGTTGGACCAGCGCGGCCAGCCGGCCGATCTCCGCGTAGGTCATCTCGTCGGGCTGCCGGGGCGCCTCCAGCAGCTGCTCGGGGCGCTCGTGCAGGCTCGGCACCTTGATCTTCTCGAACTCGAACGTGCGTACCGAGCTGTCGGGGTACAGGTAGCGCAGGTAGCCGGCGCTGAAGGTCCACCCCGAGCTGTCGGGCCACGCGCTCTCGGCCTTGATGTACTGCGTCGGTCCCGAGTCGCTGAGGGGCCACTCGACGCTGACGTCGCTCATGCGCCGTGCCGCGGCGGTGAGGCTGCCCACCTGCCAGGTGGTGCCGTCCTCCGCCGCGTACACGAAGTCGCTGCGGACGGCGTGAATGGGGTTCTCGTTCTTGAGGATCCGGCCGGCGATGCGGTTGGTGTGGGGAACCAGCGCCGTGAGACCGAGGGCCGCACCCGTGAGCACGACCCCCAGCACCAGGATGGGCCTCACCACCCGGTGGAAGGAGATCCCTCCGGCCTTGGCGGCCACGAGCTCACGGTTGGTGGTCATGCTGTAGACCGTGAACACCGCGCCCACCAGCGCCGCGATGGGGAACGACCACTCGATGAAGAGCGGGATCTGGTACAGGTACCCGGTGGCCACCTCCCAGCGTGTCAGGCCCCGGTCCATGTACTTGGCGAGGTTCTCGTTGATGTCGCCGAGGATGAAGAGCGGCGGACACGCGATCAGGAAGATGCCGAACAGCTTGAGGAACGTCCGCCCGACCAGCTTGTCCAGGATCCGGATCATCGCCGTTCCCCGGGTCCCCTAGGCGTGGCGCGCACGCCGGCGGTGGAGCAGAAGACCGCTCAGCCTGTCCCGCGCCGTGATCCACAGGTCCTGCCAGCGGCCGCCGCGCACCGTCGAGCCGGCCCGGCCCATGCGTGCCGCGAGGAGGAGGCCGATGACGGCGAAGACGACGTCCGAGATCCACATGCTCCAAACCGGGCTGGCCACGCCCCGGTCCGCGAGGCTCTCGCCGCTGATGAGGCCCACGTAGTAGATGGCGAAGATGCCGGACGACGCGGCCACCACCATGCCCACGCCTCCCCTGGGGAAGCGCAGGGCCAGGGGAGGGCCGATGAGCGCGAACACCAGGCACGCGAAGGGGATCGCCCACATCTTGTGGAGCTGCGTGCGGTAGCGGTCGGCCTGCTCCTCCAGCGTCTCCACCCTGGTGTACTTGGTGCGCGCGGTGACGATGGCTCCCTGCGTGAGGGGGTCCGTGCCCCGGGTGGAG
>JAJDNC010000030.1 GCA_022340865.1 Gemmatimonadota bacterium
GACCTGGTGGCGCTGGGGCCCACCGACACGACCGTCATCGCCACCCTACGGCAGCCGCCCGGAAAGAACGTCGAGCTCAAGAGCTGCGGCATGGGCTTCACGGGCATGCCACCCATCTTCTCGCCGATGCTGGCCTGGACCACCGAGGGTGGGCGCGGTGTTCTCGTGTCCGGAGGCACGACGTACGACATCGACGTCTACGGCACCGACGGCCTCTCCCTGAGACGGCGCATCCGTCGCGACCTTCCCGCTGTCCAGGCGACCAAGGAGCTGGCGGTGAGGAGCCTGGGAGAGGGCATGAAGATCGGAATCCCCGGGGGCACACGCGTCTGCGATCCGGAGGAGGTCGTCGAGCAGCGGGGGTTCGCTCCGGTAATCCCGCCGGTGACGGATGTGAAGGTCGCCCCCGGTGGCGACATCTGGGTGGATCGCTGGGTGCCGAAGGGCGACCAATCCCTCCTCGATGTCTTCGACTCTACCGGCGTGTACCTGGGCACGTTGACCGGCGCGGAGATGCCCGTCGTGTTCCTGGGCGAGGACCGCGTGATCGTCAGGCGCACCGACGAGATGGACGTGCCCTTCCTGACGATCTACCGGATGGTTCGTTGAGGCGCCTTCGTCCCCTCGTCCCACTCCGCGGGAGACGCTCCTCCCAGCACCGCCTCCCAGGCGTCGAGCATACGCTCGTAGGCGAAGCGATCCCGGGCGCGCCGTCGGCCTTCTTCGCCCATGGCGAGGCGCGATGCGGCCGCGTCCAGGATGCGCCGCACGGCATCGGTCACCGCGGCGGGCGTCCCATCCACGACGACCCCGGGCGCGCGGCCGCGCTGGTCGGGGGCCAGGGCCTCCTCCGCCCCGGACACCGGCGTGCTCACCACCGGCACCCCCGCGGCCATGGCCTCGAGCATGGCGTTGGCCATCCCCTCCTGGTCCGACGTCAGCACAAAGACGTCCAGGGCCGCCAGCACGTTCGGGACGTCTGTGCGGTATCCGAGAAAGTGCACGCGATGGGCGATGCCGAGACTCTCTGCCCGTGCGCGGAGCTCGTCTTCCAACTCGCCCTGGCCCGCCAGGGCGCAGTGGACGCCGGGGAGCCTCGCCGTGGCCTCGAGGAGGCGGTCCAAGCGCTTCGGCCGGCTCAGGCGGGTCACCGAGCCGATGATGGGCTCATCGGCGGGAAGCTCCAAGGCTGCACGTGCGGTTCTCACCTCGGGCATCGACGAGGGCATGGCGATGCCGTCGTAGACCGTGGCGACGCGTGCGGGGTCGTCGCCGGGGAGGCTGCGGACGACCTCCCTGCGGATCCCCTCGGCGTTGACCAGCACGGAGTCCACCCAGTGGCTGAACGCGAGCCGGTAGGTCCAGTGCTTACCGGGCAGATCGGTGTCCAGGCCGATCCGCGCCACCACCCTCGGTACCTTCGCCAGCCGACCGGCCGGCCCACCCAGCCAGACCTTCTTGAACGTGGACACAAGGAAGGCATCGGGTTGGAACGCCCGGAGGCGTGAGGCGAACGTCCACGGCTGCCAGAGGGCGAGGTGGCCTCCCAGCACGCCCACGGACGCCTCGACCCCTTCCGCGCGGGCTCTCTCGGCGATGCTCTCCCGGTTGCAGAAGAGGTGGACCTCGTGGCCCCGCGCGGCCAGGCCCTTGAGGAGGAGCACCACCCACTTCTCGCCCCCGCCGTAGGAGCGGCCACCGTTGTGGGCCGCGATGCGGAGAGGGAACGAAGGGGTCATGGGTGCACCATCAACCCCGCAGCGCGGGTGCGAGTTCCGGTGGACGTGGGGTGGCGCAGAGGTCTCGAGGCACGGTGGTGCGGCGGTCGTGTGGCGCCACCGGCGGCGCTCTTCACTGTGCGCCGCGGCACGCCGTCCGGCATAGCGCGGTCCGGCGCTCTGTCTGTCGAGCGCGTCCCGGCGGATCCGCGGCTCCGCGCACCGGTCCGGCGGAACTCCGTTGATGCCCCGAGGGTCTGCCTTAGATTCGTCGGCGCCTCGCCGTCGGCCGAAGCCGGGCCGGCGCAGCGGGAGCCGACGGAAGACCGGCGGGAACCCAACGGGAGAGACCGTGATCCACGTAGCGCGCAGGAAGACCGTGCCGGTGGACATCGGCGGCGTCACCGTGGGTGGCGACGCTCCGGTGGTGGTGCAGTCCATGACCAACACCGACACCGCCGACGTCGCCTCGACGCTGACCCAGGTGAAGCTGCTGGCCGACGCCGGCAGCGAGCTGGTGCGCGTCACCGTCAACAACGACGAGGCGGCGAAGGCCGTCCCGGAGATAGTCCACCGCCTCCGCGAAGACGGGTACCGCACTCCGGTCATCGGCGACTTCCACTACAACGGGCACCTGCTGCTCACGAAGTACCCCGACTGCGCGGAGGCGCTGGCCAAGCTGCGCATCAACCCGGGCAACGTGGGTACCAAGCACCACGACGCGAACTTCCAGCAGATCGTCCAGGTCGCCATCGACCACGGCAAGCCGGTGCGCATCGGCGTGAACTGGGGCTCGCTGGACCAGCGCCTTCTCACCGAGCTCATGGACGGCAACGCGAAGGAGGAGAAGCCGAAGGAGGCCGGCGAGGTCCTGCTGGAGGCTATGGTGGAGAGCGCTGTACGCTCCGCCGCTCTGGCCGAGGAGACGGGCCTCGGCCACGACCGTATCGTCATCTCGACGAAGGTGTCGTCGGTGCGCGACCTCATCGCCGTGTACCGCATGCTCGCCGAGCGGTGCGACCACCCGCTGCACCTGGGCCTCACCGAGGCGGGATTGGGCGCCAAGGGGATCGTCGCCACCACCGCGGCCCTGGCGCCTCTCCTGCTGGAAGGCATCGGCGACACCATCCGCGTCTCCCTGACGCCGCGGCCTGGCGGCGACCGCGCCGAGGAGGTCCGCGTCGCGCAGCAGGTGCTCCAGTCGCTGGGTATCCGCTCCTTCGAGCCCCAGGTGACATCGTGCCCCGGGTGCGGACGAACCACCAGCACGTACTTCCAGGAGATGGCCGAGCAGATCACCTCCTACATCCGCGACAACATGCCCGCCTGGCGGAAGCTCTATCCCGGGGTGGAGTCCATGGAGGTGGCGGTGATGGGGTGCGTGGTGAACGGTCCCGGCGAGTCGAAGCACGCCAACATCGGCATCAGCCTGCCCGGGACCTTCGAGGAGCCCAAGGCGCCGGTCTACGTGGACGGCGAGCACACGGTGACGCTCAAGGGCGAAGGTCTCGTGGACGAGTTCAAGGAGATCCTCGAGGAGTACGTGAGGCGCACGTACGGGACCGGGGTGCCGGCGGAGGTTGCGGGGAAGTAGGGATCGGTGGTCAGAAAGTCGCCGGCCGTGGGCAGGAAGTTGCTCTCACGCGGCACCACTGAGACGACACGAGCCGGCGCGCGCAATCTGCTGCCCCGCGGATTGCAGGGCACGCTCTCCCCCTCACGCCGCGTCTTCCGCCCGCTCCAGCACGTCTGACGGGATGTCGTCCTCGCGTTCCCATCGACACGTCGCGGTCCTCCAGTCCGGGCGCACGCCTCGCCGCCGGTTCGCCCCCATCAGCGCCTCGACGGCACGCGGCCCCACCTCCGTCACCGGCACCACGTCCGGGACCGGCACGCCCCTGGGGTCGTAGAAGACCGGCCGCCCTCCCTCCCAGGGGTTCAACTCCAGCCGGTAGCCCTCCTCGTGGAGAAGGCGGTGGTGGTGGCGACACACCAGGGCGAGGTTCTCGAGCTTGGTGGCGCCGCCGTCGGCCCAGTGGACCACGTGGTGGGCGTCGGTGAAGCGCAATCCGCAGCCCGGGAAGACGCAGCCGCGGTCGCGGATCTCCAGGGCCCGGCGGATCGCCGGGGGGATGGTGCGCGTCCGGCGCCCGATGTCCAGGATCTTCCCGTCCGCGCGGTGCCGGACCTCCACCATCGAAGCGTCGCACGCGAGCCTCCGGGACGTTTCCGCGGAAACGCGCACGCCGTCCTCGAGCTCGGAGCGACCGAGCCCGGTGGTGCGTGGGACGGCGCACGGCTCGCTGGCCCGGCTGACGGCGTCCGATCCGGTGGCATTGGTGTTCCCCGTGCGCCCGACGCCGCCGGGCTCGCCGGCCCCCCTCGCCGGGGTGCCAGCATCACCGTTGCGCCCAAGCGTTGCGACGTCCACATGAAGCAAGACCTGGTAGCGCTGGGCGCGGCTGCCGCTGATGGGGACGGAGGCGGGGGAGGGATGGGCCAGCGCCGAATCCCCACCTGCGGGATCCGCAGGCGCGCTGGTGGACGTTTCCGCGGAAACGTCCACGACGGCGTCCATGGCGCGCTCCGCCATCAACCCCAGAGCGTCGGCCCGACGCTGTTCCGGCGTCACGTCCTCCATGGCCCCACCCACGCATCCCCGGCGGTAGAGCGCGTCGCTCGCCGCCTCCACCGCGCGCATGAGCAGTATGCCCACCTCCGGATCGACGCGCCCGCGTATCACATACATCCCGTCGTCTCCCGGAAAGACGGACAGGGTGCGCGCCAGGTGCCGGATCCGCTCCAGCTCGGCTTCATCCTTCGCGCTCGCCAGCCGCCACCCGCGCACCATGCGCTCGAGGTCCGCTGCGGTGCTCCCCCGGGCGAGCTCCAGGAGATCACCCTCGTTCCGCGCCGTGGCCACGCGGGTGAGGGCCCTCACCTTCGCGAACGACAGAGCGCCCCGTGCCATGGCGGCGCTGGTCTCGGGGAGATCGCCCAGCGCCCGGGCGGCCCGCACCTTCTCCCGCGCGGCCCCAAGGTCGATGCCGGTGTTGAACGCGAGCCAATGCGCGCAGCTCCGGTGGCCCTCGCGTTCCCAGCCCTTGAAGCGATCGAACTCCGCGATGAGGGTGAGGAGCCTGTGCGTGGCGGCGTGGATGTGCGCGGACAGCGTCCTGATCTCGTCGGCGACGGCGTCCACCCGGGCGGGGTCCACCGTCGTCCAGCCCGCGGTGGTCCGTTCGGCCCCAGGCCGGTCTTCAGCAGGCCGGTCTCGATCAGGCCGGTCTCGATCAGGCTGGTCTTCGGCAGGCCGGTCTTCAGCAGGCCATTCTCTGGTGGACCCCTCTTCCGCGGTGCCGTCCCCCCCCGTTCGGTCCTGCACGCCAACACGACCTGCGTGATCCGCAGAGCCACCCAGCTTCCTGTACCGGTCCATATAACGCATCCCATATCATGGTGCGACAATGACTTGCACCAAATATATGAGGCGGTTTGGCGACCCTCTCGGACGCCGCGAGAGGGCCGAGGACGGGGTCAGGGGTCGGACGAAGACGTCCCGGAGCGGCGACGGCCGTGAGCGGTCGGGGAGCGGTGCGCAGGTCCGTTTCCGCACCCCACGCCGGACGGCTTCCGCCCTGCGTCTCCAAATCTGTCCATGTCTGGATGGGACAGCTTTTCCACATCGCGGATGCGGGGACGGTTTGTGAAGCTACGGGGAACGACCGCGGCACCGAGGCGCGCATCATGGGGCCTGCGGGGCAGCCGACCATGACACCGGCGTACGTATCAGGCCCTCCCGGTTGGGGGTCCGACCGGCGTTCGGTGGAGAACGTCAGGGGCCACGGAGCGAGCCGGGGCACGCGAGTCCGGCGCTGCCCCCACCCCTCACTCGGCGTTGAGCGCCTCCCTGGGGGGGACATGCAGGGATCGCCGCGCGGGCGACCACGTGGCAAGGCCGGCCGTCACCAGCAGGAGGACCACGCCGGCCCCCCACGTGACGGGATCCAGGGGCGCCACGCCGAAGAGCCGTGACGCGATCACCCGCGTGAGGCCCACCGCCGCCACCCCGCCGACGAGGGCGCCCAGCGCCGTGAGGAGAAGGCCGCGGCGCATCAGGCGACCCACCAGGTCGAGAGGAGCCGCGCCGAGGGCCACCCGCACGCCGATCTCCCTGCGCCGCTGCGTGACCGCGTAGCCCAGCACGCCCTGGAGGCCGACGCCCGCGAGGAGGAGACCGACCAGGGCCAGCCCCAGGGCCAGCCGCGTGATGACGAGCACCGCGGCGACGAGGTCGTCCATGGCTGCGCGCACCGGCCGCGCGTCGTAGACCGGCAGCGAGGGATCCGCCGCGCTCACCGCCACCCGCACGGCGGTCGCCATGTCCTCGGGGTGGCCACGGACGCGGACCCATCCGGTGATGTCCTCCCCACGAAAAGCGCCGAAGCCCCAGGGCAGGAAGATCGCGGGGGGTGGCTCCTGCGTCACGCCCATGAGTCGCATGTCTTCGACGACGCCGACGACCCGCATGGGCGTGGGCGTGGCGTCTCTCGGCCAGGACGGCCGGTACAGGGTACGCCCCACGACGTCCGAGGGAGAGAGATCGGGCCAGACCTCGCGTGCCAGCTTGCGGGACATCACCACCTCGGCCGGCGTACGGTCGACGGTGTCCGGTACGGCGCGGCCTACCTGCGCTCCCTCGGCCGCGTCCACGTCGAAGCCGCGGCCCGCGAGGAAGCGCACACCCATGGCGTCGAGGAACCCGGGGGTGACCTGCAGCTGCGCCCCGACGACGTACTTGTCCTCCGGTGTGCCCTCGTGGGGCTCCACGGCGAAGGTGAGCCACGTGTTCCGGACGGGCGTCGGCGACGCGAACCCCGCGGCGACGACACCAGTTGTGCCGGTGAGCTTCGCCTGGACGCGGGACATGACGTCACGGATGCCCGCCGAATCCATCCCCTGCAGGCCGGGGTCGATGGAGAAACGGAGCACCTGATCGGGCGCGAAGCCGGGGTCGGCGTCCCGCAGGTTGATCACCGTGCGCAGGAAGAGACCCGCGCCCACGAGGAGGAGCGTCGACAGCGCCACCTGTGCGACCACGAGCCCGGATTGGGCACGGTGGGTGCGTCGGCTTCCCTGTCGATAGCCGCTCAGGGCCGCGAAGAGGTCACCGGCGCCGGCCGCCGCCGCGGGCACGAGGCCCGCCAGCAGAGTGACCGCCAGCGCGCCCAGCAGCGTGAAGGCGACCACGCGGGGGTCCAGGTGGATGCCCTCGAGGGACGCTCCGAGATCCGAGAGGCTCAACGCGCTCAATGCGCGGATGACCACCGCGGACAACAGGACGCCGGCACCTCCGCCGGCGATCCCCAGGAGCGCCTGCTCGGCCAGGATGCGTCGGCCGATGCGCGCCCGCCCGGCGCCCAACGCCGCATGGACGGCGGCCTCTCCGTTGCGGGCGACGGCGTGGGTGAGGGTGAGGTTCGTCACGTTCGCCAGCGCGAGGAGGAGCAGGAGCGCGGCGGCAGCCGCGAGGAGCGTCAGCGTCCGCCTCACCGGGCCACGCACCCGGGGCGAGAGCCCGACGCCCGCATAGGCCCGGTACACGAAACGCGCATAGTAGGAGTGCTCCCGGTACAGCTCCCGGACGTGCGCGATGGTGCTGTCCCCCTCCTGCGCCACGCGGGCGGGGGTGCCTCCGGGAGCGAGCCGACCCACCAGCCCGGTCCATACACGCGTGCCCCGCTCCTGTAGGGCGTCGGGGCCGTATCCCGGATCCACCAGGGACAAGGCCTGGGGAGGGAACCAGAGGCGGACCTCCGAGGGACGCTGCGCGCCGGAGCGGACCTGTCCGGGAAGCTCCGCGCCGTGGAAGCCGGCGGGCGCGACACCCACGACCGTGAAGGGACGGCCATCGATGCGGACGGTGGCGCCGAGGACATCCGGCGCGTCCGCCCACACGTCCCGCCAGAGGTCGCGGCTCACCACCACCACGGCGGGGTCGGCCTCGGCCTGTGTCCCGTCGGGGAGACGTCCGACCAGGGCGCGCACGCCCAACACACGGAAGTACCCCGGGCTCACCACCGCGCCGGAGATGCGTCGGGGCGGGATCCCCTCTCCCAGGGACGCGTTGACGTCCACCTCGTGGCTTCCCACCACAGCCTGTAGCGACGTCGAGCGCTCCGCCAGGGTGCGTCTGTCCGGCTCGGAGATGGGGTACGCGAGGTGGTTGGGGCCCCCCAGCTCGAGCTGGATGGTGACGAGGGTGGCCGGGTCCGCCAGGCCGGGCACCGGACGGAGGAGCACCCAGTTGGCCACCGCATAGACCGTGGCGATGCCGCCGATCCCCACGGCCAGGGTGACGATGTTGGCCAGGGCGTAGCCGGGCCGGCGGCGAAGCGTGCGCACGGCGTGTCGGAGATCTCGAAGCGTCGACCATGCCCCGGATGAGAGCCCCATCGCTCCGGCGCCGAAGCGCGCCGTCGCCACCCGCACCGGGAAGCCGGCCAGGCACCACGCATACCAGAGCGAAGCCCGCATCCGGCCGACGCGACGTGCCCGGCAGGCGTAGAGGTCATCCATCTCCAGGAGGATGTGCGTTCGGTCCCGACGAGGCAGGAGTCGGCCGAGCGCCCGGCGGACGAAGCCGGGAGGCCGCACCTCCTGCCGAGCGTGGGCGCCCATGTGTCAGCCTTCCGCCAGAACGGACTCGAGGCCCTCCCAGAGACGGCCCAGGCGGGCGCGGGACTCGCGAAGCGCGGTAACGCCGTCCTCGGTGGCGACGAAGAAGCGCCGCTCGCGGAGCCGACCCGGCTGGTCTCCCGTGCGCAGCTCCGAGCGCACCAGCTTCTTCTTCTCCAGCCGGCGGAGCGCCACGTACACCGCGGCCGGGGACACGGAGCGCTGCGTCCGTTCCTCGAGCTCCACGACGATCGCTGCCGTGAAGGCGTTCTCGCCGAGCCTCAACGTGGCCAGCAACACCTGGTGCTCGAACTCCCCCTGGATATCGGATGCGCTCATCCCGGCCTTCCACTGACGATGTCTGTGTTATATATCTGACATCGTATGATGAATCCTGTGGAGCAGCAAGGGAAGGAGGACGCTCGAATGAGCACGCTCGTCCCGCACGGAGGAGACATCCGTGTCGGTAGCCTCAGGCTCCGCCTCCACCTCCGCCTCGGGCTCGTGCCGAGGCTCGTGCCGAGGCTCGGGCGGCTTGCCCTGCTCCTCGGAGCCTCGAGCCTGATTGCGGCGCGGCCTGTTCGGGTCCAGGCCCAGAAGCCTTTGCGCGACAACCGTACGGCCGGGCAGGTGGAGGTTCAAGAGGTCGCCACGCTGCAGTTCCAGAACCTGGAGGTCGCGCCCAACACCGAGACCCAGATCTTCCGCCTGCCCGACGGCGGCTGGGGAGCGATGTCGCACGTATTCGGCGGCATCGTTCCCCTGTTTTCCACCACGGGATCTCCGGCCGGCGCCTTGGGACACCCCGGCCCCGGGCCGGGTGAGTTCAAGACCCCCGTTTCAGCGATCGCAGTCGGAAAGCAGCTCTGGGTCGTCGACCCGGGGAACAACC
>JAJDNC010000038.1 GCA_022340865.1 Gemmatimonadota bacterium
GAGCACGTCCGGCCGGTCTCCCACGTGGAGGTCACGGTTCGGCGCAGGGTGCAGCCCGAGCAGTGCACCGAGCGCCCACACCCTCCCGGGAGGCGGGAGTTCACGCACTCGAAGACCTCGCCGCCCAGACGGCCCAGGACCGTCGCCTCGGTGCGGCCCAGCATGGCGAGGGCGGCCGGATTCGCATCCGTCACCTGGACGTCGTCGTCCATCAACAGCACCGGGACGCCCAGCTCCGAGAGGAAGGTCTCGACGGGCACGCCGAGCTCCTCGAGGAGGGTCCTGGCGCAGTCCGCGCAGATGCCGTGGCTGTCGTGGGGTCCCGGGTTCTCGGCTCCCTCGGGCACCGAGCGGATGAACGTGCCGCACCAGGCGCAGACGACGTTCACGATCCAGCTCCTCTCCGGCTCCAGAACACGTATGCGGGAACGCCGAGGGCCAGCAGGCCGAATCCGATCCCCGACCGTATAGGATAGCTCCAGAGCACGCTTCCGACGATGAGGATCGCCACCGCCAGGAAGAGGCCCGGCACCACGGGGTACCCCGGCATGGCGAAGGTGCCGGCGGGTCGCTCCGCCAACGGGATCTTCCTCCGGAAGACGAACAGGCTCGCCGCCGCCAGGCTGAAGAAGGTCCAGTCCGCCGTGGTCACGTAGTCGATGAGCGCCGCGTAGGTGCCGGAGAGCACCAGGACGATGGCCCACACGGACTGGATCACGATGGCCACCGAGGGCGAGTCGAAGCGCGGGTGCAGGCGCGCCACCCGCTCGGGGAAGACACCGTCCCTGGCCATCGCATAGTAGACGCGCGTAGGCGCCAGCATGGCCAGGTCCAGGAACCCGAACGTCGACAGCACGATCCCCAGGGTGACCAGGAAGTTGCCGGTGGAGCCGAAGAGGGACTGGGCGACCGCGGACGCCGGCGTGGTGGTCGCCGCCAGGCCGTCGTGCCCCAGGAACTTCAGGTACACGAAGTTGATGGAGCCGTAGACCACGACGACCAGCGCCGTGCCCGCCACCAGGCTCACCGGCAGGTCCCGTACCGGGTTCCTCATCTCCTCGGCGACGTAGTTGGCGTTCTGCCATCCGCCGTAGGAGAACATCACGGGGACGAGCCCCGCGCCGAAGGCGACGAGGAGGGCGAGACCGTGGGGAGATGCGGAGCTGGCGGCTGCCGCGGTGCCGGACGTCGCCGGCGCGGCGGCAGCCCCCGCGCCGGCCGCCCCTGCCGCGATGGCGGCCCCGGGGCCCGCCGCGCCTCCTCCGTGCGCCGGAAGCAGCAGCCCCGCCACGATGAGGAGCCCCAGGGGAACCATCTTCACCACGACGAAGCCGTTGAGCACGCGGCTCCCGGGCTTCACCCCCAGGTAGTTCACCACCGCCATCACCACGATGCCGAGGACGGCCAGCGTATGGCTGCTGGCCCCGGGGTGGCCCAGGAGCCGGAGGGTGTACTGCGCGAACGTGAAGGCCACCGCCGCGATGGCCCCGCTCTCGATCATCAGCAGGAGGCCCCACCCGTACAGGAACCCCACCAGGGGGTGGTACGCGTCGCGGAGGTACGCGTAGTGGCCGCCGGCCTTGGGCATGAGGGCCCCGAGCTCCGCGAAGGTCAGGGCGCCGGCCAGGGCGACGACGCCCCCGAACAGCCACGCCCCCAGCACCAGGCCCGCCGACGGAAGCCGCTGGGCCACGAGGAAGGGGTTGATGAAGATGCCGGCCCCGATGATCCCACCCACCACCACCATGGCGGTGTCGAAGCGGCCCAGCTCGCGGCGGAAGGACACGGTGGACTCCTGGTCGGGGATCTCTCCCGGCGCGGTGCGCGGCGACCCATGTTCCCTCGGGGCACCGTCGGCGGAGGCACGTCGCCGTCTCGGGAGCCCGAAGGTGAGGAGCGTCGGCGTGGCACCCCACCCGCGAGCGTCGCGCCAGGATGGCGGCACTCGGCCGGCTCCGCCAGGGTCTTCTCACGCCAGACCCCCGTGCCCTGGCTCCACCGCGGGCCGCCGGCGAGGCGGCTCGAGCGTGGTGGGGCTGTCGGGGCCGCCGAAGCTGTGAGGGTTGTCGGGGCCGTCGACCTGTTTGACATAACAGCAATGAGACTGCAGATTTTCCGCATGTGGATCACCCGGTCGTCCTCCCGGGCTGTCACGGAGCTGGCGGAGGCGTTTCCGGCGGTGCTCCTCACCGGGCCTCGGCAGGTCGGGAAGACGTCGTTGCTTCAGCGGGAGTACCCGGACTACGCCTATCTGACGTTCGACGACACCGCGGCGGCCCGTCAGGCCGAAACCGAGCCTTCGAGCTTCCTGGACAGCCTTCGCGAGCCGGTCGTCCTGGATGAGGTCCAGTACGTCCCCGGTCTCTTCCGCCACCTCAAGGTCCGGATCGACCGAGACCGCCGGCCCGGTCGTTTCCTGATGACCGGCTCCCAGACCTTCGCGCTGATGCAGAACGTCTCCGAGAGCCTCGCCGGACGCTGTGCCATCCTCGAGCTGAGCTCCCTCTCGCTCGAGGAGGCGCGCGGGAGCGAGCCCGATCTCGGCGAGCTCGAGTTCCTGGTTCGCGGGGGCTTCCCCGAGCTCTCCACCGGTCGGCTCTCACGACCCACCGACTGGTACGCCGCCTACGTGACGACCTATCTCGAACGGGATGTACGGAACCTCCGGCAGGTGGGGGACCTGCGGGACTTCGACCGGTTCCTGAGGGCTGCGGCCCTCCGGTCGGGAACGCTGCTCTCCTATGCAGACCTCGCGCGCGACGTGGGCGTCGCGCCCAACACGGTGAAGGCGTGGATCTCCGTGTTGGAGGCCTCGGGGCAGATCCACCTGCTCGAGCCGTACCACCGCAGCCTCGGCAAGCGGCTCGTCAAATCGCCCAAGCTCTATTTCGTGGATGCCGGGCTGGCGTGCCATCTCCTGGGGATCCACGACGTGGAGACGCTCCGGCGGTCCCCACTCGCGGGCCCGCTCTGGGAGACCTTCGTGGTCGGGCAGGTGCTCCGCCACTTCCAGGTCGAGCGGCAGCGGCCGCCGCTCTGGTTCTGGCGAACGGCCTACGGAGACGAGGTCGATCTCCTCGTGGAGCGCGGCGGGCGCTTTCTCGCGGTGGAGTGCAAGCTCTCGGAACAGCCGGGGAAGGAGAGCCTTCGCGGCCTGCGTGCATTCGCCGGCATGTACGGCGAGAGTGCGCTTGAACAGGGCTTTGTCGCCGCGCGCACCTCGCGCCCCTATACGCTCCAGGACGACCCTCCGGTTCGCGCCGTGGACGTCCGGGAGCTGATCGCCGGCCTCCCCTCGGGCTGAAGGAGGGCGAGGCGGCTGGCATTTTCTGGTCAGGTGGTATACCTGTCGGTACGATGACATCCGAGACCCCCTCCTCGACCGCCGCCGCAGCCCCGTCGCCGGCCTCCTCGTCGTCGTCCGGCCGGCTGCTGTTGCTCCGGATGCGGAGCCTCCTGCTCCCGCTCCTGCTCCTCCCCTTCGCCGGATGCTCCCCGAAGCCCCGCGCCACCCTCATCGACCACCAGGCGGTCTTCCGGCGCTACGACTGGTGGGACAACCGGGACTGGCCTTGGTACGAGGCCAACATCCCGTTCTTCGAGTCGCCGGACCCGGCGCTGGACGAGACGTACTACTACCGCTGGGAGCTGGTGACCAAGCACCTCACCTACGGGTCGCCGGCGACGGGGTACGTCTTCACCGAGTTCATCGACCGGCCCTTCTGGTCGGGGGCGTACGGGAGCATCTCGTGCCCCCTGGGGCACCAGCTCGACGAGGCCCGCTGGCTCCGGGACCCGCGTCCCGCCGAGGACTTCGCGCGCTACTGGTTCGAGACCCCCGGGGCGCAGCCGAGACGCTACTCCAACTGGTACGGCGCCGCGGTGTGGGGGGCCTACGCCGTCATCGGGGACACCGCGTTCCTCCACGCCATGCTGCCGCACATGGAGGCGCAGGTGGCGGGGTGGACGGCGGAGCACTGGGACCCGGTGCACCGGATGTACCACTGGGTGGGGGCGTGGGACGGCATGGAGACCAACATCAACTCGCGCCTCACCGACGACACGTTCAGCGGTGCCGACGGGTACCGCCCGACGCTGAACAGCTACCTGTGGGCCGACATGAGGGCCATCGCGCGCACCGCGGCGCTTTTCGGTGAAGCCGACACGGCCGCTGCCTACGCGCGCCGCGCCGCCGACCTCGAGGACCGCGTCCAGAAGGAGCTGTGGGACCCGAAGCGCTCGTTCTTCTTCCACCAGTTCGCCCACGACGAGATCCACGGCATCCGCAAGAACACCCTCACCTACCAGTCGGGGCCCTACGCCGGGAACCCCCACGGCCGGGAGCTCATCGGGTACATCCCCTGGGAGTTCTCGCTGCCGGACTCGGGGTACGCCGGCGCGTGGCGCTTCCTCATGGACACCGCGTACTTCGCGGCCCCCTTCGGGCCCACCACGGTGGAGCGCCACGATCCGCAGTTCTGGATCTCGCCGCGCTGCTGTGTGTGGAGCGGCAACGAGTGGCCCTACGCCACCACGCAGACGCTGGTGGCCATGGCGAACCTCCTCGACGACTACCACCAAACGGTGGTGACGAAGAACGACTACTACCGGCTCCTCCACACGTACGCCCTGGACCAGCGCATGAACGGCCGGCCGTACGTCGCCGAGGCGGCGAACCCCCTGACGGGGTCGTGGTCGGGGCACAACACCTTCTACCACAGCGAGCACTACTTCCACTCGGGCTTCGTGGACCTGGTCGTCAGCGGCCTCGTGGGGCTCCGGCCCCGGGGCGACGACACCCTGGAGGTGGCACCCCTGGCTCCCGACTCCTGGCCGTACTTCGCCCTGGAGAACGTCCGCTATCACGGCCACGACGTCGCCGTCGCGTGGGACCGCGACGGGTCGCGCTACCACCGGGGGGCCGGCCTCGCCGTGTGGGTGGACGGCAGGGAGGTGGCCCGCGTCCCGACCCTGGAGCGGGTGAAGGTGGCTCTGCCCCCGGCACCGCCGCAGCCACCGGAGCCCCGCCTCAGCGACTGGGCGGTGAACAACGAGGCGGCGTACTTCCCCTTCGCGTCGGCGTCGTCCAGCGACCCGCGCTACCCGCCCTTCTACGCGGTGGACGGGAACCGCTGGTACCACCCGAGCCCGCCCGACCGTTGGGTCGCGGCCCCGTCGAAGAGCGGCACGGACTGGCTCCAGGTGGACTTCGGGGCGCCCCGGCCGGTGCAGCGGGTGCAGCTCTACTTCCTGGACGACGTGGACGGCCCGAAGGTGGAGGCCACCGGCGACGAGGCGCGCTCCGGGGTCCCCGGGAAGCCCGGGGCCACGGACTTGCCGGTGCGCCCGCCGGCGAGCTACGAGGTGCAGAGATGGAACGGCACGGCCTGGAGCGACGTGCCGGGGCAGCGCCGGACGCCGGCGACCCCCATGGGCCGCCGCGCCAACACCGTGGACTTCCCCCTCGTCCGGACGTCGAGGATCCGCGTGGTCCTCCACCACCGGAGCGGGGCCACCTCGGGGATGACGGAGATCGAGACGTGGGGCCCCGCGGACGCGAAGGTGGCGCCTCCCACCGAGGCGGTGGGCGACCTGGCCCTCAA
>JAJDNC010000046.1 GCA_022340865.1 Gemmatimonadota bacterium
GAGCGTCGAGGAGATCGGGTTCAGCACCCGCGTGGCCGACGCCCGCTCGGCGCCGGCCCGCGTGTCCGAGAAGGCGGCGAGCTACGCCGACGAGGTGAACCACGAGGAGTACCTGAAGATCCTGGAGCAGGAGATGGCCGCGGCCGCCGAGGCGCTGGACTTCGAGCGCGCGGCGCTGCTGCGGGACCAGATCTTCGAGCTGAAGGCGGCGAAGTAGCGGGCGGGCCCTCCCGCTCCCGCTCCCCGGAGGGCATCTTGGAAGACTCGATGCCCTACCTCACCTCCCCTGACAGATCGAGCCACATGTCATGAAAGTCGCCGTCATCGGCTCCGGATACGTGGGTCTCGTCGTGGGCGCGTGCCTCGCCGAGTCCGGCAACGACGTGGTTTGCGCCGACATCGACGAGAGCAAGGTCGAGCGCCTGAACCGCGGCGAGGTGCCCATCTACGAGCCGGGCCTCGAGCCCCTCATCGAGAGCAACGTGAAGGCCGGGCGCCTGCGCTACACCACCGACGTGGTCATGGCCGTGCGCCTCTCGGACGTCGTGTTCATCGCCGTGGGCACCCCGCCGGGGGAGGACGGCTCCGCCGACCTCAAGCACGTGCTCGCCGTGGCCCGCACCATCGGCGAGGCCATGAACGGCGAGAAGATCGTCATCACCAAGAGCACGGTTCCCGTGGGCACCGCCAAGCTGGTTCGCGCCGAGATCGAGTCCCGCACGGACTTCACCGTCCACGTCTGCTCCAACCCCGAGTTCCTCAAGGAGGGGGCGGCGGTGGACGACTTCATGAAGCCGGACCGGGTCGTGCTGGGGGTGGACTCGGAGTTCGCCGCCGAGGTCCTCCGGGACCTGTACGCCCCCTTCGTGCGCAGCGGCGCGTCCATCCTGCTCATGGACGTGCCGTCGGCGGAGATCACCAAGTACGCCGCCAACGCCATGCTGGCCACGCGCATCTCGTTCATGAACGCCGTCGCGCAGCTCTGCGACAAGACCGGCGCCGACATCAACAGGGTGCGCGCGGGCGTGGGCTCCGACGAGCGGATAGGCTCCGCGTTCCTGTATGCGGGGGCCGGGTACGGGGGCTCGTGCTTCCCCAAGGACGTCAAGGCCCTCATCCGCACCATGAACGAAGTGGGCGCCGACGCGTCCATCCTGGAGGCGGTGGAGGCGGTGAACGACCGCCAGAAGGGCCTCCTCCTGGGCCGCGTCGTCCAGCGCTTCGGGGAGGACCTCACCGGGCGCTTCTTCGCGGTGTGGGGCCTGGCCTTCAAGCCCAACACCGACGACATGCGCGAGGCCCCGAGCATCGTGACCGTCGAGGGGCTGTTGGCGCGCGGGGCCCGGGTGGCGGCCCACGACCCCGTGGCCATGGACGAGGCGCGTCGCCATTTCGGCGACCGCATCACGTACGCCGCCACGAACTACGACACCCTGGACCGGGCCGACGCCCTGGTCATCCACACGGAGTGGCAGCCCTACCGCAACCCGGACTTCCCGCGGATCAAGGCGGCGCTCAAGGAGCCCGTGATCTTCGACGGCCGCAACCTGTGGGATCCCGAGGACATGGCGGAGCGGGGCTTCGAGTACACGTGCGTGGGGCGGGGGAGCACGCGGCGCGAAGGCCGGGGGAGCTGAGCCGTGCGCGTCCTCGTCACCGGAGCCGCCGGGTTCCTGGGCTCGCATCTCGCGGAGCGCTTCCTGAAGGAGGGTCACGAGGTCGTGGGCCTGGACAACTTCGTCACCGGCTCTCGCGAGAACGCGGAGATCCTGGCCGGCTACCCGGGCTTCGAGCTCGTCGAGCACGACATCTCGAAGCCCATCGTCATCGAGGGGGAGCTGGGCGGGATCCTGCACTTCGCCTCGCCCGCCAGCCCGGTGGACTACCTGGAGCTGCCCATCCAGACCCTGAAGGTGGGGAGCCTGGGCACGCACAACGCGCTGGGGATCGCCCTGGCGAAGAAGGCGCGTCTCCTGCTGGCGTCCACGTCGGAGGTCTACGGCGACCCGGCGGTGCATCCCCAGGTGGAGACGTACTGGGGCAACGTGAACCCCATCGGCCTGCGGGGCGTCTACGACGAGGCCAAGCGCTTCGCGGAGGCCATGACCATGGCGTACCACCGCTACCACGGGGTGGACACCAGGATCGTGAGGATCTTCAACACCTACGGCCCCCGCATGCGGCCCGCCGACGGCCGGGTGGTCTCGAACTTCATCGTGCAGGCGCTTCTCGGCGAGCCCATCTCCGTCTACGGGGACGGCTCGCAGACGCGCTCGTTCACCTACGTCGACGACGAGGTGGACGGCATCTATCGCCTCTTCCACGCGTCGTATGCGGACCCGGTGAACGTGGGCAACCCCACGGAGTTCACCATCCGGGAGCTCGCCGACGCGGTGCTCGCGCAGACCGCGAGCCGCTCCGAGATCCGCCACCTCCCGCTCCCCGCCGACGATCCCAAGGTGCGCCGGCCGGACATCACCCTGGCCAGGTCCGTGCTGGGGTGGGAGCCGAAGGTCTCCCTGGAGGAGGGCCTCGGCCTCACCATCCCGTACTTCCGCACCCTCGTGGACCGGGGCGAGGCCCGGGCCAGAACCCTGTGAAGCCCCGACATGGACATCCCTCTACTCGATCTCGTCGCGCAGTACCGCTCCATCAAGGATGACCTCGACCGCGCGGTGCTCGCCGTCGTCGAGAGCCAGCGCTTCGTCCTGGGCCCGGAGGTGGAGGCCCTGGAGGCGGAGCTCGCCGCCTACCTGGGCGTGCCCCACGGCGTGGGGTGCGCCAGCGGCACCGACGCGCTGCTGCTGGCCCTGAAGGCGCTGGGCGCCGAGCCCGGCTCCGAGGTGATCGTGCCCAGCTTCACCTTCTTCGCCACGGCGGGGGCGGTGTGGAACGCGGGCCTGCGTCCGGTCTTCTGCGACGTCGATCCCGACACGTTCAACGTCACGGCCGCCACGCTGGAAGCCGCCTGGACCCCACGCACCGTGGCGGTGGTGCCCGTCCACCTCTTCGGGCAGATGGCGCCCATGGGCGAGATCGTGGAGCTGGCCCGTCGCCGCGGCGCCTTCGTGCTGGAGGACGCCGCCCAGGCCGTGGGCGCCCGCTCCGCGGACGGCGTGGCCGGCGCCGTCGGCGACGCCGGAGCGTTCAGCTTCTTCCCCAGCAAGAACCTGGGCGGCTTCGGCGACGGCGGCCTGGTCACCACCCGGGACGCGGCGCTGGCGGAGAAGCTGGCCAAGCTGCGCGTCCACGGAGGCCGCCAGATGTACCACCACGAGATGGTGGGCACCAACTCCCGCCTGGACGCCCTTCAGGCGGCGGTCCTGCGGGTGAAGCTCCGCCACCTCGACGGGTGGGCCGCCGCACGGCGCGAGAACGCGCGCCGCTACGCCGCCCTCCTGGCCGACGTCGAGGGCGTGCGCCTCCCCCACGTGGTGGACGGCAACTTCCACGTCTACAATCAGTTCACCGTCCGCGCCCGCGGGCGGGACGCGCTCCGGAAGCACCTCACGGAGCAGGGGATCGGCTCCGGCATCTACTATCCCGTGCCCCTCCACCTGCAGGAGTGCTTCGCCTCCCTGGGCGGGAAACGCGGCGACTTCCCGGTCACCGAGGCGCTCTGCGACGAGGTGCTGAGCCTGCCGATCTTCCCCGAGCTGGGCGAGGATCGCATCGGGAGGGTGGCGGAGAGCGTGCGGGCGTTCTACACATAGGCTGATTCCAACCCCTTTCCCGAACGGCGCGGACGCCCCAACCTTTCTCTCCATGGACCGGAGCACTCGCCAGCATGCACGCGAAGCCGTGAACCGAGGCATCAGCGCCTGGGAACGAGACGACTTCGAGTCTGCTCTGTCGGTCTTCGAGGAGGTCCTCGAGGACCACCCCGAATTCGCCGACGTGCACAACAAGGCCGGGCTGTGCCTGGCCATGATGGGACGCCACGACGAGGCGCTCGTGCACTTCGACGAGGCCCTGGGGCAGAACCCGTCGTACGCCGAGGCACACCTGAACCGGGGCATCGTCCTCAACGAGCTCGGGCGTCACGAGGAGGCCCAGGCGGCGTTCAACCGGGCAGGGGAGCTGGACAGCCGGGACTCGCGTGCCTTCCCGTCGGAGGTCGGCAACCGCATCGCGGTGACCCACGCCCAGCTCGGGGACCTGTACCTGGTGGCCAACCACCCCCTGGAGGCGTCACGTCACTACGAGGCGGCGTTGGCGGTGCGACCCCGCTTCGTGGACATCCGCAGCAAGTTCGCCGAGGCCCTCATCGAGCTGGGCAACCTGACCAAGGCGCGCGAGGAGCTCGACGCCATCCTGGAGGCCCGCCCGAGCTTCGTCGGCGCCCGCGTCCGCCTGGGCGTGGTGCTCCACCGCCTGGGTGACAACGACGCCGCGGTGGAGGAGTGGAAGCGGTGCGCCGTCGACGATCCCGAGGACATGCGCCCCCGTGCCTACCTGGCGTCCGTGGGCGTCGCGTTTCCCCATCCCCGCGCCGGCGACGGCGATCGAGCCGGGTGAGGACACGGCGGCGGAGCCGCCACAGGCCCCGCCTCCGGCTCGATCCTTGCTGCTATATTGGGCCCGGCCGGGCCGCCCGGGCGCCGGCCGCAGCACCCGTACCGGCAGCATGAAGCACACCAACCGCGCGACTCTGATCCTCCTGGCGGCGGCCGCCGCCCTGACGGCGTGCAGCTCCGGCACCACCGAGGTGAGCTCGGTGCGCCGCGGCGACCAGGCGTTCGCGCAGGGCAAGTACGAGGAGGCGCTCGCGGAGTACCGCCTGGCGGTGCGCCAGGGTGCCGAGGACGCCCCCACCCTCGCCCGGGTGGCGCACACCTATGCGGTGCTGGACCGCGTGGACGACGCCGCTTCCTTCTACGCGGAGGTCGTCCGGGCGGACTCGTCGTACACCGACGAGGCGGTATCCGACCTCATGCACATGGCCGAGGAGGCGCGCGCCCGCAACGACAATTTCGCCATGGCCAGCGCGGTGGAGCGGGCCCTCCAGCTGCGTCCGGGAGTGGGCGTGGACGACCTGGCCCTGGCCCTCGCCCGGCACTACTTCAAGAACGGCCAGTACGGGCGGGCCCTCCCCTTCTACCAGAAGGCCCTGGCGGAGACAACCGATTCGGCGCCCGACATCGTCTTCGAGGTGGGACAGGCCCACGAGGAGATCGGCGACTGCCAGCACGCGCTGGTGTTCTTCGAACGGTACCGGGACATGGTGCCCAGATGGAAGCGCCAGGAAGTGAACTGGTATATCGGCACGTGCTCCTTCGAGGTCGCCCGCGACATCCGGTCCAAGCGCGACGTCTCACCCCAGGAGTTGGAGTCGGCCCTGGAGATGCTGCAGCAGACCCTCGACCTGGGCGTGCCGCGGAACATCCAGGCACAGGCGTGGTTCGACAAGGGCGAGATCCTGTCGGATCTCGGCGACTGCTCCGGTGCCATGGACGCCTACGCCAAGGTCCGCTCGGCGGACAACCCGGGTGCCCTGGCGGAGCGGGCGCAGTCGCGCTACGACGAGATTCGCTTCGGCCGGGGCCTGGAGTCCTATCGAGGCGGACGCTGCCGCTGAGCCGGAGCCCGGAGAGGTACGGCCGACCGGAAACACCCCCCCGAACCCCAGGGTAGTCCCTACGGATGTCAAGACGAATGCGATGGTTTCCGGTGATGGCCCTGGCGGTCCTCTCCCTGGAGGGGTGCGCGTCGGCGAATCCCTACCAGGGGATGACGGCCGAGCAGATGTACGAGATGGCCAGGCAGCAGTACTCCAAGAAGAAGTACGACGACGCCATCAGGACCCTCGACCGGCTGCTGACGTCCTTCGCCGCCGCCGACGTGATCCCCGATGCCCGCCTGCTCCAGGGCGACGCCAACTATGCCAAGGGCAGCTACCTGACGGCGGAGTCGGACTACCAGCGCTTCCTGGATCGCTACCCCACGGCCCAGAAGGCTCCCCTGGCCTCCCTGGGGGTGTGCAGGTGCCTGGTGGCGCTCTCCCCCGTCCCGGAGCGCGACCAGACCTATACGCAGGACGCCTTCAACCACTGCAGCAACGTGGCGGTGGACTACCCCGGCGCGCCGGAGGCCAAGACGGCCGCGGGGCTGGCGGGCAAGATGCGCGACAAGCTCGCCGAGTCCCAGTACGACCGTGCGGACTACTACCTCCGGCGGAAGCTCTACGATTCGGCCATCATCTACTTCCAGTTCGTGGACAGCCTGTACTCCGACACGGAGTACGCGCCCAGGGCCCTCCTGGGCATCTACAAGGCCAACAAGAAGATCGGCTACAACGACCTGGCCGATCAGGCCAGGAAGAAGCTGCTGGCCAAGTACCCGAACTCCCCGGAGGCCAAGTCCCTGGCGACGGATGGCGGCTCCTGAGGGGGACGCCGGGCTGCGCCTCGGCGTCTTCGGGGGAACCTTCGATCCACCCCACGTCGGCCATGTCGCGGTAGCGCGGGAGGTGGCGGACCGGCTCCGCCTGGACCGCGTCATCTGGATGCCCGCCGGCGCTCCCCCCCACAAGCCCGAGCAGCCCGTGTCGCCGGCACCGGTGCGCCTGGAGATGACCCGGGCCGCGGCCGCCGGCGAGCCTCGCTTCGAGGTCTCGGAGCTCGAGATCCGCCGGCCGGGGCCGAGCTACACCGTGGACACGTTGCGGGAGCTCCGCGGCGCGTACCCCGGCGCCGACCTCTTCCTGATCCTCGGAGCCGACCAGATCCGCACCTTCGCCACGGGATGGCGCGAGCCGGGGACCATCCTGGAGCTGGCGACCCTCGCGCTCATGGACCGCGCCGGTGACGACGCCGTGGCGGCGAGCCCCGACCTGCCCGGGATGGAGCGTGCCGCGCACGTGCCCGTTCCGCGCGTGGACGTGTCGTCCACGGAGGTGCGTGCCCTGGTGGCCGCGGGTGGCGACGTGTCGGCGCTGGTGCCGGCGGGAGTGCTCGTCGTCATGGAGCGTGAGGGGCTGTACCGGGGTTAGATTGCCGCACCATGTCCTTCGAGAGCCGTATCCCCCAGGCGCCCACGCCCCTCGCCGAAGGGCCGGCCCGCACGGCGGACGGACGGCGGGGAGGTGGCGGATGAGGCTCGACGAGGAGGGCATCGTGCGCTGGGGAGTGCGCATCGGCGAGACCGTGCGCACGCCGGTCTTCCTGGGGCTCCAGGGAGAGCTCGGCGCGGGGAAGTCCGTCCTGGCCCGTGCCATCGGTGAGGGGGCCGGTGTGAGCGGGCACATGCCGTCGCCCTCGTTCAACCTGGTCTTCCGCTATCCGGCGCGCCCGGACATCGAGGTGGTCCACATGGACCTGTACCGGGTGGCGCGACCCGGCGATCTCGCCGAGCTGGGGTGGTCGGAGCTGGGCCAACCCAACGAGATCGTCCTCGTGGAGTGGCCGGAGCGCGCGGGTGACCTGCTGCCCAGGGACCACTGGCTCATCCGGCTGTCCGTGCCGCCTGCCAGGCCCGACCTGCGTGACGTCTCCGTGAGCCGGGTGGGAGCGCCGCCGGAGCTGGCGGGGTTCCCGATGAGCGTCTGGGGCACGTGATGGGCGCATCCTTCGCCGCCGATGGGCACTACCTCGCCCTGGACACGTCGGGTGGGGTCGGGTACGTGGCCGTCTCGTCGGGCCCGCAGGTGCTGGCGCGCACGCACCTGGATCAGAAGGGCCAGCACGCGTCGCGACTGATGCCCGCCGTGGCGGCCACGCTGGAGGAGGCGCGGCTGGAGGTAGGTCGGCTCGACGGCATCGTCGTGGGCGACGGGCCCGGATCCTTCACCGGAGTGCGGGTGGCAGCCGCCACCGCGAAGGGGATGGTCGCCGCCCTGGATATCCCCCTGTGGGCGGTGTCCAGCCTCGCCGCGGCGGCCCTCAGCGACGACGGCTCCGGAGGGCCGGCGGTGCGCTACGTGCTCTTCGACGCCCGCGTGGACCGCGTGTACGCCGCATGCTACGGCGTGGGCAGCATCGGTGTGGAGACGCTGGTCCCTCCTCATGCCAGTACGCTGCGGGATGTGTTGGCCGGAAGCGTGCCGGCGGGTGCCGAGTTCGTCGGCGACGGCGCGGAACGTCACCGTCGTGCCATCGAGGATGCCGGGTACCCGGTGCGGGCGCGGCCCCACGGGGAGCCGACGGCGGACGCCCTCATCCGCTTCATGGCGCTCCACCCCGACACGCCGGCGGTCTCGTCGCCGGACACGTGGGAGCCCCGCTATCTGCGGGTGGCCAACGCGGAGCGCGAATGGATCGCATAGCCTCGCCGACGCTCCCCGTCGCACGCCGCATGGAGGCGGCCGACGTGGCCCGTGTGGCCAGCATCGAGAAGGACTCCTTCACCAGCCCGTGGAAGGCCGACACGTTCTACACGCTGCTGCCGAGGCCCGGAGCGGAGCTCTGGGTCCTCGACGACCCCCAGGCGGGCGTGGTGGCGTACGCCGTGCTCTGGTGCATCCTCGATCAGGCCGAGCTGGCCAACATCGCGGTGATGGCCGGTCACCGGGGCCGGGGGCATGGGCGGCGACTGCTGACGCTGGTGCTGGACGTGGCGCGTGAGCGCGGCGTGAAGAGCGTCTACCTGGAGGTGCGCGCCTCCAACGAGCGCGCCGCCGGCCTGTATCGTGGGTTCGGCTTCACGCACATGGGGATACGCCGGGACTACTACGACAGCCCGGTGGAGGACGCGATCCTCATGGTGGCGAAGCTGTAGCGGTCCCGTCCGTCCATTCCCGAGTCCCGCCCGCCGTCGCACCGTCGGGGATGCCCGCTCCGCCGCCCATTCGCGTGTGGCCCCCGGCCGACCGACCCCGCGAGCGCTTGCGTGCCGTCGGTGCCCGCCACCTCTCGGTGCGGGAGCTCCTGGCCGTGGTGGTGGGGAGCGGATGCTCCGGCGCGTCCGCCCTCCAGGTCGCGGGGCGCATCGTGGATGCGTGCGGGGGCTCGCTGCGTCGTCTGGGGGCGCAGGACGTGGGTACCCTCGAGGGAGTTCGCGGCGTAGGCGCCGCTACGGCCGCGCGGGTGGCGGCCGCCCTCGAGCTGGGGCGGCGCGCCGCCAGCGAGGCCCCCGCCGACGAGGACGCCGTACACGGTCCCGCGGATGTCTTCCGGCGCATGGGCTCCCGGCTCCGGGACCTCCCCCAGGAGGAGTTCCACGCGCTGCTCTTGAACACCCGCCATCGCGTGGTGCGCGAGGTCGCCGTCACCCGCGGGATTCTCGACGCCTCCCTCGTGCATCCCCGGGAGGTCTTCCGGCTGGCGGTGGTGGAGGGCGCCGCCGGCGTGATCCTGGTGCACAACCACCCCTCGGGCGACCCCACGCCCTCCCCCGAGGACCGTGCGGTCACACGCCAGCTCGCCGAAGCCGGGCGGGCGCTGGGGATCCCCGTATTGGACCACGTCATCGTGGGGGACGGATCCTGGCGCTCCCTCGCCGAGGACGGCGGTCTGGTGGGGGGGTGAGGCCGGCCCCGCACGATTGGGGAAACATTTGTCTCCAATTGGGAAAAATGCGTTGACCCCACGCGCCCGCGACAGGTATCTTCGAGGAAGTGTCCACCGGGCGAAAAGCCCCGTACTACTTGCCGAAGGAGCCCAAATGGTTCGGTCGGCCACGGCACTCGCAGCCGTCATGATTCTGGCCGGTTTCACGCCTGTCCAGCAGGTGGCCGCCCAGACTGAGCAGGCGGCCACCCAGACGCAGCAGGTGGCCACCCACACGGTGGTCCCCGGGGACTGCCTCTGGAACCTGGCCAAGACCTACTACGGCAGCCCCTGGGAATGGCGCCGCATCTGGAACGCCAACAAGAGCCAGATCTCGGACCCGAATCTGATCTTCCCGGGATGGATCCTCACCATTCCAGGCAAGGAGGCCGAGGTCCAGAAGGTCACGGTGCAGCCGGCCGGCGAGGCGCCTCCGCCCGAAAAGCCGGCACCGCTCCCCTCCGTCTCCGAGCCGTCCATGGCGCACCAGCCCACGGTCTTCCGCGAGAAGCAGCCGGGGACCGGCGGCGCGGGGGCGTCCGCCGTGGCGGCGCACTTCGCGGTCACCCGGGACGAGGTGTACGGAGCTCCGTGGCTCCTCCGCACCGGCCGGGAGCCCCGAATCGTCGGGACCCTCGAGGCCTTGGCGGAGGCGGGCAGGCACACCCCGTATCCGGGTGTCCTCGAGAAGGTGCTACTCAGGTTCCAGGGGGCGCCGCCGGCCGTGGGCACCTCGCTGCGCCTGTTCCGGATCACGAAGACGATTCCCCAGGTGGGTGACGTGGCGACGCCCACCGGCGTGGTCCGCATCCTCACCGCGGAGGGCGACAGCGCGGTGGCCCTCATCACCCAGCAGTACCAGCGGATCCAGATCAAGGACATGCTCGGTACGCTGCCGTCCTATTCCCTGAAGCTCGGCGAGTACCCGCAGGCGGTGTCGCGGGGCCCGGAGGCGATGATCATGGGCTTCGCCGGCACCGCGGTCGTGAAGCCCGTCGGAAGCGTGGCCTTCCTGGACCAGGGAAGCGACGACGGCGTCTCCGTGGGTGACGAATACGAGCTGGTGAACCCGAGCCTCGGATCGCACCCGGTGGAGGGGCGTCTGCAGGTGGTGAGCGTCACGGCGGACGGCGCTTCGGCCCGGATCGTGCAGATCACCGGTGCCGTGTTCCGGCAGGGAGTGGCGGTGCGGCTTTCTCGGAAGATGCGCTAGCGCAATCGAGCGACGACGACGTGACCTCCCGCAAACGTCGATCGTCCCGTGCGGGATTCGCTCCCCCGCCGGGAGGCCAGAGGGCTCCCGACGGGGGATTCGTTTAGCCCTGCGTCCCCGGCGGGGGCGGCGCGGGCGGAGAGGAGGCAGGAGCTCGATGAGCGAGAAGAGGAGGGTACTGGTCACCGGTGGCGCCGGCTTCATCGGCAGCAACGTGGCCGACGCGTTTCTGGCCGCCGGCGACGAGGTCTGGGTGGTGGACGACCTCTCCAGCGGAAAGCGGCGGAACGTGCACGCCGACGCGCACTTCGTGGAGATGGACATCGGGAACCCGGCGCTCCGTGACCTCTTCCGTGACGTGCGCTTCGACGTGGTGAGCCATCACGCCGCGCAGATCGATGTGCGTGTCTCCGTGGCCGATCCCCAGCGGGATGCGCGCATCAACGTCATGGGCCTCCTCAACGTCACCGAAGCCGCGCTGGAGGTGGGAACCCGGCGCGTGATCTTCATCAGCAGCGGGGGCGTGGTCTACGGCGAGCCCGAGGAGATTCCCACCCCGGAGACGGCGCCGAAGCTCCCCCTCTCACCCTATGGTGTCACCAAGCTGACGGGGGAGCTGTACCTGAACTATTATCGCCGGGTACGCGGTCTCGAATATGTTGCGCTCCGGTACTCCAACGTGTACGGCCCACGCCAGGATCCCCATGGTGAGGCGGGGGTAATAGCGATCTTCTGCAGCCGGCTCCTGGACGGTGAGCGCCTGACGATCTTCGGCGACGGAGAGCAGACCCGGGACTACGTGTTCGTCGGAGACGTGGTCGCCGCGAACCTGCTGGCCGCCGACGTGGCGCTGAGTCCCGACGGCGGGCTGGACGGCGTCGCCTTCAACGTGGGCACCGGGGTGGGAACGAGCGTGAACCGGCTCGCCGACGTGCTGGAGGGGGTGGCGGGGGAGAGCCCCGGACGCGAGCACCGCGAGGAGCGCCGCGGTGAGCTGCGCCACAGCACCCTCGACGCGGGCCGCATCCGAGCACACGGCTGGACACCTGGCCACTCCCTCGAAGAGGGGCTCCGCCGGACGTACCAACACATCGCTTCAACGAGAGGGGAGATTCCGGCATGACCCTGGCGGCCATCGCGTTGCTCCTCCAGGCCCGGACGCCCCGGACCCCGGTGGACATGATCGTGTCCAGCACGCTTCCCACGAAGATCGTGCTCAGCGTCCTCGTCGTCGGATCTCTGGTGTCGTGGTGGCTCATCTTCAGCAAGTGGCGACAGTTCCGGGTCGTGCGCCAACAAGGGGATCGCTTCCTGGAGAAGATGGAGCGCGCCGAGCACCTGGAGGACGCCTACAAGGCCATCCTGGCGCTTCCCGAGTCGCCCTACGGCCGCGTCTTCCGTCAGGGCGTGAACTTCTTCAGCGAGATCCGTCCGGGGGCGTTGCGTCCGAGCCCCGCCGCTCCCGAGGGGCTCTCGCTGACCCAGCTCGAGGTTCTCCGTCTGGTCCTGGAGAAGGAGCAGTCCGAGGAGCGGGACGAGCTGGCCCGGGGGCTCACCTGGCTCGCGGTCATCGGCTCGGTGTCCCCGCTGCTGGGGCTGCTGGGCACGGTCATCGGGATCATGGACACGTTCTTCGCCATCGCGGCCACCGGGTCCACCAACCTCGGTGCCGTGGCCCCGGGCGTCGGCGAGGCGCTCATCACGACGGTGGCGGGGCTCTTCGTCGCCATTCCGGCGGTCATCGGGTACAACCATTTCGTGGGGCGGCTGAACCTCGTGAGCGGTGAGCTCGAGGGATTCAGCGCCGAGTTCATCGGCACGCTGGCCCGGGAGGGGCGCGTGTGAGCACGTCAGGCGGCGGCAACGGACACTTCCGCCGGCGCGGCGACCTGCCGCTGAACGCCGAGATCAACATCACCAGCCTCGTGGACGTCGCGTTCACGCTCCTGGTCATCTTCATCATCGCGGCGCCCAGCATGCTCGGGGGTGTGGAGGTGGCGGTGCCGAAGGCCCAGGTGCAGCCCCTCACGGCCGAGAGCCACCCGTTCTACGTCACCCTGACCAGGAACGGGACGGTGTTCGTGGAGAAGAAGGAGATGACGCCCGGGGAGTTCGAGCACAGCTTCCCCCAGCTCGCCAAGGCGGGGAGCTTCAAGACCGTGTACATCCGCGGGGACTCCCTGGCTCCCTGGGGTCCTATGCTCAAGATCATCGCCACGGTGAGCGGTGCGGGGGTGAAGTTCGGCATGGTGGGTGAGCCGTACAACGGCAAGGAGTGAAGGCCTGACCATGCGTCGCTTCGACCCCTTCGACCGGCGCTCCTGGGTGGGCTCCGTGGCGATCCACGCCGTGGCCATCGGCGTGGTGGTCTATGCCACCGCACCGACGGCGCCGCTGCCCCGGTTCACCACCTACCAGATCGAGCTGGTGTCGCCGCCCCCCGCGCGCCGGACGCCGGAGCCCGAGGCCGCTCAGGCGAAGCTGGTGGTGGAACGTCCGAACCCCGCCCCGCCGACGGAGGCCAAGACGGCGCCGGTGGTGAAGCCCGTCCCGAAGAAGCCCACGCCCAAGCCCACGGCGTCCAAGGAGACGTCGAACTCCACGACGGTCAAGGAGCCCGGCAAGGAGAAGAAGTCCGCCGGCGCGCCCGACGCCAAGAAGTCCAGCTCGAAGGAGGGCGGGGAGGGGATCAACGTGCGCCTGGAGGGGCTCAGGCGGGACTATCCGCAGTACTACGCGAACATCATCCTCCAGATCGACCGTTGCTTCCGCCCGCCCACCGACGCGGGTAAGCTGGTGGCCACGATCTACTTCGTAATCGACCATGACGGCAGCGTCTCCGACCTGTCCATCGCCAAGAAGTCCGGTGATCCGGCCTTCGACTACCTGGCCATGGGCGCCGTGGAGTGCGCCGGGAAGGGGCGCTTCGGGCCGCTGCCCAAGGACGTTCCCTACGACCGCCTTCCCGTGCAGTTCACGTTCACCCCTGCGGGGAGTGGCGGTGGATCGCCGCCTGCACCCCAGAACGAGAGAGAACAGGTGACCAGCCGATGACCGGACCGATGCGGAGGACGTGGGGCGGGGTGGCGAAGCGCGTCACCGGGGCCTGGCCACCGGCCGCGGGGTGGCGTGCGACGGGGCGGAAGGCTGCCGCGACGTTGGCGGTGGCCGTGGCTCTGGCGACCGCGTCCGCGCCGGCGGCGGCCCAGGGACGCGACTCCATCCCCGGTGTGGCCCTGGGGCTGCTGTACGCGACGTCGTCGGTGCCCGCCCTGGCGGTCAAGCCCTTCACCGGGCGCTTCGGCGGCGCGGCCATCGCGTCTCAGGTCGAGGCCATCATCGGGCGGGACCTGCACAACTCGGACCGCTTCGACGTCATGGACTCGCTGCCGGCGGACATGGCGGGCGGGGGCCAGGTGGACTACCAGCTCTGGGACCATCTGGGAGCGGTCTGGCTGGTGACGGGCCAGGTGGAGGGCGCCGGTGACGGATTCGAGCTCGTCACGGAGCTCCACGACGTCGTCTACGAGCACGTGAAGGAGCAGGGACGCTTCCCCATTCCGGACCCCTCACAGCCCGGCTTCCGCATGGCCGTGCACCGGGTCTCGGACCAGATCGTGAAGTGGGTCACCGGCGACCCCGGCGTCGCCGCCACGCGCATCGCCTTCGCCATGGCCACGTCGGACAGCACCAAGCAGCTCTACCTCGTGGACTCGGACGGCGAGAATCTCCGGCGCATAACCAACGATCCAGGCCTCGACCTGTCGCCGGCGTGGTCCCCGTCGGGCGATTCCATCGCGTACGGGTCCATCCGGGGGACGACCCCGTCGCGCATCTACATGCTCGATCTGGCCACCGGGAAGGAGAGCATGGTTCCCCCCGTGGGACACGACGCCATGGAGACCACGCCGGCGTTTTCGCCCGACGGTCACACCCTGGCCTTCACGGTGGACAACGGAAGGACCAGCAGGATCTACACGTACGACCTCCAGCACAAATGCTGTGCCAAGGCCATCACCGACGGTCGCTACTACGATCTCGCGCCGACCTACTCGCCCGACGGGAAGCGGATCGCGTTCAACACCATGCGCTTCGGCACGACGGTGCCGCAGATCATGGTCATGCCCGCCGACGGCGGCGAAGCCCAGCTGCTGTCTCCGTACCAATACGGTAACGGCGGCTACTACACGTCGCCGGACTGGTCGCCGAGGGGCGACCTCATCGCCTTCCACGGCGCCATCCGGGCGGGCACCTACCATATCCTCGTCGCCGACATGAAGGACGCCGGGCACAAGCTCCGGCAGCTGACGTGGGAGGGGAACAACGAGGACCCGAGCTGGGCTCCGGACGGCCGCCACATCGCCTTCGTGGGCGAGCGGCGGTGGGGGTTCGGCCTCATGGTGGTGGATGTGGCCACCGGCAGGCTTCGCACGGTTGTTGCAGGGATGAGGGTGAGCACCCCCGCATGGTCGCCGAGTCTGGGCGGCGCGCCGTGACGGGCGTGGTCTCTACGACAGCAGTAGATGGCGCCGAGTCGTTGCGCCGGAAGGGCTTTCGCGGTATATGCCTAGGGGTTTTCCCAACGGAATACCGCGTTAGCTTCCTAACACCGAGGCCGGTGGTGTCGAGAGGCATCACCATGTTCGCAGTGATCGCCTAACCGGGAGCAGGGGATGATCGTCCGCCGTTTTGCCGTGCCCGTGCTGGCTGCCATGCTCGTCGTGGCCGCCTGCGGAAAGAAACAGCCACCGCCACCGCCGGCCCCCACCGGTCCCACACCCGAAGAGCTGGCGCAGAGGCGCGCAGACTCCATCGCGGCCGCACGGCGTGCGGACTCCATCGCCGCCGCACGGCGTGAAGCCGAAGCGAAGGCCGCGGCGGCAGCCGCGCGCGCGCGGGCGGTAGCCGCCGCACGTACGACGCTGCAGGAGATGGTCCACTTCGACTTCGACAAGTCGGACATCCGGCCCGACGCCGAAGCCATCCTCCAACGCAAGGTGGCCATCCTGCGGGCGAGCCCGGACGTGCAGCTCCAGATCCAGGGGTATTGCGACGAGCGCGGCTCGGAGGAGTACAACCTCGCGCTGGGTCAACGGCGCGCCGAGTCGGTGCGCAAGTACCTGGAGGGCTTCGGGCTCTCGGACAGCCGCTTCACCATCATCTCGTACGGTGAGGAGAGGCCTCTGGATCCGGCCCACAACGAGGACGCCTGGGCCCAGAACCGACGCGACCAGTTCGTGATCACGGCGGGCGCGAACGCCATCAACCCGCCGAGTACCTCGGGTAACTGAGGCGAAACAACCCGGCAGCCCCTCCTCCGCCACGGGGCGGGGGAGGGGCAGCCACAATGGACCTCGATGGCTTCATGCCGATGAGACACACGGTTCGATCTGCGGCGGTCCGCGCGCTCTGGGCGACGGCCGCCGTGGTGATGATGGGCGGATGCGCCACCAAGGCCGACATCCGTGATCTGCGTACGGAGCTGCGTGACCTCGCGGTGCGCCAGGACTCGGTGCTGCAGCAGCTGCACAGGGAGACGCTGAGCACCCAGGACACGCTCAGGGGGCAGTCCACCCAGCTCTTCGACTTCCGGGGGGCTCTCTCCAGCGAGATCCAGGACATCAGCCAGAGCTTGTCCCGCATCGAGGCACTCGTGGGCGAGAACCAGCGTGTCATCGCCGGCGTGCGCGACCAGCTCGCCAACATGCGGCGGGCCCCGGCGGCGACGGCTCCGGCGGACACCACCGGAGGGGCGACGCCCGGGCCGGCCACGAATCAGCCGCCGCGGTCCGGAAGCGATGCCCAGAGCATCTTCAACGTCGCCGTGGGCCAGTTCAACAACGGTCAGCTGACCACCGCCAACGCGGCGTTCCAGCAATTGCTCCAGAGCTATCCCAACAGCTCGCTGGCGCCCGATGCGCAGTTCTACGTGGCCGACATCCTCTCACAGCAGAAGGGACACGAGAAGGACGCCCTGGCCGCGTTCGAGAAGATTCCGGAGCTGTATCCGACGGCGCCCAAGGTGCCCGAGGCTCTCTTCCGCAGCGCCCTCCTTCAGGTCCAGCTGGGTCGAAAGAGCGCCGCCAAGGCGACCCTGCAGCGCATAGTCAACACGTATCCCGACGCGGACGTTGCGAAGCTCGCGGCCGCCAAGCTCAAAGAGATCGGATAGGAGCCCGCTCCCGTGCGCTGTCCCGAGTGCGACGCCACGGACAACCGCGTCGTGGACACGCGGGCTAGCCGCGGCGGAAGAGCCGTTCGGCGGCGCCGCGAGTGCACCGTCTGCGGCGCGCGCTTCACGACCTACGAGTACATCGAGGAGCGCCCCATCCAGGTGCTGAAGCGTTCCGGCGCCGTGGAGGACTTCGACCGCTCCAAGATTCTCTCCGGGGTGCAGACCGCGTGCGCCAAGCGCCCGGTGTCCGCCTCCGAGATGGAAGCCCTGGTGGACGACATCGAGGACGCGGTGTCGCGCTACGCAGGGGTGGAGGTGCCCAGCGAGAAGCTCGGGGAAATGGTCATGGAGCGCCTCCGTTCCATGGACCGCGTGGCCTACGTCCGCTATGCCTCCGTGTACCGGAACTTCCAGGACGCGGGTGAGTTCCAAGAGTTCGTGGACGAGATGACCGCCCGCCAGGAACGGGAGGCCCTTCGCCGCAGCCAGGTGGAGCTCCCGTTCTGAGCGCGGTAGCCCCTCCGTCAGACCTGTCCGCGCTGCCGCCAGACCAGTCAGCCCCACGCTCCCGTTCATGAGCCGCCGCCAGAACCCGCGCGCTGAGATGCCCTTCCTCGAACATCTCGAGGAGCTACGCTGGCGCATCCTGTGGTCGCTCCTGGCCGTGGCGGTGGGGGCCGTCGTCGGCTTCCTGCTGGTCTACCACTTCCACGTGCTCGATCTGATGATCGAGCCCGTGCGGCGGGCCCGCGACGATCCCAGCATGAAGCTCATCTACCTGGGGCCGGCCGATCCCTTCATGATCGACATCAAGCTGGGGATCCTCGTCGGGCTCATCCTCGCGGCGCCTGTGGTGGTGTACCATATCTGGTCGTTCATGGCCCCCGCTCTGGAGTCGCACGAGAAGCGCGCGATCATCCCCTCGCTCTATCTGGGGCTCTTCCTGTTCATCGTCGGCGTGGCGATGGCCTACTTGCTCGCGCTCCCGGTGACGTTGGAGTTCTTCCAACGCTTCGAGGGGGGCGTGCTCCAGGATCAGCTCGAGGTGGGGAAGACCCTGGCGCTGGAAGTGAAGTTCATGATCGCCTTCGGCCTGTTGTTCGAGCTGCCGGTGGTGGTCATGCTCCTTTCGGTGGTGGGATTGGTGACGCCGGAGTTCCTGCGCCACTACCGGCGGCACGCCATCGTGGCCCTGACCATCGTCGCCGCCGTGATGACGCCCGGGGACGTGGTGTCCATCACCGTCATGCTGATGGGGCCGCTCATCCTGCTGTACGAGCTCTCCATCTACCTGTCGGCGCTCATCGCGCGCCGGCGTCGGGCGCGTGAGGAAGCGCGCGACCCCGAGTCGAGGGCCGAGGAAGGGCCGCCGGCGGGTGCCGTCGCGCGCGACGACGAAGCGGAGTCCACCGTCGGCTCGGAGCCCGGGTCGGGAGACGTTGAATGAGCGGCGGGCGCCACGGCGCAATGGTCACGCTCCTGGCGGCGGCATGCGCCATGGCGGTGGCTCGGCCGGTGTCGGCGCAGCAGCCGGGCCGGCCGCCGGCCCGTCAGGTCACACATGCGGACACTGCCCAGCAGCGCACGGACACGACCACGCAGCAGGTGGACTCCACCAAGCTGGAGATGCAGCGGCGCCTCGAACGCCTGGGCCGGCCCATGGGATCGGACACCCTGTTCTACCTGCGGGACTCGGTGAGCGCCGCGCAGCGCCGGACCCGGAGCACCGCACCGCAGGCCCCCCGCAACGACACCACGCTGCGCCAGCTCATGCGCATGCCGGGCTACGGCGTCACCGAGTACCAGGGGGGACAGGCGGACTTCGCGGCAAAGAAGCGCATCCTGATCCTGGAGTCGTCGAAGGACCACCAGGCCCGGGTGGAGCGCGACGGCAACGACATCCAGGCCGACTCGACCATCCGGTACGACCAGATCACCGGCCTGATCCGGGCCACAGGCACCCCCGACTTCACCCCCGCGGGGCAGGACAAAGTGAGCGCCCAGGGCCTGGTGTACTCCCTCAAGGAGGGGCGGGGCTCGGCCCCGGGGGCCAAGACCACGTACGACCAGGCAGGCACCAAGTGGGTCACCAGCGGGGACATGGTGCTCCTCACGCGGGACTCGACGTACTCCTCCCACGCCATCTTCACGTCGTGCACCCTGCCGCTCCCGCACTACCACTTCGAGACCGACGAGATCAAGATCATCGGCGGCAAGGTGCTCGTCGCCCGGCCCGTGCGCCTGTACTTCGCCGACGTGCCCGTGGCGTGGCTTCCGTTCATCGCCAACAGCCTGTCCAAGGGGCGGGCCAGCGGGATCCTGACCCCGCAGTTCAGCGTGAACGACATCGTGCGGACCTCGGCGGGCTACCACCGGCGCGTCAGCAACCTCGGGTTCTACTGGGCGATGAGCCAGTACTCCGACGCCATCATCGCCTTCGACTGGTGGAGCCAGAATTACCTCTCCATGACCAGCGGCCTCAACTATCGCTTCAATCGACAGTTCCTGAACGGGAGCGTCGACCTGCGCCGGTTCTGGCAGAGCGACGGAGGTCGCCAGCTGACGCTGAACACGCAGAACTCGTGGCAGGTCGACGAACGCACTTCGGTACGCATGTCGGCGCAGTACGCGTCCAGCGCTTCCTTCGTGACCCAGAACTCCCTGGACCCCCAGGAGGTCACCCAATCCATCAACTCCTCGGGCGGCATCAACCACCGCTTCGACTGGGGCAACCTGTCCGTGTCCGCGAATCGTCAGCAGTACCTGAACGACGGGCGCGTCGCATGGACCCTGCCCAGCGCGAACCTGTCGCTGTCCACCATCACGCTGTTCAAGGCGCCGACCAACGAGGCGCACTTCTGGAACAACATGACGATGAGCGGGTCGGCCGCCCTGACACGCAGCACCCTGAACCGGGTACAGCCGGACACCTTCACGGTGGGCAGCGCGGATACCCAGCAGCTTCAGGGCTCCGAGTCGGGCTCGCTGAGCATGGGTGCGTTCTCCCTGCGCCAATCGGTGAACTTCCAGCGTTCGACGACCTTGGGGATCCCCAAAGCGTATCTGCTGCTGGGGGACAGCGCGGACCCGTCCCAGCTCGTGGCCGGATCCCCCTCCCAGAACGTGTCGAATCAGACCGTCGGCTGGTCCGCGTCCATGGACTATCAGCAGCGCCTCATCGGGTCCACCACGCTCACCCCGAGCCTCACGCTGTCCGGCAGCCTCTTCCAGTCGGACACCTCGAATCTCGCTCACAGCTTCGTGTCCGCGCCCTCCAGGGTGTCGTTCGGCGCCAGCCTGAAGACCGACGTGTACCGCTTCTTCCCGGGCTTCGGGCCGTACTCCGCGATCCGCCACAAGGTGTCGCCGTCGTTCAGATTCGCCTGGAGCCCGGGCACCACGCCCACGGCACTCCAGAGCCAGGTGTTCCGCGGCACCCAGGCCATCGGGCCCACCAAGACGCTGAGCCTGACGCTGAACCAGACCTTCGAGGCCAAGAAGAAGCAGAGGTCCGACTCCACGTCCGCCGCGGACTCCGCCCAGGCGGCGGCGGACACCACCGGGTCCGGCATGGCTTCGGGTGTGGAGGGGGGCGCCGAGAGTGGTGCCCCCAGGGAGGTGCAGAAGCCTCAGATCGTGCAGCTACTGGGCATCAGCACCAGCGTGGTGTCGTACGACTTCGTGAGGGCCGACACCACCAACTTCATCCAGGGATTCAGGACGACCCAGCTCCACAACCAGATCACCTCGGACTTTCTGAAGGGTCTGACCCTGTCCATCAACCACGACCTCTTCGCCGACTCCATCGACGCGAACGGACGGCTCCACCGGCGCTTCTCACCCCACCTGTCCCAGGTGAACTTCAACTTCTCCCTGGGCGCCAACTCGGGCATCATCCGGTTCCTCCATCTCGGCGGCAGGAGTGGCGGCAACGCTCAGGCCGACACGAGCACCAACGCTCAGCAAGGCCAGGCCGCCGACACGACCGCGGGCAACTCCTTCGCCACGTCGGTGACGGACGCCAACTCCATCATTCCAGGTCGTCCCAACTCGGCGAGCTACGACATGGGGGGAACCCGGCGGGGGGGCGCAGGTCAGGGCTGGCAGGCGAACCTGTCCTACGCCCTTCAGCGCCCGCGGTCCAACAGCGCCGCCACATCGCAGATGATCTCGGGAACGGTGACGCTCCATCCCACCGAGTACTGGAACGTGAGCTGGCGCACGTCCTACGACCTCGAGCGCGGGAAGTTCAACGACCAGATGATCAGCCTGACCCGGGACCTGCATCGGTGGGAGGCTCACTTCATATTCACGCAGCCCGCCACCGGGAACTGGCAGTTCAGCTTCGAGGTGTCTCTCACGGACGAGCGCGACCTCAAGTTCAACTACGCTCAGCGCAGCGCCGGCGCAGGCGGTACCAGCCTGCCCTCGATCCGCCCGGGGCAGTGAGGGAGCGCCACCCGGGAAGCCCGAGCGCGGGTGCCCGGGCGCCGTTGGTGGGCCTCCGTGTCCCGGGCACCGCCCGGTATGTCCCCCCCAGGGGACATCGCAGGCTTCCCACATTCCCTAAGTTGTTGAGCAGCCTGCAGATCTGAGTTCGGTACGGGCCGTGCATGGCACGGCACCCGAAGGCCCACGCAACGAGTGTTGCAGTCCACCAGTCCTCAGGCCCCCCAGCCCGGGGCTACCAGAGAGGGGGAACGATGAGACGCGCGCCTGTGGTCACGATGCTCTTCACGCTGGCCCTGGGGGCCTGCAATGCGGACAACACGTTGGTGGTGGGGACCGCTCCGGCGGCCCCCGAGAACCTGGCGGCCTACTACTACGCGGGGGCCGTCTACATCACGTGGGATCTCGGGGCTGCGTGGAACGGGGAGTCGTTCCGCGTCTACGGCCGGCGCACCACCGACCAGAACTACGCCTTCGTCGCCGAGGTGACGAGCTGTGCCGGCGGATCGTGCGAGTACGAGGACCTCAACGTGGTGGCGGGACAGAGCTACGAGTTCTACGTGTCCGCCGTGGACGCGCAGAGTGGCGTCGAGACCGCCACCGCCAACTCCGTCCAGGTGGACGTCCCGGTTCCCTCTCCGCCCCCGGTGCCCACGCAGGTGGCGGTGACCGCCCTGGACAACACGAACTACATCCACTGGTCGACGGCGTCGCGGACCGCCTCGGACTTCTCGTTCTACCGCGTATACCTGGCCGCGTCGGACGGCACGGACTACCTGCTGGGCGAGACGGACTCCGAGGGCTTCCTCGATCGCCTCGCCACCAACGGAGTGACGCTGCAGTACTACGTCACGGCGGTGAACACCGTGGGTGACGAGAGCGCGGCGAGCGCGTTGGCCGCAGGCACGCCCCGCCCGGACTACCACGGCGAGTACCTCGACAACTACTACGATCAGCCGGCGCTCTCGGGGTTCCGCTTTCAGGCGGACGAGACCACCGATCCCATCGTGAGCGGGACGTCGTCGAGCCGGCACTTCCGGCTGCAGGTGGACAGCACGGGCTGGTGGCTCGCCCCGGGACCCGGGACGGGCATCTACCCCGTCGGATACGCCACCACGGCCCTGAAGTGCGGGGTGGGAGCCGACGCTTCCTGCGTGGACGTCACCCAGGCGCCCACGTCGGGCTACACCACCCAGAACCTCTCCCTCGATCCGCAGACGAGCTACGTGCTCCGCGTGGTGGGCGACGACAACCAGAACCACTACGGGGTGATCCGGGTGGACCTCCTCGGATACGACCAGGCCGGTAACGCCCTCATGATCTTCGACTGGGCGTACCAGCTCCAGGCCGGCAATCCGGATCTGACGTCCGGGCGATAGTCGGTCCCGGCGGGGGGG
>JAJDNC010000057.1 GCA_022340865.1 Gemmatimonadota bacterium
CTCCTCGCTCAGACCGCCGGGAAGCCCATCCAGAGCCAGTATCCGAGAATCGCCCACAGCCAGAGCACGGTGAAGCTGATGAGCAGCACGAAGAACCCGTGCTTGAAGAAGTCCGCCAGCGTGACGAGCTGCTCACCCGTGTTGGGGTCCTTCGCCATGGCGTAGGCCAGCGCGTTGGACGGGGTCCCGATGATGAGCATATGCGCGTACGAGGATGCGAACGCCGTGGCGAAGCCCACCATCCAGGGGTGCACGTGCGCCACCGTCGCCATGGGCACGGTGATGGGGCCGATGGCGGCCACGGTGGCCCCGTCGCTCATGAAGTTGGTGGCGACGCCGGTGAACAGCGACGACGCGATGGCCAGCCCGGAGCCGCCGCGCATGAAGTCCGGGAGGATGGAGACGAACCGGTCCGCGGCGAAGAGAGCCGCTCCGGTGGCGGCCAGCCCCGCCCCGATGGCGGTGGCGCCCGCGTACAGCATCACCACCTCCCAGTGGATGGACTGCATGTCCTTCCACGAGAGGACCCGGAAGACGTTCAGGAGCACCAGCCCGAGGAGCACGGGCCCGCCCATGCCCAGGGAGCCGCTCTCCGTGATCCACAGCACAACCACCAGGAGGAGGACCGCCCCGGTGATGTACTCGCTCCGGGTCATGGGCCCGATCTTCTCGGCCGCTCGCTTCACCTCGGCGGCGATGTCCAGCTTCGGCACCGCCACCTTCCGCCTCAGGAAGAAGAGGAAGTAGAGACCCACCGCGAACGACATCACCGGCACCAGCGGCAGCCCGTACTTCACCCATTGGCCGAACGTCGGTGCCACGCCGTAGTCGGCGAGGATCCCCACCATGATGGCGTTGCGCCCGCCGGCCGCCGGCGAGCCCGGCCCGCCGGTGTTGGCGGCGTAGCACAACGCCAGGGCCAGCAGGACCATGAGGTTGCGGTCGCGCTTGAGCCCGGTGCTCCTGAGCGCGCTGGCGTATACCATCACGAACAGCGGCATGGTGAACGCCACCAACGCGTGCTCCGAGAAAAAGCCGCACGACACGGACAGCAGCGGCATGAACACGAGCAGGAAGAGCGCCAGGTTGCGCGCCGGCGCCAGCAGCAGGAGGCCGATGCGGCGGTCCAGGCCCGTTCGGGTCACCGCCTTGGACATCGCCAGCACGCCGAAGATGAACAGCACGGCGTCCTTGGCGAACGCCTGCGCCACGCCGTCCGGCCGGAAGATGCCGAAGAAGTACAGGGAAGCCGCCACGAAGATGGTGGTCACCGCGACCGGCACGGCGCCCGTGGCCCAGAAGAGTGCCGCAACCACCAGCGTCGCCAGCACGACCATCGCCCGACGCGCCACCTGCTCGGGTGACAGCGGTACCTTGGCGTGCGAGCCGTCGGCCTCCACGACGTCCCGATCGAGCTTGTTCTTCCCGCTGTAGTATCCGGCGATGTTCTGGCCGGCGCTCATGTCGCGGTACGAGGCGTACCCCATGATGGGGTCGGCACTCTCGAATCCCGATATGGTCTGCGCCGTGGTCGGGGTCTTGGGCGCGCCCACCAGCTCCACGAGCCGTCGTGGCGGATTGGGGATCGTGAGGGCGCAGAAGAAGACGACTCCGAGGACGATGAAGAGAGGCCGGGAGTTGTGGCTGCCCAGGAACCAGCGCAGGGTGGTCGCCCGCTCCTCGGGACGGTGCACCATCTCGTGCCGGGCGCGCGCGTAGCCCACCTCCTCCTTCGCCTCGTCCAGAACCGCCGCCAGCTCCTCGACCTCGCACGGCTTCTGCAGGTACTTGAACGCCTCCAGACGCCCGGCCTCCTTGGCCGACTCCAGGCTGCCGTGGCCGGTGAGCATCACGGCCTGAATGGCGGGGTTGAACGCACGCAGCTCCCTGAGCGTCTGGATGCCGTCCATGCCGGGCATCCGCAGGTCCAGCACCGCGATGTCGATATCGCCGTCCTGGCGCACCCGGCGGATGGCTTCCTCGCCGCTGCCCACGTCCACCACGTCGTAGCCGCGGGCTCGGAGCCGCTTGGCGAGTGAGGTGCGGAAGCGCTCCTCGTCGTCCACGAAGAGGATCTTGGACATGGCGCCGCCTAACCCTCTCCGCCGGGTCGGTCTCCCTGCATGATCTCCCGGGAGAGCTCGTCGAAGAAGTCGCTCAGCCTCAGGATCCCCACCGTCTCCCTTTCGCGGGTGACCAGCAGGGAGAGGGTCTGTTGTGCCAGGAACATCGGGATGGCGTCCGAGAGCGGCGCCCGTTCACGGATGCTCACCGTGACAGGCGTCATGACGTCCCCGACGACTACGTTGCGCGCCCGCTCGCATACGTCCACGAAGTCCCCGATGAGGAAGTCGAGCATGTGCATGGACGCGTCCCTGAAGTCGTCGTCCACTCCGGCGCGGTCGAAGAGGTCCTGAGCTGCTCGCGCCTTCCTCTCGGGGAGCAGCGCGCGCAGGAAGGCGAAGTGGTGCATCTTTCCGATGATGCGACCGGCGCGATCGCGAACCAGGATGGCGCGATGGGGCTGCCGGCCCGGGGGGACCTTCTCCTGGGATTCCTGGAGCGCCCGGAGGGCATCGACGATGGTGGCGGCGGCATCCACCACGGCGTACTCCGACAGCGGCACCATGATGTCCGCGACTGTCTTTACCATGGACCCTACTCCGGTTCTCCTCTGATCAGGCCGCTGCGAGAGGGAGCTTCACGGTGAAGGTGCTGCCCTTACCGGGGGCGCTGACGACGTAGAACGCCCCGCCGAAGTCCCGGATGATCGTGTAGCTGACGCTCAGGCCCAGGCCCGTCCCCCTGCCCGGATCCTTGGTCGTGTAGAAGGGCATGAAGATCTTCTCGAGCTGCTCGGGGCTCATGCCGCACCCCGAGTCCTTGATGGAGATGGCCGCCTGGCCGTCCTCCAGGTGCGTGGTCACCCTGAGGCGGCCCCCGCCCGGCATGGCGTCCAAGGCGTTCTTCACCAGGTTCACGAAGACCTGCGCGAGCTGGTTCCGGTCGGTGAGGATCCCGGTGATGCCGCGGTCGTAGCTCCGCTCCACGAGCACGTTCGAGATGGCCAGCTCGTTGCCCAGCAGGACGTCGAGGACCTCGTCCAGGATGTCGTGCACGTCGTGGATCTGGACCTTCACCTCGCCGTGCCTGACGAACGTGAGGAGCTTGCGCGTGATGTCGCGGCAGCGGAACACGGCGTCGTGGATGGCGTCCAGGTGCTCGGCCAGATCGACGGGCTCGTCGTCCTCGTCGGCGAGCTCGGGGTCCAGCGAGTCCTTCAGCACGCCGACCTCTTCGGCGATGACGGCCAGCGGGTTGTTGATCTCGTGGGCGATCCCCGAGGCGAGCTCGCCCACGGAGGCGAGCTTGGCCGCGTGGACCAGCTGCCCCGACAGCTCCGCCTCGTGCTGCTCCACCGCGAGCTGTCTGCCCACGACCTGGCGGGTGCGCACGAGGATCACCACGCCCACGAAGAGGAACACCCCCAGGGACGCCAGCAGGGGCCGGCTCAGGACCACGGGCACGGCGGCATCGGCCTCGCTGCGCGCGTCGACCACCACCAACGCCCATGGCGTCTCCGTGAGCCACGCGTATGCGTAGTCCGGGCGTCCGGAGTCGCGTCCCCCTGCCACGAACCCCCTCCTGGGGGTAGCGGGTGGAGTGAAGAGGGAGGCCTCGAGAGGCTCACCCATGCGGGACGCGGACAGCTGGAGCACGCCGGTTCCGTTCACCACTGCCGCCTTGACCTCGGTGGCGCCTTCCAGCGTCGTGAGATACTCGGACAGGCGCTCGGGAGAGAGGGCGGCGCGCAGGATCACGGGCGAGGGCCCCTGGTCGCGGCGCACCGCGATGGTGAAGTGCGGCTTGTCACGGAAGCCCAGGTAGATCGCCGTGATCACCGAGGTCGTGCCGGGAGCGGACAGCTCCCGGAACCATGGCTCTTCCCCGTAGCTCACCGGAGCGGTGTAGCGCACCGGTCCGGCGTAGGCCACGAGCGCTCCGCCGGTCCCCACCACCCCCAGGTCCACGAAGGCGTCGCTCGCCCGGCGGAGCTCATCCAGGAAGGAGGACAGGTCCCGCCAGGTCGTGTCGGCTCCGAAGCGCGGATCCCCGAGGATGTTGCCCAGGTTGACCAGGCGCTCGCGGAGGAACAGGTCGAAGGTGCGTGCCTGGTGCTCCGCCAGCCCCTGCAGGTGGGCCCGCAGGCTGTCCCGCTGCACGTTCCGGTACTGGAGCTGGAAGAAGACGGCCAGCAGGATCAGCGGCACGAAGTAGAGCAGCACGAGCCGGCCGAGGGTCTGCCAGAACAGCTCGCGGGAACGCTGCTCTCCCGTCGAGCCAGGGCCCTTCTCCGAGGACTCGGGCATTCCGGACTCTATGAGTGCCGGCCGGATGTCCGGAGCAGCGTACACCCGGCTGGGGCCAGCCGACACGAACCCCGGAGGGAGCGGCCCCGAGGGCCGCGCCGGGGTGGCAGGGGAATCGTGATAAAAATATCGGATCTGCGGCTAAGGCCGCCAGGGGGCGGCCGGCCGCCAACACCGCGCTGGCCTCATGGCGGCACGCAGCGACGCGACGGGGCCGGCGGGACCGCGCGACCGTGGCCGGCGAGGCCTCCTCACCCTCCTGACAGCACCGGCATGCCCATCATGGGCCAGATCAGCCACACGAACACCGCCAGAACCGCCATGAGCACCCCGCTGGCCGGAAGCCCCGTGACGAAGAACTCCTTGGCCGTGAACTGACGGCTGCCATACGCGATGGCATTGGGCGCCGCCCCCACCAGGAGCAGGAAGGGCATGCCCGCGGTCACCAGCGAGGCGAAGACCACCACGTCCGGGGCCACCCCCAGGTAGGGGGCGATCACCAGCGCCACCGGCATGCTGATGGCGATGGCCGCCACGTTCATGATGACGTTGGTCATGACCAGGACGAACGCCGCTATGCCCAGGACGAACACCAGCCAGCTGGCCTCGGCGAAGAGCCCCAGCCACTTCACGGCGAGCCACTCCGCGGCCCCGGTGCGCCACAGGCACAGGCCTATGCTCATGGCGCCCCCGAACAGGAAGACGATGTTCCAGGAAGCCCCCTCCAGGTCCTCCAGGGTGAGGACCTTGAGCAGGAAGAGCAGGACGATGGGCACCAGGATGATGGCGCTCTTGTCCAGCGGCTCGAGGGCGGGAACGAACGAGCGCAAGCTGAGAACGGCGATGGTACCGAGGATGAGCACCAGCGACACGATCTCGTTGCGGCTGACGGGCCCCAGTGTGGCGTACAGCCGGTTCACGCGGTCCCGGAGGCCGGGAATGGTCTTCCTCTCCGGCGGATACCAGAGCATGAAGAAGAGCCAGAGCAGCACGACCATCACCGCACCCACCGGGAGCATGAAGTACGTGAGATGGAAGAAGTCGATCTGGCGTCCGGTGATGTCGTAGAAGAAGCCGACGGCCACCGCGCCGCGGGCCGCGCCGAGGAGGGTGATGATGCTGCCGGCGCCGGCCACGAACGCCATGCCCATGAACAGGCCCTTGCCGAAGCGGGTCGGAGTCGACTCCTCCGTGTACAGGGCGTAGATGGCCAGGAACAGCGGATATACGGTGGCCGCCACGGCCGTGTGTGCCATGATGAGCGTGAGGCCCGCGGTCATGACGAAGCAGCCCAGGTAGATCATGCTCGTCCGCTCGCCGACCACGGAGAGCATCTTGTACGCCACGCGCCGTGTGAGGCCGGTCTTGGTGAAGACCATGCCGATCATGAGCGAGCCGAAGATGAACCACACCGACGGGTCCATGAAGTCGGTGAAGGCCTCGCGCGCCGGGCGGATGAGGAAGAGCGCCTGCACCACCCCGATAGCGATGGCCGTGACGCCGATGGGGATCACCTCCGTCACCCACCAGGTGGCCGCCAGGAAGAAGAGCGCGAGGGCGGCCTTGCCCTCGCGGGTGAGGGCGAAGGCCTTGCCCTGGGGGTCGACGGCGGGTCCCGGGAGGGGTGCGAGGTACACCCCGGCGAAGAGGCCCACCCCCAACAGGATCAGAGCGACGCGCTTCCAGTCGACGCCGGTGGGCGTGGCCTCCCCGGGTTCGCTCGGCCCGCCGCGCTCACGCCGGCCGGGTCGGCCCAGGTCGCGTCGGCGCCGCGTCGCATCGAGGGCTTCTCGCCGGACTTCTTCCGACGCCGCCGCGACGGCACCAGGGGACGGATCTATCGTCATGTCAGTGACAACCTCGGCAAGGCGTGCCCCGCCGGGGTCGCGGCCGCCGTCAAGCGGCCGCGACCCTCATGCGTCGCCGCCCTCCAACAGCTGTGCCAGCTCGTGGAACACGTCCACGGATCGGATCACCCCCAGCACGCGCCCGCCCCGCACCACCGGAAGGAGGCTCTGGTTGAGGGATACCATCTCGTAGACCGCCTTCATGATGTGATCGTCGGGATCGACGGTCGCCGCTACCGGCAGCATCACCTCCCGCACGGATCGCTCCGCCTGCCCCCGGACCCCCTTCACCATCCTGTCGAAGGCGAGCTCCGAGAGGTTCGGATCCACGGCGACGTCGAAGAGCTTCTTCTGGTACTCCATCCTCTGGCTGATCAGGAACTTAGGCTCCAGCCCGCGCAGGATGTCGCGTCTACGCAGGATGCCGACCAGCTCGTCCCGGCTTCCCAGCACCAGCAGGACCCGGGGGAGGGAGCGGCGATGTCCCCTCTCGATGTGCGCCGCCTCCATGGTGGATACGGCGCGCTTCAGCGTGTCGTCCGCGTGTACGGACGGGTAGTGCCCCAGAGGGATCATGATCTCCTTGACCAGCCTGGGGACATCTTCCCTCGCCGCCTCGTCCGTGCCCATGTCACCACCCCTTCTTGCGGATGATGTCGGCGACCTTCTCCTCGATGCGCCGATCCTCCAGCGACCAGCGCCGGGTCGCGGCGTCCTCGATCTTCTGCACCAACGTGTCGATGTCGGCGGGCTTCTCCAGGAGGTCCAGGGCGCCCAGCTTGATGGCCGTCGCAGCCTGTTCCAGCGTGGCCCGCCCCGTGAGGAGGATCACCTGGAGGTCCGGGTTCAGGTCCAGGAGCCGCTCCAGGGTCTCGATCCCGTCCATGCCCGGCATGGCCATGTCCAAGAGGATGGCGTCGTAGCGGGTCTCCCCGGCCTTCACCAACGCGGCCGGCCCCGTCGCCGCCGTGTCCGCCTGGAGACCCCGTGCGCCCAGGCGTTCCGCGAGGACGGCGACGAACTCCTCCTCGTCGTCCACCAGCAGCACTCTGTGGTCGCTCATCCGTCGCGCTCCTCCTGCCGCCGAGCATCTTCCCCGGATCCCGCCGAGCGCAGGATCAGAGCGAGCTCGTCGATCTTCACCGGCTTCATGAGGAAGTCGAAGGCCCCCGCCGCCATCCCCTCCTCCACGCTCGTCGGGGAGCCGTGCCCCGTGAGCAGGACGACCTCCAACCCGGGGTGCTCGCTCCTGATGCGTCTGATGACCTCGAGGCCACCGAGCCCGGGCATCTTCACGTCGAGCACCACTACGTCACACGGGGTCGTCTCGAGATCGGCCAGGGCGTCGGCACCGTTGGTGACGCCCCGGGCCTCGAAGCCCCGCAGGTTGAGCCTCTCCACGAGGGCGCTGACCAGCTCCTCCTCGTCATCCACGATCAGAACCCGGAACGCATCCATGTCGCCGCTACACATCCGTGGATCCCCTGGGGAGCGTGACCGTGAAGCGCGTGCCCTCGCCCACCTTGCTCTGCACGGCGATGTCGCCGCCGAGCTTCTGCACGATTCCATAGGTGATGGACAGGCCCAGGCCCGTGCCGGCTCCCTTCTTCGTGGTGAAGAAGGGGTCGAAGATGTGCGGGAGGTGCTCCTCCGCGATGCCGACGCCGTCGTCGGCGATCCACACCGCGACCGCGTCCGACCCGGTGTCGCGGATGCCGATCTCGATGCGGCCGTGATCGTCCACCGCGGCGAAGGCGTTGTTGATGATGTTGAGAAAGACCTGCTGGAGCTGTCCCCGGTCGCTCACGATGCGGGGAGGCGCATCCGGGAACGCGAAGTCCACCGTGATGTTCCGATACGTGGCTTCCTTCTCCAGGAATCCCAGGACCTCGACGAGGAGCCCGTCGAGATCGATGGCCTCGCTGCGGACCTCCATGTGCTTGGCGAAGCCGAGCAGACGGTGGGTGATGTTCCCACAGCGGTCCGCGGAGCGGAGCACGGAGTCCACCAGCTCCAGGACCCTGTCCTTCGGCGGCGTCTCCTTCGCCATCAGGAGCAGGTCCTTGAGCAGCCCCGCCTTCTCGGTGATGATGGAGAGGGGGTTGTTGATCTCGTGGGCGACACCGGCGCTCAGTCGTCCCAGCGCCGCCATCTTGTTCGTGTACTCCATCTTGTGGTAGGCGGCTGCACGCAGCATGTCCGCCTCGCGGTAGCGATTCACCATGTAGGTGGTTCCCACCGAGACCACCGCGAGGATCAGCACCACGCTCACACCCAGGAAGACCAGGAGGTTGCGGCGCAGGGCCAGCCACCCCGCCAACAACTCCCCCTGGGGGCTCACCAGCACCAGCGTGAACGGCGAGTGCTCGATCCGGGCGTAGCTGACCATCAGGTCCACCCCACGCCCGTCCGTGAGCTGCGTGAGCTGGGGTTGGCCTCCAGGCCCGAGGGGGGGAAGCTGCGCCTGCTCCAACGCCGCTCCGTAGATGCGCGAGGGCGTCTGCAGCACCCTGGCCTGATCGACGAGGAAGGCGTCGCTGGACGGGCGCGTGGCAAGCGAGGCCACGAGCCGGTTGATGAGCTCCGTGTCGATGGTGGCACGCAGGACGAAGAAGTGGCCGCTGTCCGTGTCGTGCTCCACGGCCACCACGATGTGGGGCGCGTTGCGGTATCCCGTGAACACATCGGACACGTAGCTGCCGTGCTTCGTCACCTCGTGGTACCACGGGGCCGATTCGTAGCTGCGTCCCGCCAGCTCGAAGGGGCCGGCGTAGGTGACCTGCACGCCCTTGTCGTCCAGGACGCCCAGGTCCACGAAGCCCCCGAACGCCTGCTTCATGTTCACCAGCACGCGGCCCAGGTGAGCCGGGTCCCTGAGATCCCCGTACGTGCGCTCACGCACCAGCAGCTGGAGCGCGGACATGCGCTCGTCCAGGAACGACTCCAGCCCCTGCTTGCCGCTGGTGACCAGGCTCACCATGGGCTGCCCGAGCTCCGCGCGGAACGCCTGCCGGTACTGGTAGTAGTTGACGCCGGCCATGATCAGCAGGGGCACGACCGCCACCACCGAGACGGCCGTGAGCGCCACGAGCCGGAGCCGACGGTAACGCCCCTGGGAGATCAGCGAGTCGACGTCCCGCTCCCGCCCCCGGTGCGTGGGGAGGTCGTCGAGCGTCACGTCGCGGGTCCCTTCGCGTGGGCCCTGCCGGCCCGCCGGATGATGGGAACCAGCTCGGCGATGTCCACCGGCTTGCGCAGGTACTCGAAGGCGCCCAGCCGGCGGGCCTCGCGCTCGTCCTCGTCCGTGCCGAAGCCCGTGAGCATGACGACCTCCACCTCGGGGTGCCTCTCCTTGACCCTGGCGAGCACCTCCAGGCCCCCCATCCCGGGCATGCGCACGTCCAGGACCATCACGTCGGGCACGTCGTCCTCGATCATCTCCAGAGCGCGCTCGCCGGTGAGGGCCACGTCGCTCCCCAGCTCACGCATGCCCATGCGCTCGGCCATGGTGCGCACGTAGTCCTCCTCGTCGTCCACGAGAAGGACCTTGAGCGCCCCGGACCCCGAGGCGGGCATGGCCGGCGCTTCGGAGGCCGCTTCGGCGGCGCGCGCGGGCTCCTCCAGGGCCTCCACGGCCATCTCGGCCACGCCCGCCTCCGCCCAGGCCGCCGCCTCCATGGTGCGGTCGAACTTCTTCTTCGAATCACGGAGGAGCTCGGCGGCGACCTTGAGTCCCCGCTTCCACGCGGCGGTGATGGTGTCGAGCAGCTGTCCCGTGTCGGCGGGCTTCTGGAGGTACTCGAAGGCACCCAGCGCGCGGGCCTCCTGCGCTTCCTTGTCCGATCCGTGTCCCGTCAGGATGATGACCTGGACCTGGGGATGCTCGTCCTTCACGCGCTCGAGCACCTGCATACCGTCGATCCCGGGCATCCTCAGGTCCAGCACCATGACATCCGGTGCCTCGGCCTGCACCATCTTCAGGGCTTCCGCGCCGCTCGTCGCCACCCGGCTCGGGAGATCACGCATCTCCAGGCGTTCGGCCATGGTGCGGACGTAGTCCTCCTCGTCGTCCACCAGGAGCACCTTGATCTTGCTCATACGCTCTCGACCCAGATCCGGCCTCGCCCCGCCAGGAGGCGTGAACTCGCCGAAGACAACCGGCTCCGAGGACCTACCCTTCGCCGCGGAAGAGAAGCATCAAACCACGGCCCGACTCGGTGACCTCCAGGGCAGCACCGAGATCCTGCACCAGATTGCGTGTCCGCTCCCATGCCGCTCCGGCTCCCGGGGTGGCCATGGCGACATCGTTCAACATGGCCGTCATCTCGGCTGCCGGTTGCCCGTCCGCGGTGGCCGGGCGCACCTCGATGGCGGCGCCGTCGGGAAGCTCCTCCATGAGCAGCTCCATGACCGCGAACAGAGCCATCTGTACCGCCAGCGAGTTGGCCACGAGCCCACGTGGCTCCGCGCCGGAGCTGGCCAGGACGGTCTGGCTCTTCATCCGGGCGAACCTCTGGGAGAGGAAGACCACCTGACGGATCTCCTCGCCCAGGTCGATGGCCTGGCGATCGCGGTCCAGGGAGTGCGCGAAGCGATTGAGGCTGGTGATGAGCTCGGCGCCGCGGGCCACCTGTGCGTCTATGCGCTGCGTGGCCTTGAGCACCCGGGCACCGTCCAGAGGGCCACGTTCGGCGGCCATCCGCATCAGGTCGTCGACGAGGCCGGCGGACTCCTTCACGATAGCCAGCACGTTACGGATCTCGTGCGTGGCGCTGGCCGTGATCTTGCCGATGAAGACGGCTTCTCGGCTCCCGGATGTGCTCATCCTCGTGGCCGTCGGACGGGGGGCTGGTTGGGCCGCCTTTCCGGCGGCCTCCTCGAAGGGACAACCCGGCGTTTGGCAGGGGATGCCGCCGGGGCGCGGAACACACTAAAAAGCTCGAAAAGCGTGGAACCGGTGGCAAGGTGCCTGCGCACGGCCTCGGCCAACTGGGCGCGACTCCTGCGCTACTTGTTGAGGTGCTCGGTGGGCGGAGCGGTTCCCCTGCGGTAGAAGTTGAAGTCCCCCCCCGAGGGCGGCAATCACGACGCTTCTCGTTCGTGTGACGATCATGGCCTCACGGCTCTCTGCCTTCATGGCCTGTTTCTTCGGCCGGCCATGCCCTTGCGCCGGTCTGGAGGACCTCGCGGGCAGGATGAAGGCAGGGCACCGGCGAAGAGGGCCCTCCGCGAGCCTGCAGGCTGCAGCGGCTACTTCACCACGGGCCGGACCGGTGTAGTCGCAATGTATCACACCGGAAGGCCGAGCAGGATCGCGAGTGGAGGCGGGTCAGCAGGGACTCATGGCGCGAGCCTCCGGTGAAGCCCCACCAGCTCCACCCTTCGGAACCCGGCCTGGAGCGCCAGGAACGCGATGGCGAGCGTCGCTGCCACGGACGCCCAGAGCCCCCCCACGTCCCATGGGATCCACTGCGCCAGTCGGCCGAGGACGCCTCCCGGCGCGGCCCCACCGAGGCGGGCCAGGACGAGCACCATCACCAGGACTACCCACCCCCAGTTCGGCCACCGGCGCGCGTACCGCCATCGCCACCCGGAAGGCGTGGATGGCGGCGTCGCCATCCCGGTCACCACGGATCCCAGCGAGAGGAACCACGCCGCTACGTACACCAACGCGGTGACCGGCACGATCCGGGCCTTCAACAGCATTCCCAGAGACACCGACTCCGACCACGCCACCACCACGGCGAGCCCCACCAAGACGAACGCCAGCCCGGGCAGGACCGCGTGTCGGAAGATGCGGTCCCGCTTCACCGGAAGATGATCAAGTCCCGAAGCCCCGTTGGCTGTTCGGATGAACCACGCCACCTGGACGATGATGGGGCCCAGCACCACCGTGAGGGGAGACCTCGCCACCAGAAGCAGGTTCACTGCCCCTCCCAGGAGGATCAGGAGCCCGTACTGGTCTCGACTGAGCCAGCGCTTCGGCCTGAGGGCCGAGTTTAGACGCAGCGCCCCGCCCAGCACCGGCAGTCGTCGTGCGGATCCCCACACCGATCTCACCAGCGGGAGCTGGCGACGGGAGGCGCGTCCGCGCTGCGGGTGCAGCTCGAAGGCCCGTGGAACCCTCGCGAACCCGGTAACCAGAAGGAGCACCGCCGCGCTTCCGAACAGGATCGCCGGACGGGGGGTGTGGAATCCCAGGATCGCACCCACGGCCAGCGCGGCCAGCAGCACGGGAACGAAGACGGCCAGGGGCATCCCCCGCTCCGCGTCCCGCACCCGCATGCTGTGGTACAGGGCCGGGATGAAGAGAGCCACGGCAACGCCGTTCAGGCCCAGGGCCAGTCCCTCGAGGGTGAAGTCCCCGCCCCGGGAAAGGGCATAGACCACCACACCTACGGCCACGGCGCCCGGGAAGGGCGCCAGCGTGGCGAGCATCCGAACCACCCACAGGTCCCGAGCTCCGATGGGCAGGGCCATGTGGAACCGTGTCGCGGTCCCCATGCCGCCGCCGGAGTAGTAGTTCACGCACGCGAGCACGGAGAACATGACCGCGAACCCGAATGCTACCGGCCCCGGCATGGGCTCCACCACGTGCCCGGAGGCCGCCTGACGCCCGATCACTTCCGCGGACATGTACCCGATGATGGCCGCGCCCGGCCACATCACGACGACCGCCATCAATGCGCGCTCGCCGCGCAGGAGCCTCAGGATCATGAGTCCTCCCCCACGAGCTCGACGAAGAGCTCCTCCAGGGGAACGTGCCGACACGTGGCCCGTGCAACGCCGTGTTCACGCTTCAACCGCCCCTCCACCTCCTCCGCCCTGCCGGTGAACACGGCGTGCACGGTGTTCACATGGATGCGCGCCTTCAGGCACCTGGGGTCCGCCTCCAGCCGTGACACGTCCGCTTCGGCTCGCGGCACCACCACCAGGACATGCTCTTCGCGAAGCGCCTCGAGGTCGTCGTCCAGCAGGACCCGTCGGTCATTGATGAGCACCGCCCGACCGGCGATCCGCTCCACATCGCTCATATAATGCGATGAGAACAGAATGGTGGTCCCGGACTCCGCCAGGAGCTGGATGGACGTCTCCAGAAACCCTCTTCGCATGGCCGGATCCAGACTTCCCCCGGGCTCGTCCAGCACCAGCAGCTCAGGCCTGTGCGCTACGGCACAGAGCAGGGCCAACTGCCGGGTCTGCCCCTTGCTGAGGGTGCCGACCTTGGCACGGTCCTCGAAGCGGAAGCGCTGTCGGAGCCGCCCTTCCAGCGCTGCATCCCACGTGGGAAAGAGCTCCCGGTGGAGATCGAGGACGGCGTCCACGGAGAGGGCCGGGGGAAGAACCTGATCTTCCGACACGAACCCGATGCGCCGCTTCAGGGCCACGGGATCGTCCCGGGGGTCGCACCCCAGTACCCTCACGGTGCCGGCCTGCGGCCGGAGCATCCCCATGATGATGTTGATGAGCGTGGTCTTTCCGGCCCCGTTCACTCCCAGCAGCCCCACAACCTCTCCCTCGTCCACGGCGAAGGAGACCCCGGAGAGGACCTCGTGACCGTGCCCGTAGGACCGGTGGACATCGTTGAGTTCGATGACGCTCATGCCCCACCTCGCTTCTTCACGTCGTCCAGAATGCGGACGACCGTCTCGTAGTCGATCACCGCGATGCGAGCCTCGCTCAGGAGGCGTCCGGCCAGCTTCCTGACTCGCCTCAGCCCGTCCTCCCGGTCCACTCCCGGGAGCTTCCCCGTGACGAAGGTGCCCCGACCCCGCTCCGTGGCGATGAGCCCCTGCCCTTCCAGCTCGTCGTACGCCCGCTTCACCGTCAGCGGAGCGATGACCAGCTCGGCGGCCAGCTCGCGGTGCGACGAGAGCTTGTCTCCCGCATGCAGTCGCCCCTGGGCGATGTCCTCCTGGACCTGCCGCACGATCTGCCGGTAGATGGGCAGCTCGTCGCCGGGGTTGATGATCAGGACGCCCCCTCGTGTGATATAGTGATATATAACCCTATATCACATTGCCCTGAATGGCAACCCACGTTCGTTCCAGGAACCACGGAGAACGGCGGTCCCGGTTCCCGGCGCTGGACGCCGTTCACGCGTGCCCCCCGGTGCCCGTCCCTACCCTCCTCTTCTATACTCAGAGTCCAGGGACCCTCCCGACGTGATTCGTATCGGGGCCGGCGCGTGTCGCGCCCCGCGACTCGGGAGGTTGGATGGAAACGACTTCGGTCCGGCTCCGCCGGAAGATCCTCCGCTCCATGATCCTCATCCGGGCGTTCGAGGACCGGCTGACCGCCCTGGCCCGGGAGGGTGGCCGCCTCGCCGGCATCCAGATCCTCTCCGTCGGCCAGGAGGCCGGTGCGGCCGCTGTCCTGGCCCTGAGGGACGAGGACGTCCTGGTGAGCAACCACCGCAACCATGCCCACCTCCTGGCGCGGGGGACGGACCCGGAGGCCCTCATGGCGGAGATCATGGGAAAGGCCACCGGGGTGAACCGGGGCAAGTCCGGGACCCTGCACCTCATCGTGCCCGAGGTGAACGCCCTCATGACCTCCACGGTGGTGGGGGCGGGACCGCCCATGGCGGTGGGAGCCGGCTTCGCCCAGCAGTACCGGGAGGAAGCGAGCATCACCGCCGTGTTCTTCGGCGACGGCGCCGCCGCCGAGGGAAGCGTGCACGAGGCCATGAACCTGGCCGGTGTCTGGAAGCTCCCCCTCTTCTTCGTCTGCGAGAACAACCGCTGGGCGGGTGCCCAGCGCCTGGAGGTCCACCTGGCCGGCGGGAGCGTCGCCGCCCGGGCGGTGTCCTACGGCATGCCCGCGGAGACGGTGGACGGCAACGACGCGGACGCCGTGTACGAGACCGCGGCGCGGCTGGTCGAGGGAATCCGGACGGGCGGAGGGCCCGCCCTGCTGGAGCTCCAGACCTACCGCATGCACGGTCACAGCGAGGCCGACCCCCAGCTCTATGTGGATCCCGACGAGCTCGAGGCCTGGGCCTTGCGGGATCCCATCCAGCGGTACGTGGCGAGGCTGGTGGAGGAGGAGGTCCTGAGCGCCTCCGATGTTGACACGTTGCGCCGGGAGGCGACGAGAACGGTGGAGCAGGCGGTGGCCTTCGCGGAGCGGAGCCCCGAGCCCCTGCCCGAGGGTGCCCTGGAGGATGTCTGGAGCCGTCCCCTACGGCGGGCCCGGGAACCCCAGGAAGGCCGGAGGCCTCGGGGTACCCCGCGTGCTCCGGAAGCTCTCTCGGTGCCACGCCCCCCCAGCACCCCCGGCGGGGCCGGGCGTCGGCTCGTCGGGGGTCAGGCGGTGAACGAGGCCCTGGCGGTGGCCATGGAGCTGGACGAAGACGTGTTCCTGGCCGGGGAGGGGGTGGGCGTCTCCATCCATCCCAACCCCATGGGCCCCATCCACGGGCTCCTCCAGCGCTTCGGTTCCCGGCGGATCCGTGACACCCCGGTGAGCGAGGCCGCCATCGCCGGGCTGGGTGTGGGGGCCGCCACCCTGGGGCTCAAGCCCGTGGTGGAGGTCATGTTCTTTCCCTTCGTGACGCTGGCGTCGGATATGCTCGTCAACCACGCCGCGAAGCTCCACTTCCTCAGCGGGGGAAGAACGTCGGTGCCCCTCACCGTGCGGGTGAAGGCCGGCATCGGCTTCCAGTCCGGATGCCAGCACTCCCACAATCTGGAGGCCTGGTTGGCCCACGCCCCGGGGCTGAAGGTGGTGTGGGGCTCGAACCCCGCGGACATGAAGGGGCTGCTCCTCAGCGCGATCTTCGACCCCGATCCGGTGGTGGTGGTGGAGGACCTGGGGCTCTACCGCGTGGAAGGCCACGTGCCGGAAGGCGACGTCCGGGTCCCCCTGGGCGAGGCCTCGGTGGCGAGGGCCGGGAACGATGTGACCGTGGCGGCCTACGGCGCCGCGGTTTCCACCGCTCTCCAGGCCGCCGACGCCCTGGAGCAGGAGGGCGTCAGCGTGGAGGTTCTGGACCTCCGGAGCCTGGTACCCCTGGACAGGGACGCCGTCTTCGCCTCGGTGACCCGCACGGGCCGCTTCGTGATGCTTCATGACGCCACGCGCTTCTGTGGGTTCGGGGCCGAGGTGGCGGCCATGGTAGCGGAGGAGGCCTTCGGGGAGCTGAAGGCGCCCGTGCGCAGGGTGGCCGCTCCCGACGCGCCGGTACCCTTCGCCGTCTCCCAGGAGCGGTTCCACAAGCCGGGCCCGGAGCGGGTGGTGGCCGCGGTGCGGTCGTTGCTCTGAGGCGCGCACGGGACGGGGAATGCTCCATGGTCGACGTCGTCGACGGGGTATCCGCCCGTCTCCTGGACCATTGACACATTCCACCACCCCCATCAGCTTACTTGCCCTTGGGAGTCGCGTCCCGGTGCAAGTGGAAGCCTACCCGCCCCGCGGGGGATTCCAGGTCGGTCCCGGAAGGGCCGGCAAGTGCCATCGGAGGCGCGATTTTTTCATGTCCATGCCCCGGCCGACACCGGGGCCACGATGACGCATACAGCGCGGAGGACCGCATGACGAACCGGGCAAAGGAGCTCAGGCGAGACCCCTTCTGGGGGTCGTATCGCCCGCGTTCCGTTCCCCTGATCGGGAGCGGTGCCGGGAATGCGCATCGGCTTCCCGCATGCGTGCGGGGACCGGTGCAGCGCGACGCATGCGGAGGGGACATCGTGCCATAGCGCGGTCCTCCTCCCTCGGAGGCGGCTCGTGGAGCGCCCCACCTGCGTCGTGCGGGTGGGGCGCTCGTCGTTTCGGCCGGCGTCCCGCGACAGACGATGAGACAGAAACCATGGGCCCGCCGGTGGCGGCGGTGTCGCGGAACGACGGACGACGCGACTCCCGATCCGTGACGCCCCGCCCCGGAGGTTGCCCGCCGACCGAGGATAGAACCATGGTCCGGAACCGGATCGAGGAGCTCCTCCGCGACCCGTCGCTGGAGGAGCCGTCGCTGGACTACCACGAGGTCCGCCTGCCGTGGCGGGCATTCGTGGTACGCCGCGAGGTTGCCGAGCGCCTGATGGAAGCGATCCTCGGGTTCGAGCGTCCCGAGTGGATGCGCGTCGAGACGATCACGGGATCGGTGGTCTTCCTCCGGACCGCCGACGTGATCTACGTCCAGGAGTGGACGAAGGCTCAGCGCGCGTCGGAGCGCCGCTTCTGGAAGGCGATCGAGGAAGAGGAGAACAAGGAGAAGGCGACCGAGCAAGAGGAGGAGAAGAGCAAGGAGAAGGACACCGAGGCCGCCGCACCCGCCGCCGCCGAGACGCGCACCGGAGCGGGCGTACCCGAACGGCCGGACGCGGTGAGGGCAGCGCTGGCCAAGCTGGCGACCGCCCTGTGGGTGGCCGTAATGCTCATCGCCTGGCTTCTCCTCCTCCGGTGAGGCACGATGCGTGTCTCGCCGTGGGCCGCTCCCGGCCCGGCACCCCGAACCGGGTGCCGGGTCGGGGCGGATCCGCAGCGCCGGGCAGGCAGGCGGCAGGACCCCACAACCTCCACTGTGCTTGCGCACCACCCCCGGCCCGACAATTATGTTGACGTTGTATACATATCATGGCGTCAACGCCGCCGCTCGGAGGCGTGCTCTACGGGAGGCGCATGTCACATCAGGGCCTGGGTGAGTTCGAGCAGATGGTGCTTCTCGCGGTCCTGCACCTGGAAGGCGAGGTGTACGGCGTGCGGATCGTCGACGAGATCGAGAGGCGCACGGAGCGGTCCGTGTCCCGGGCGGCCGTCTACGTGACGCTCCGACGCCTGGAGAAGAAGGGCCTCCTTTCGTCGTGGATGAGCGGGCCGGTCTCCGGGAGGGGAGGAAAGCGCAGGCGCTGCGTTCGGGTCGAGGCGGAGGGAGAGCGGCTCCTCCGGGAGTCGCGGCGGGTGATGAACCAGATGTGGACGGGTCTGGATCCCGCCATGGAAGACACGCGGTGAGAACGGCCCCGGAGCCCCCACGGTACGCGCGGCTGCTCCTGGAGCTGGCCCTGCCCGCCGACGACCGGGAGCCCGTCACGGGTGACCTCCTCGAGGTCTTCCTCTCGAAGTGCTCGGCCCGGGGACGCGTGCGGGCACGGGTGTGGTACTGGGGCCAGGCGTTGTCGTTTTCGGGCCGGTTCCTCAGGGAGCGATGGCGCGAGCGAGGAGAGCGGGACGCAGTCGGTGCGCACGTGGGTCCGGGTCCCGGGAACGACGCATGGCCGGGCCGCGATCGCGTGCGAACACACGAGGACAGGAGGTGGGACGTGGGACGGATGCTGGAGGCCCTCGCGAGGGACCTGATGCACGCTGCGCGGAACCTGCGCCGCGCGCCGGGATTCACGGCGGTGACCGTAGTGACCCTCGCGCTGGCCATCGGCGCGAACACCGCGATCTTCAGCGTTGTCGACACGGTGCTCCTGAAGCCCCTTCCCTTCCCCCACCCCGACCGCCTCGTCTCCATCCGCGGGTCCGCGCCGGGCTCGGACCTCCCGCCGGAGTTCGGTTCGGGCACGGAGATGTACGTCGAGTATCGGGAGCAGTCGACGAAGCTCGAGAACCTCGCGTTCTATCAGATCGCGCAGACCAACGTGCGATCTGGGGATCACGTGGAGCATCTCTTCGTGTCCTCGGCCTCGCCTTCGTTCTTCGCGACCCTCGGCGTGAAGCCCGTCGTCGGCCGGCTCCCCTCGGCCGACGACAAAGAAGGCACCGTCATGGTGCTCAGCCACTGGCTGTGGATGGACTGGTTCGGCGGAGACCCCTCCGTCGTCGGAAGCACGATGGAGGTCGCCGGCGCACTTCGCACCGTCATCGGCGTGATGGGTCCCGACCTCCGATTCCCCGAGGAGCGGACCTCCCTCTGGATCCTGGATGAGCCGACTCCGCCGATCCGCCCGGGAGGATTCGGCCTGAACCTGGTGGGTCGCCTGGCGCCGGGGGCGAGTCAGGCGTCCCTCACGGCGGAGCTCGCGGGGCTGGCGAAGCGCCTCCCGGAGCGGTTCGGCGGCGGGCCGCGGTACGCGAGCATCATCCGGCAGTATCGACCCGTCGTGCGCTCCCTGAAGGATCAGCTCGTCGGCGACATCGAGGGTCCCCTCTGGATCCTCCTGGGCACCGTCGGCGTCGTGCTCCTCATCGCGTGCGCGAACGTGGCGAACCTGCTCATCGTGCGGGCGGAGAGCAGGAGGCGGGACCTGGCCGTACGCCGTGCCCTGGGAGCCGGCCGCACGGGACTCGTCCGGGCGCAGATGGCCGAAGCCCTCATCCTCGCGGCTCTCGGGGGCGTCGGCGGTGCGCTCCTCGCCTGGGGCGGCGTGCCGCTGCTGGTGCACGCGGCGCCCCAGAGCATCCCCGGCCTCGGCTCCGCCGGCCTGGATGCGACGGTCCTCCTCTTCACGGCCGCCCTCGCCGTCGCGGCCGCGCTGGCGGCGGGCCTTCTCCCGGCCATCCGCTTCTCGAACCCCGGCCTCGTCGGCGGCCTGCGCGAGTCGGATCCCACCGGATCCAGACGCACCCACCTGACGCGTGACGTGCTGGTGGTGGTACAGACCGCCGCGGCGCTGGTGCTCCTGGTCTCGTCGGGGCTCCTGCTGCAGAGCTTCCGGGCGCTCACCCACGTGGACCCGGGCTACGACACCAAGGACATCTTCACCTTCCAGATGGCGCCCGACTTCCGGAAGCGCGGGATCAACGACGGACCGACCGTCGCGCGCTTCCAGTACACGTTCATGGACAGCCTGGCCGCCTTGCCGGGGGTGGAGTCCGTGGGGCTGGTGAACACCCTGCCCCTGGACGAAGGAGCCGGCATGGCCCGGTTCGCCTCGGAGAAGACGGCCGCGAGCGAGGCCGTCGAGCCGCTCCTCCACTACGCGCCCGTGGGAGGAGATTACTTCCAGACCATGGGCATCTCCCTCCTGGAGGGCCGTCACTTCGAGCGCAGCGACCAGGTGCCGGCGGAGGTGGAGGCCATGGTGAGCCGGTCGGCGGGACAGATCCTCTGGCCGGGTGAGGACCCCCTCGACAAGCGCCTGCGCCTGGCCGCGGACAGCACGTCCCCGCACTGGCTCCGCGTGGTGGGAGTGGTGGAGGACATCATGCTGCGGGACTTCCGCGAGCCGAAGCCGGACCCCATGGTCTACATCCCCATGGTGGGGTGGTCCGCCCGGGCCTGGTCCGTCCCCGGGCCGGCTTACGTGGTGAAGACGCCCCGGGCGGAGTCCATCGCCCCCGAGATCCGTGAGCTCATCCACAAGGTGGTGCCCGACGCGCCGATGTACAGGATCTTCACGATGGCCGGGCTCGCCGACCGCTCCCACGCGCGACTCTCGTTCACCATGCTGACGTTGCTCATCGCGGCGAGCCTGGCCCTGATCCTCGGTGCCGTCGGGCTCTACGGCGTCCTCTCGTACGTGGTGGCCCAGCGCACCCGCGAGATCGGCATCCGCATGGCGCTCGGCGCACAGGCGCGTCAGCTGCGCAAGATGGTGGTCGCCCGGGGCGGCGGCGTCACCCTCATCGGCGTCGCGGTGGGCGTAGGCCTAGCGCTGTTCACCACACGCATCCTCGGGAGCCTGCTGTTCGGAGTCAGGGCCATCGACGTGCCGACGTTCGTGGCCATGTCGGGGGTGATGCTCAGCGTCGCGCTCCTGGCCAGCTACATGCCGGCCCGCAAGGCTTCCTCGGTGGATCCGATCCGATCGCTGAGAGCCGAGTAGCAAGGGGGCGCCGGCCGCTGGCCAACCCCACCGAGGTAGCCGCGGCTCATTGCGGCGCGACCGTCACAGGTCCTCACAGGTCATGGGACACCCTGGGAGGCCAGGCGGCCCTCAGGGCGTTCAACACGGCGAGGACGTCGATGACCTCCTGGGCCAGGGCTCCGTTCACCGGGCTCAGGTGACCAGCCGCCGCGAACCCCATGCCGACGACGCTCAGCGCCATGCCCCCCACCGCGCTCTGGAGCGCGATGCGGCGCATGCGGGCGCTGATGTGCATGAACTCGTCCACCTTCTCGAGGGAGTTGCCCATGACCACCACCCCGGCGGCTTCCGCGGTGACGTCGCTGTTCTCGCCGATGGCCATGCCCACCGTGGCGGCCATCATCGCCGGAGCATCGTTGATCCCGTCCCCCACGAAGAGCGTCCTGGCGGCGGCGGTCTCCCGGCGGACGATGGCCAGCTTCTCCTCCGGACTCGTCTGGGCGTGGATCTCGGTGATGCCCACCTCCTCCGCGAGGTAGCGGACCTCCGACTCGCGATCCCCGGACACGATCATCACCCGGTCGATCCGGTGCTTCGGTCGCAGGTGGCTCACGAAGGAACGGCTCTCCACCCTTGGCGTATCACGGAACCGCAATGTAGACGCATAGCGACCGTCGATGACCACCGAGCACTCGAGCCCACCGGCGGCCGGGGGCAGGTGCTGGATGCCCGGGGGCTCCTGCGCCTGGAGCGCGGCGCGGCTCGTGACGTGCACGCGCCGTCCGGCGGCGACTCCACGCAGGCCCTGCCCGGGCGCCTCGTGCACCTCCGTGGCTTCGGGAACCCGGAGCCCGTCCTTCTTCGCGGCCGAGACGATGGCCCGGGCCAGGGGGTGCTTCGAGTAGCGCTCCACGCTCGCCACCAGCGTGAGGACGTCCTCCTGGGCGAAGCCCGGCGCGACGAGCTGCTCGGTGAGCTCCGGTGCGCCGTAGGTCAGAGTCCCGGTCTTGTCGAAGATGGCGGTGCGACACCCGGCGATCTGCTCGAGGACGACGGGGCTCTTCACGATGATGGCCCTGCGGGCGCACAGGGAGATCGAGCCGATGATGGCGATGGGTATGCCCAGGAGGAGCGGGCACGGCGTGGCGATCACCAGCACCGCCAGGAACCGGACCGACGCCCCGCTGGCGGCCCACGCCGCGAAGGCGATGGTCAGCGCCACGGGGGTATAGAGGGCGCCCAGGCGGTCCCCCAGGCGCCGCATCTGCGGCCGGCTGGCCTCCGACTCCCTCATCACCTCCATGATCTTCGCGTACCGGGAGTCGGCAGCCCGGTTGGTGGCCCGGATGGTCAGGGCCGCGTGCCCGTTGATGGCTCCCGAGATCACGGCCGAGCCGGAGGTCTTGGTCATCTGGAAGGGCTCGCCCGTCAGGTACGACTCGTCCATCACGCCGTGCCCGTCGATGACCACGCCGTCCACCGGGCAGATCTCGTGCGGGTGGATCACCAGCGTATCGCCCACCTCGATGTCCTCCAGCGCCACGTCCTCCATGACCTCCCCCTGCCTCCGGTGGGCGATGGAGGGAAGTCGCTTGGCCAGCGCCGCCAGCACCGAAGAGGCGCTGCGCAGCGCATACCGCTCCAGGGCTTCGCCGCCGGCGAGCATCAGGACGATGATGGAGCCCGCCAGGTACTCACCCAGGAGGACGGACGTGACGATGGAGATGCCGCCCAGCAGGTCGGAGCCGAACTCCCCTCTCAGCAGCTTTCCCAGCAGGTCGTAGACCAGCGGCAGGCCGAGCAGCAGCGTGGCGTACAGGGGGATCATGCCGGCGTGCGGCGTGGCCCGGACGCCGAAACGGAGCACCAGGTGGAGGAGGATGGCCACCAGCGCGAGCACGGCGATGATCGTGGTCCTGTGTTGCCACAGCACCGCCGGCGACGACCCCGTCCGTCCGCGGGCGGCCTCTTTCCCCCGGGTCGACTCCGTGAGCGAGCCGCTCATCCGGTATCACCCCGGCGGTGGATTTCGAGCAAGCGGCACAGGTGCGTACGATCCTCCGTTCGGTCGACCGCTGGAAGGTCAGCGCTCGTCGTCAACCAAGACGGTAGAGGGGTGACGGTGGATCTACAAGCGTACCCCGACAGGTCGTGCCCGGACCCTGCAAAGTCTTCCGGGTGGCAGACCGTGCCGTCGTCGCAACCGGGCGCGTAACGGCAGGGAGCGCCTCGGCTGTCTCCGGGCCCCATTCGCGCGGAAGGACAGGGCTGGCCCGCGTCTTGCACGAATATCCGGCGACACCGTCCCCCGGGGGGTGGACGGACGCTGCTCAGAGCAAACCCGTCGAAAGGCGGGGGCGCAGAGCCACGGGGCTAAAACGGCGCGGGGGCGCCGCCACGCCCGCCGGGCCGCCAGCGACTCGACTTCGAGCTCACTGGCGGCTCGTGTCGTTCGTCCCCGGAACCTCACTCTCTCAGCAGGGCCCGCAGGAGGTGTAGCCATGTTCGACACGATCATCGCGTCACTCCCTCCCGGTTGGCGCGCAGGTGCCCAGATGGTGATGAGCATCGTCGCCTGGATCCCGGCCTGGCAGCATCGCATGCTGGGCGGCGTGGTCTCGCCCGACGGCGCATGGGCGACGGCGGCGAGCTGGCTGCTTCTGCTGCTGCCGGCGCTGGTGCTGGTGGCCGCGTTGTGGGCGACGATGCTCTCGGCCTACACGCTGCCGTTCCGTTCGGGACGGGTCGCGTACATCCGATCGATGGCGTTCGCGTGGTGGGACGCCGGCCGCGGGGTGGCGCTCTACTGGGCGGGCCTCGTGCGCCTGGGGCTGGTGGTGGTGAACCTCGCCTGGGCCCTGCTGCGCTACACGGTGGTGCTGCTGGGCAAGCTGGTCCGCTCGGCGTTCACCGCGCCGGCGGCGGCCCTGGACTGGACCGCGCGACGGTACTTCAAGCCGGGCGTGCCCTGGGTGGCCTTCGTGCTGACGCTGGCCTGGTCGGCACTGGAGGGCATCGTGTTCACCTTCACCCTGCGGCCCACGATCTACGAGGTGCTGTACGATCTCACGGGCGCGCCACCCAGCGACGCCTTCCTGACGCCCATCCTGTTCCTCCTCCTGTTCCTCCTGATCGCCGGCAGCTTCGCGTGCATCCAGGTGCTGACGGAGGCGATCAGCAAGCGGAACGCGAAGGAGATCCTCCAGATGCTGGTGGTGGAGTTCTTCGTGATGTTCTTCGAGGTCGTGTTCCTCTATCGCGAGCTCATCGACGCCATCACGCCGTGGATCGCGCAGCAGACGGGAGATCAGGTGCAGCTCGGGCTCGTGTCGACGCTGGCGCTGGCCTCGTTCGGCTGGGTGGGCGTGCGCGGCATGACGTGGTTCCTGTTCGGCCGCTTCGGCACGCCGGCCGTCATGGCCATCCTCTCGCGGGAGACGCTGAGCCTGGACGAGGTCACGGTGACGCCCGCAGCAGAGGATCCCATGCGCTGGTGGCGCGACATGCTGGCGGACTTCAAGAAGGAGCGCACCTGGTTCCGCCAGACGACCAACGAGCTGGTGGAGCTCATCACGCTGCCGATCCTGCAGCTGCTGGCGGTCGCGCTGAACTTCTGCCTCATCGTGGTCACGGGGCGGGGTGCGTTCGACCTGCCGTTCTCGTCGCTGAAGGAGGCGATGGCGCGCCTCCCGAAGCCCGCCCCCCGCGAGCGCACCCGCGTCGCGGTGAAAGAGCCGCTGCCGGAGGTGTGACCATGACCAGGTGGAAGCGCTGGTTCCAGGTCGGCCCCGGGCTGGCCGCGGTGCTCCTGCTCCCGCTGGTGGCGGGCTGCACGGGCAGCAACGCGCCGGTGGGGCCGCGCAGCTCGTTGTTCATCGGCATCGACGTGAGCGGCTCGTTCCAGAAGAGCGGCCGCTACGACGACGCCCTCCTGTTCGCGGCGTACTACATCCACGCGCATCTCACCGGAGTGGGCGGTCTGGAGCGCCCGAAGAACCTCTTCGTCGGGTCAATCGGCGGTGACCATCCGGGGCAGCCGCAGGCGTTCCACCCCATCGAGGACTTCCAGGGCAAGAGCGTCGGACGGATCGCGGAGGATCTCAAGCAATGGTTCCCCGCCAACGAGCCCCTCACGGACTTCAACGCCTTCTTCAAGCGGACCGCCACGGAGGTGAAGCGCCGTGGCCTGGTGCTGACACCCATCACGCTGGTGATCCTCAGCGACGGCGTGCCGGACCTGGGACAGAAGCACGGCGATGCGACGGCAGCATACCGGCAGATCGATCTGAAGCCTCTCGAGTACCTGGCCCGGCGGGTGACCGTGCGGCTGCTGTACGCCAACCCGGAGGTCGCGGCCCATTGGGAGCACGACGTGCCGCGCGATCGCGTTCGGCTGTGGACGGTGGACAACGTGGTGATGGCCGGGTGGCCCCAGCAGCTCCTGGACACCATCGGTGGGGGAGCGTCGGCGTCCATGGCGTCGGAGACCCCACGGACGGAGATGGCGGCGGGAGGCGCCGGCTCCGCGGCGTCCGCGCACGACACCTCCATCGTCGCGGACTCGGCCGCTCTCGCGAGCCTCGCCCTGGCCATGCATCCGCAGTCCGAGCCCAATGACTTCCTGGACAGCGTAGCCGCGGAGGCGCCGGCTGCGCCGGTCTATCCCCCGGGCACTCCGGCACTGTGGCGTTGGATCAGGGACAACGTGGACTTCCGCGTGCGGGAGAGGGTCCTCTAGCGGAACAGGTGCAGGCGGCAGGGTGAGGGCATGCGCACCCCTGTCGCCTCACCCCCCCACCGCCCGCTAGAGGGGGATCGGCCTCTCTGGGCCAGCCGTCGCCTCGGCCACGAAATCCTGGCCCCGCAACATCCCGCGGCCCATCTTGCCGCCGATGCCCGACCCTCCCCCTTCTCTCGTCTCCGCTCTGCAAGACCGCTACGTCATCGAGCGTGAGCTCGGTGCCGGCGGCATGGCCACCGTCTACTTGGCGCACGACGTCAAGCACAACCGCAAGGTCGCGCTCAAGGTGCTGCGCCCAGAGCTGGCGGCCGCCCTGGGCCACGAGCGCTTCCTCCGGGAGATCGAGATCGCCGCAGGGCTGAGTCATCCACACATCCTGCCCCTGTACGACAGCGGCCGGGCGGGCGGCCCGGGAGGACAGGAGACCGACGCGGAGTCGGGCGCGCACGGCGACTTCCTCTTCTACGTGATGCCCTACGTCGAGGGTGAGTCGCTGCGGGACCGGATCCGGCGCGAGAAGCAGCTCCCCCTCGACGACGCCATGAAGCTGGCGCGGGAGGTGGCCGACGCGCTGTCGTACGCGCACTCGCGCGGGGTCATCCATCGGGACATCAAGCCCGAGAACATCATGCTCCAGAGCGGCCACGCCGTGGTCGCCGATTTCGGCATTGCGCGGGCCGTGGAGGCCGCGGGGGGCGACCGGCTTACCGAGACGGGCGTGACCCTGGGCACCCCCACGTACATGAGCCCGGAGCAGGCGGCCGGCGAGCAGGACCTGGACGGCCGCAGCGACCTCTACGCGCTGGGGTGCGTCCTGTACGAGATGCTGGCCGGGCAGCCGCCCTTCACCGGGGCCACGGCGCAGAGCGTGATCGGCCAGCACCTCACGGCGGATCCCCGGCCCATCACGCAGCTTCGCCCGGCGGTTCCGGACGAGGTCGCGGGCGTGCTGCAGCGGGCGCTGGCCAAGAACCGCGCCGATCGGTTCAATCCGGTGGCGCAGTTCGCCGACGCTCTGGGGCAGCGGGTGAGAGTGGGGGGCGCGCCGCCTCGGCGGCCGCGCCGCTGGCTGGTGCCGGCGTTGGTGGGGAGCGTCATCGTCGCGGGGGCCGCGGTGGGGGCACTCCTCCTGCGTGGGCGTCCGACGCGGCTCGTGCTGGGAGCCACGACACAGGTGACCCTCGCCCCCGGCCTGGAGATCGACCCGGACATCTCGCCGGACGGCTCGATGGTGGCCTACGCGGCGGGCCCGCCCACCGCCATGCAGATCTATGTCCGTCAGGTGAGCGGCGGGCGTACCGTGCGCCTCACCGACGACACCACCATGACCCACCGGTGGCCGCGCTGGTCTCCGGAGGGGACCCAGGTCGCCTACGAGTCGGAGGACGGCACCATCTCGGTGGTCCCCGCCCTGGGCGGTCCGGCGCGTATCCTGGTCCGCCTCCCCCGCGACTCCGTCATCAGCTCCGACCCTTTGGCGATCATGGGCTTCGACTGGTCGCCGGACGGCAAGCGGCTCGTGTACGTGCGCGGGTGGCCCATAGGCGCCATCTATCTGCAGGACGTGGGTGGAGGCGCGCCCACCCTGCTGACGACGGTCTCGCAGGCCCACTCTCCGGCCTGGTCGCCCGACGGCACCCGGATCGCCGTGTCGGCGGGAAACCCCATCTTCGCGTTCGGCACGAAGGACTTCGCCAACGAGGGGCAGTCCGGCATCACCGTCGTCCCCCTGGACGGAAAGCCCCCGGTCCCCATCGTCGCCCAGACCGCCATCAACGAGTCTCCCGCATGGATGCCCGACGGGCGGACCCTGCTATGGGTCTCGAGCCGGGACGGGACGCGGGACGTCTACCGTGTTTCCGTCTCCCGCTCCGGCCGGGCGAGCGGCGCCCCGGAGCGCCTCACGACGGGGCTCGACGCGTTCTCCATCTCGGTGAGCCGGGACGGCGGCAGTCTGGTGTACGCCACGCTGGTGACCTCCTCGAACGTCTGGTCCATCGACATCCCGCGGGAGGGGACGGTGTCGAGCAGGACCGCGCGACCCATCACCCGGGGAAACCAGACCATAGAGACGGCGAACGTGAGCCCGGACGGTAAGTGGCTCGCCTTCGACTCCGACCGGGGTGGCAACTACGACATCTGGAAGGTGCCGATGGCCGGGGGCGAGCCCGTTCAGCTCACCACCAATCCCGCCAGCGACTTCAGCCCGTCGTGGTCCCCGGACGGCAAGCAGCTGGCCTTCCACTCCATGCGGAACGGGAGCCGCGACATCTACACCATGGCCGCTGACGGCACGGGACTGACGCAGAGGACGAACGGCCCGGACGAGGACCTGGACACCCACTGGTCGCCCGACGGCAAGGCCCTGGTGTTCGAGAGGGTCAACGACACCCGCGACGTGCTCCGTGTGCAGTCGCTGGCCGACGGGAGAGGCCACGACCTGTGGAAGGGGGAATACGCGCGCTGGTCCCCGAAGGGCGGCGAGATCGCCGCCATCGCGCCGGACGGGCTTCGGGTGGGGCCGGCGGCGGGAGGCCCGAGCCGCCTACTTGTGCCGCGGCCGTACCAGAACTCGGGACCATACCTGTGCGCGTGGGCACCCGACGCGCAGACGGTCTACTACCTGTACAGAGGCCCTTCGGGGTGGACGATACGCTCCGTCGCACCGTCGGGTGGGGCGTCCCGCGTGCTGGTGACCTTCGACGACTCCGAGCGCGAGCCCAGCAAGTACGCGTTCTCGACGGACGGGCGGCGCTTCTACCTCACGCTGGGCAGCAAGGAAGCCGACGTCTGGGTGGCGGAGCTGAAGAAGCAGTAACGCGCTTCTAGCCCCCACCGAGGATCGCTCTCGCCGCCTCCTCCCGCCGCTCCACGTCCCGTGCTTTTCCCTGGAAGATCCTCCCCGACCCGCCACCCCGCCCACCCAGCACCTCCGCCACCTGTGTGCCCGTGACCTGCACGTCGATGTCGGCGGCCTCGCCGGCGGCCAGGACGAACGCGCCCTGGTCTCCCTCGCCGGCGGTGAGGAGGACCACCCGGTCGGGCGCCAGCCGCACCGCCTCCCGGGCGACGCGCTGGAGGAAGGGCAGATCGCGCGCGGGCCAGTGAGCGGTGAGCACCGTACCCGCCTGCGCCGCGAGCCCCGCCGCCGACGCGGTCGCCAGCTCCTCCTCCAGACCGCGGACGGCACGCATGGCATTCTTCAACTCCTCGAGCTTCGCCGCCACCCGGGCGACCGTCTCGTCGTCCGACGTGCCCATGAGCTCGCGGAGCCGGGCGCTCCGCAGATGGTGCGCCTCCAGGAGGTGGCGGAGCCGCCCGCCCGCCACCCATGAAAGACGGGTGCCACCCCGCATGCTCTCGGCTCCCAGGAGCTTGAGGGCCTCGATCTCGCTGGTGGAGCGGCAGTGCGTGCCGCCGCACGTGGTCACGTCGATCCCCTCGATCTCCACGAGACGCACTTCGCCCGTGTGTCCCTCGGGGAGCCCCCGCGAGCGGACCTGCATGCCCTCGTACGCTTCGGGGCTCACACGGCGCACCGTGACAGCGCGGGCTGCGCGGATCTCGGCCGCCACGGCCTCCTCCAGCTCGGCCGTCTGCCCAGCCGCGATCCCGGGAGTGTCCAGCTCGATGTCGCACGTCCACTCCCCCAGGTGGAACGCGGTGGTGTGCCACCCGAAGCGTGCGTCGGCCACCGTGGTGAGGAGGTGCTGGCCGGTGTGCTGCTGCATGTGATCGAAGCGCCGGGCCCAGTCCAGCTCCACCGTCACCGGCCCCGACGGCGCCGGACCGGCGAGGAAGTGGCGAATCGCTCCCTCGGCCTTCTGGACGTCGAGCACCTCCACGCCTCCCACGGTGCCCCTGTCCGCAGGCTGTCCGCCGCCCTCGGGATACAGGATGGTGTCGGCCAGGATCACGAAGGGACGGCTCCGGTCCGCCCCCGTGGAGAGGACCTGTGTGTCCAGGCGGGTCAGCGTGGGGTCACGTTCGTACGCGGGAATGTCGGACACGTGGGATTCCGGGAGAGAGGTCGGTCGCCGACGGCTGCGACGCAACCATGGCGACCCGCCCCCTGGAATCTCAAGGGCATCCCTTCGGGAGCGACCCCTCCAGGCGGAGGGGCGGCGGCCTCGTCCGGCGCCGCCGCCCTCCTTCGTGGGGTCTGCCTCGATCCCTGTCCCCGACGCTCGTGGGTGCTACGCCTGAGGCTGCGGCACGGCGGGGGTCAGGCCGTGGCGCATCATGATCTCGGCCATCTTCGCGTGGTCCGGCGGTCCACCGGCGGCCGCGTTGATCACCTCGGCGGACTCGCGGAAGTACTGCGGGCCGATGGCGGCGGGCGTGATCACGCAGAGCGCCCTGGCGTCCCGGTCGCCCTCGTTGTCGAACCGGTGGACGGCGCCGCGCGGAATGCACAGCGCCTCACCCGGCCCGACCTCGATCCTCGTCCCGTCCACCGTCCAGGTGAGCACGCCCTCGAGACCATAGACCGTCTCTTCGTAGTGGTCGTGACTGTGTGCCGGAGCCGCCAGACGCCGGCCGCTCGGGACCTCGAGATCGAACACGGCAACGCTGCCGTTGGCGTTCTCCCCCGTGATCAGGAAGCGCACACCAAGGGGCCCCAGCCGGATGGTCTCGTCGGACCGATTCACACGGACGTCGATGGCTTGCGTTGTCATGTTCATCTCCCTTTCGTGGGCAGCGGGGATGCGGTAAATTTTGTTTACCGTCTTCGACACAGTAAATTCTATTGACCATCATGTCAATGCCTTCATCGCCCGTCCCTCCAGGAGAGATGTTGATCGGAGCCCTGCTGCGGGTGCCGTCCCAGGCGATTCACCGCAGGATCATCGCCGAGCTCAACGCTGCGGGCTTCGAGGAGCTCCGGTTGCCGCACATGGCGGTGCTGCAGTTTCCGGGCCCGGACGGGGCCCGTCCCATCGAGCTCGCCGAGCGCGCCGGCATCAGCAAGCAGGCCATGAACCAGCTGCTGCGGAGCCTCGAGGGCGTCGGCTACATCGAACGCACCGACTCGCCGCACCAGGGCCGCGCGCGCATTGTGCGCCTGACGGATCGTGGACACGCCGCGTACGCGAGGATCCACTCGATCCTCCGGACCATCGAGGAGGAATGGAAGGCCGAGGTCGGGCCCGAGGCCTTCGCGCAGCTCAAGGGGCTTCTGCTTCGCGTCTGGGAGAGCCCCCTGGTGCGCTGACGTGGGTCTCCCTGGCCCCTCGAGTGTGAGACGGGGACAGGTGCGGCCGGGCGGGTGAGCCGACACGACAGCATCTCGACGAATAGAAATGCTTTGACCTGTGTAGGGCTACCGATTATCGATTGAACAGGCTGGTCGGCTGCACGCCCCACTGCCTGTGCGCTTGCCGGCTCGAATCCGGGACAGATCCAGCAAGGGAAGGAAGCCCATCATGCGAAACGCGATGGTCGCGTTCGTTGCGTCCGTCGGCCTGCTCCTCGTGTACGCATGCGGGGGCAACAAGACGACGGGCCCCTCCGTTTCCCCGAACCCGGTGGCGGCCGCCATCGCTCAGTCGGGGACGTTGCCGGCGGACACCGTGGTAGGATCGACGCTCACGGCCACGGTCAAGGTGACTGACTCGGGAGGCGCGGGTCTGGCGGGGGTGGCGGTGCAGTGGAGCGTGGCGGCGGGCGGCGGGTCGGTGTCCGCGACCTCGGTCACGACGAACGCGTCGGGACTGGCGAGCGTGAGCTGGACGCTGGGCACGACGGCGGGAGCGGACCAGCTGACGGCACATACGGGGACGCTGAGCCCGGTGACGATGACGACCACGGGCACACCGGATCGGGCGGCGGTCGTGTCGCTCTCCAACGACACGCTGTCCTTCGGGGCGCTGGGGGACACCCTCCAGCTCACGGCGGCGGTGACGGACAAGTACGGCAACGCGGTGGACTCGCCGGCGGTGGCGTGGGCGGTGGCGGATCCGTCGGTCGCGACGGTGGACACGGCGGGCCGGGTCGTGAGCGTGAGCGAGGGCCAGACGAGCGTCACGGCGAAGGCGGACACGGCGTCGTCGACCGCCGCGGTGCTGGTGCACCAGCAGGCGGCCACGGTGGCGATCGCACCCAACGACATCGTGCTCACGGGCGTGGGCGACACGGTGCGTCTGAGCGCGACCGCCAAGGACGCCAACGGGAACGCCGTGCCCGGCGGCGTGACGTGGGCCAACGCGAACACGTCGGTGGTCAGCGTCACAACGAATGGCCTGGTCCAGGCGCAGGCCCAGGGAACGGCGAACGTGATCGCCATGGACGGTCCCGTCGCCGACACCGTGGCCGTCGTGGTCTACACGTCGCGCGGCGTCGCGCGGAGCTGGACGGGCGCGGCGGACGCGGTCTGGGCCAATCCGCTCAACTGGATGCCGGCAGGCGCCACGAACGCGCAGGACACGGCGACGGTGACCGCGACGTCGAACGAGCCGGTCCTGGGCGCCGACGCCTCGGTGGGGCCGCTCACGGTGCCGAGCCTGGCGAGCGTGACCCTGTCCGGCTTCGGACTGACCACGCACGGCGACGTCGTGGCCACCGGCCCGGTCACCGGGACGGGCTTGCTGACCCTGGCCGGCACGGGCGCGACCCTCGAGGGGCAGGTACCGTCGATCCTCATCACCGGCACCGTCGCGCTCTCCGGAGCGACCTTCGCAAGCGCCGTGACCCTCCAGGGCGGCACGCTCACGATCCAGAACCAGACGCTCACCATCAACCCGTAGCGGGCTTTCGGAAACGCAACGGCTCCGGGCGGCATGCCGGGGCGGCGCACTGCGCTCGATCACACCAAAGGAAAGGGAATCATGCACACGACGACACTCCGGCGCGCCCGGCTGGCACTGGCTGCGAGCGTGCTCGCGCTCCCGCTCCTGGTTGCGCCTCTGGCGGCGCAGACCCGGCTCCTGGAGACCAAGAACTCAGTCGGTGACAGCGTGATGTTCCTCAGTGGCGACGGCGGGTTCGCCCTGCTCGGCCCCCCCACGGGCGGGGGCTCCATCCCCATTCAGGGATTGGGGACGCGGCTGATGTGGTATCCGGCCAAGTCGGCGTTCCGCGCCGGCACGGTCTGGACCCTCGACAGCAGGACGGGGACGGAGTGGGACGACGCGAACATCGGAGCGGGGTCCGTGGCCATGGGGAATGGCACCATGGCCAGTGGGACCGAGTCCTTCGCCATGGGGCGGTCGTCGAGCGCGACGGGTAACGAGTCGGTGGCGCTCGGGATCTTTTCCAACGCCAGCGGCTTCGCCGGCGTCGCGGAGGGCTCCTCCGCGAACGCCACCGGGAGGAGCGCGGTGGCCCTGGGGGAGACCGTGTTCGCGTCCGGCGATTACTCGGTGGCCCTGGGCACGTATGCGAACACCAACAGCTTCGAGGGCGCCGTCGTGATCAGCGACGCATCGACAGAGACCGCCAGCGTGGGCGCTATGACCGCGACAGGCGTGAACCAGTTCGCCGTTCGGGCCGCCGGGGGCATTCGGCTCCGCACCAGCTCCGACACCCTCTCGGGCTGCGACATCGACGGGTCGGGCAACATGACCTGCACGGGTACCGTGAGCGGCACCTCCGACGTGAACCGGAAGAAGGACTTCACGTCCGTGAACGCCGACCAGGTGCTGAGCAAGCTGGCGGACCTGCCCATCGACGCGTGGAGCTACAAGCGGGATCCGGCCGGCGTCCGGCACGTGGGGCCCATGGCCCAGGCCTTCCACGCCGCCTTCGGCCTGGGGGCGAACGACGTGACCATCGCCACCGTCGACGCCGACGGCGTCAACATGCTGGCCATCCAGGCCCTCAAGCGGCGTACCGACGCGTTGCGGAAGCAGGTGAAGGCCGCCCAGACGGAGAACGCGGAGCTGCGCCAACGTCTCCAGCGGCTCGAGGCCGTCGTCCAGCAGCTGGCGGCGAAGGACGGCACGAGCGGAGGGTCGAGTCCCCAATAGGGCACGGCCCGTCGTACCGTCCCGCGAGGTGGGTCCGAGGGACTCGGCCCGGGGCCACCCCCCTCCCGTCGGCCGGCATCCAAGGGCGTGCCGCCGTCGGGAGGAGAGGCTCCCCTACGCCCCGGCGCCCTCCGCCACGAGGGCCGGCTCCCGTGCGCTGCGGAGGGCGGCCTGCGCCGCCGCGAGCCTGGCGATGGGCACGCGGAACGGGGAGCAGCTCACGTAGTCGAGGCCGGCGGCCTGGAAGAACGCGATGGACGTCGGATCGCCCCCGTGCTCCCCGCACACGCCCACCACGAGATCCGGCCTGCGCGCCCGCCCGCTGCGGACGGCCATCTTCACGAGCTGCCCGACCCCGTCCTCGTCCACGACGGTGAACGGGTTCTCGGGCAGGATCTTCTCGTGCAGGTAGTGGTGGAGGAACTTCGACTCCGCATCGTCGCGCGAGAAGCCGAATGTGGTCTGGGTCAGGTCGTTGGTGCCGAAGGAGAAGAACTCCGCCTCGGTGGCGATGGCGTCCGCGGTGAGGGCCGCGCGCGGCACCTCGATCATCGTCCCGATCCGTCGCGGCAGCTCCATCCCGGTCTCCTTTTCGACCTGACGTGCGGTCTCCTCCACCAGCCGCCGCGTCCACGCCAGCTCCCGCACGTGCCCCACCAGCGGGATCATCACCTCCGGATGGACCTCGATGCCCCGCTCGATGAGCTTCGCCGCGGCCTGGAAGATCGCGCGCGTCTGCATGCGATACACGCCCGGCATCGTGATGCCGAGCCTCACGCCCCGGTGCCCGAGCATCGGGTTGGACTCCTGGAGGCCGCGCACCTTCTTCAGGGCCCGCTCCTGGGCCGATGCCCCCTCCTCGTCACCGTGGGACCGGAGCGCGGCGGCGGTCGAGGACAGCTCATCGGTGCCAGGCAGGAACTCGTGGAGCGGCGGGTCCAGCAGGCGGATGGTCACGGGGTGGCCCGCCATCGCCTCCAATATCCCCTCGAAGTCCGACTGCTGCATGGGCTCCAGCTCGTCGAGGGCGGCGGCGCGCTCCGCCTCGTCCTCGGCCATGATCATGCGCCGCATCACGACGAGCCGCTCCGGGGTCATGAACATGTGCTCGGTCCGGCACAGGCCGATCCCCTCCGCGCCGAGCTCCCTCGAGCGGCTCGCGTCCTCGGGCGTGTCGGCATTGGCGTGCACGCCCATCGTGCGCACCTCGTCGGCCCACCCCATCAGAGTGCGGAACTCACTCGAGAACTCCGGCTCGATGGTGGGGACCTCCCCGGCGTAGACCTCCCCGAGCGCGCCGTCGAAGGTGATGACGTCGCCCGCGCGCACCACAGTGTCGCCGGCGCGGAACGTCCGTCCCTTCGCATCGATGAGCAGGCTCTCGCAGCCGACGATGCAGGGCTTGCCCATGCCCCGCGCCACGATGGCGGCATGGCAGGTCATCCCTCCCCGGCTCGTCAGGACGCCCGCCGCCGCGACGATCCCGTGGATGTCGTCCGGGGTCGTCTGGCCGCGCACCAGGATCACGGTCTTCCCCTCGCCGCCGAGCCGCTCGGCCGTGTCGGCGTCGAAGACGACCTCGCCGGTCGCCGCCCCCGGAGAGGCCGGCAGGCCCCTGGCGAGCACCGTCTTGGGCGCCTCGCGGTCCACGTTGCGGTGCAGGAGACGCACGATGTCCTCGGGATCGATGCGCAGGATCGCCTCCTCCTTGGAGATGACGCCCTCCCCGACCAGATCGTGGGCGATGCGCAGCGCGGCCCGCGGCGCGCGCTTTCCCCCGCGCGTCTGCAGCAGGAAGAGCCGCCCCTCCTGGACCGTGAACTCGATGTCCTGCATGTCGCGGTAGTGCCGCTCCAGGAGCGTGCACGTGTCCACCAGCTGCTGGTAGATCCCCGGCTGACGCTCCCGGAGAGCGTCGACGGGCAGCGGCGTTCGGATGCCCGCCACCACGTCCTCGCCCTGTGCGTTCGGCAGGTACTCCCCGTAGGGCTGCGGCTCGCCCGTGTTGGGGTTCCGCGTGAACACGACGCCGGTTCCCGACGTGTCCCCGCGGTTCCCGAAGACCATGACCTGCACGTTGACCGCCGTCCCCAGGTCGTCGGGGATCCGGTGCACGCGCCGGTAGACGACGGCGCGCTCGTTGTCCCACGAGTCGAACACCGCCCGGATGGCCAAGAGGAGCTGCTCCTCGGGATCCTGCGGGAAGTCCCGTTGGCATTCGTCGCGGACGAGGCTTCGGTAGTCCCCGATGACCTCGCGCAGACCGTCCACGTCCAGATCCGTGTCGAGACGGGCTCCGTGACGGTGCTTCCTGTTCTCCAGCAGCTCCTCGAACCGGTCGTGGCCGATGCCCAGCACCACGTTGCCGAACATCTGCATGAACCGCCGGTACGTGTCGTAGGCGAAGCGCGCATCGCCGGTGGTGGCGGCGAGCCCCTGCACCGATTCGTCGTTGAGGCCGAGGTTCAGGACCGTATCCATCATCCCGGGCATGGAGATCGCCGCCCCCGACCGCACGGAGACCAGCAGCGGGTCGGTGGCTCCGCCCAGCGTCTTGCCGGCACGCTGCTCCAGCGCCTTCACGGATTCACGAATCGGCTCCCGGAGGGCGTCGAAGAAGGGCTCACCCGCGCGCACATACTCGATGCACGCCTGTGCGGTGAGGGTGAAGCCCGGGGGCACGGGAAGGCCGATGGAGGTCATCTCGGCCAGGGCCGAGCCCTTGCCTCCGAGGATGTCGCGCATGTCGGCCCGACCCTCCTCGAAGGCATAGATCCACTTCGCGTCGCCCATCAGGACTCTCCCTCTCCCAGGACTTCGAGGACCTCTCGTGCAGTCTCTTCCACTGCCTTGTACGTGACGTCGATGACCGCGCAGCCGAGCTGTCTGAACACGCGGTTGGCAAAACGGATCTCCTCCGCGATTCGCGACGGATCCGCGTAACCGGCCCCAAGCTCCACGTCCAGCGTGCGCAGCCGCTCCTCGCGGATCTGCCGCAGCTTGTCGGCCCTTACCGTGAACCCGACGATGCGATCCCGATCGATGCTATCGAGCTCCCGAGGTGGGTCCAGCTCCGGAACGAGGGGCACGTTGGCAACCTTGTACCCCTTCCGCGCCAGGTACATCGAGACGGGCGTCTTCGAGCAGCGAGACACCCCGACGAGCACGACATCGGCGTTCGCGAGGCCCGAAACGCTCCGACCGTCGTCGTACTTCACGGCGAACTCGATGGCGTCCACCCGACGGAAGTACTCCGCATCGAGACGGTGCGAGAGGCCGGGCAAGAGACGGGGTGGTGTGGGCGTCACGCGGCTGAAGGCGTCGAGCACGGGCCCGAGCACGTCCACCGTCGCCAGGTCGAGGCGTCCCGCCTCGGAACGGACGAACGAGCGGAGCTCGGGATCGACGAGCGTAAAGACCAGCACGCCGTTGCGTCGCTTCGCGTCGGTCAGGGCTCGGAGCACGGCCGCGCGGTCGTTGGCGTAGGCGACCCTGAAGAACTCCGTGTCCCCGTCGTCGAACTGGCTCGCACCGGCGCGTGCGACGGCTTCAGCCGTCTCACCGAGGGCGTCGGACAATACGTAGACGACCAAGGTCCGCCTCGATCGGTTTGGGCCACGGGGCCGCCAGGGCAGCGCGACAAGGGGTGGGCAAGTATGGCACGGGGAAACACAGTGTCAAGGCACACAGGGCCTGGACGGGCCCGGGACGGAACATCGACGAAGGTAGCGGCCTGAAGGGGACCGTCGATACGACGGTCGCGGCGGAATCCCGGGCCCGCGACGGGACCCCGCGAGATGGCAACAGGGGTGAGTTTCGGCGCGCATTACCTTTTTGCCTCTCGCATCGTCTTGTCCCCGACGCGCGTCGTTTGTAGGGGATGGAGCCCTGCTGGCGGGGGGTGATTCACCAGTCTCGCCAAGCTCCGGCACGGCGGCAGGCCTCCAAGGAATCTCAACTTCGCTGAGGAGCCCCAAGATGAGGCGACGCCCGCGCCGACTGAGCCCGGGGAAGGAGGCCGAGGGGCAGGAAGCGGCGCCGAAGTCATCGTGTCATCGTCACACCGGTGGAGTCCAGACCACCGACAGCGCAGCGTAATGGAGCCACGCGAACGTATACACCGCCTTCACGTCGGCTCCGCCCTCGACCATGCGATATCCAGCCTGCATGGCCCACCGGCGGCTCAGCTCGTAGCCGAGCTTGAGGGCCGCGTCAATGGCGCGGCCCGGCCCTCCAGCCAGACCGTCGACATCCAGCACCATGCGCCAATCGGACTCGAAGCGCCATTCACCGGACAGGTGCAGGAGCGGCACGAACCCCAGGTCGTCCTTCCGGCTCGAGATCCCGTTCTGGCGCAGGGCGATGGTGGCATCCCGGACCTTCGCGGTAAGCCCCACCCACGCCCTGGTACGATCCCCGGAGTGAGCCAGGTAGCGGTACGACAGGCGATAGGAGTTGAACGTGTACGTCGCCTCGAGTGGCTGCCCCGCCTGGTACGTGCGGCCGACGAACCGGATGTCGCGATTCGGTACGCCCGTCTCCGTCAGGGAAAACGGGGCGACCAGGAGACGCAGCCCGTGACGCTCCCCCACATTCCACGTGACATAGAGACGTCCCGCCGGCCACGGGCCGGCGCCGACCAGATCGTACAACGAGAAGCGGGTCGCCGATCCGTCGTTGGGGATCTCCACGTCGTTGTAGCTCTGCCATGCAGGCCCACCTTCCAGCTCGACGACCACCTTGGGCACCTGGGCCACGGCCTCGACAGGCAAGAGAGGAATCGGGGTCACCAGAGCGGCAAGGGCAGCGAGACTGCGGATGGTGTGCGACATGATCGCTCCTCGGTCATGCGATTGAGAGTGCGCGCAGACAATCCCTACCGAAGCCAGGTCCTCCCCTGTCGGGTGCCCACGCTCCGCCCCACCTCCTCGGAGTCGGGCTCCTCCAGCGTGAGCGCCGGAAGGAGCGTCGCCTTCTTCCTCTGGTAGCCCTGTACCGAACGGAGCAGGTGGTCCAGCGTGCGGATGGCCTCGGTGATGAACGGACCCTTGTTGAGCATCACGCACTCGGCGCGCTGGGCCATGGCGACGTCGGAGATCTCCGAGCGCGTCGGGAGGCCCGTCTTGGCCAGCTTCTCCAGGACCTGGGTGGCCCACACCACCGGCACGTGGGCCGCCTCGCAGACCCAGAGGATCTCCTCCTGGATCTGCGCCAGGTGCGTCCATCCGGCCTCCACCGCCAGGTCGCCCCGGGCGATCATCACGCCCACCGCCGGCCGCTCCATGGCAACCAGCAGAATACCCGGCAGATGCTGGAATCCCCGGCGGGTCTCGATCTTGAGGATGAGACCGAGCTCGTCGCCGCCCACGGCGTCCAGCTCGTCCAGGAGGTCCTCCACGTCGTCGGGATGGTTCACGAAGGACGCGCTCACCCCGTCGGCGTGCGCGGCGATGAAGCGTAGGTCCTCCTTGTCCTTGGCCGTCAGCCCGGTGATGCGCAGAGCGCTCTCGGGGAGGTTGATCCCCTTGTCTCCCCGGAGCCTCGTGCCGCCGGGCTTGGCACGGGTGATCTCGACGGTGATCTCGCCGTCGCGGACGTCGCGGATCACGCCGTGGATCTTCCCGTCGTCCAGGAGGAGGGGCTCGCCCGGGCGCACGTCGTCCAAGAGCTCGGGGAGCGTGCACGAGACGTGGGCCGGAACGGGGGGACATCCCTCTCCCCCGCGCCGGGCCGGCTCTCCCGGGCGCGGGTCCTTGTGCACCACCAGGACGTCACCCACGCGCAGCACGATGGGATCCTCCGTGGCCGGGAGATCCCCCACTTCCCCGGTGCAGCGCACGGTCCCGTCCTCTTCCGGCAGCTCCAGAGCCAGCCCGGTCTCCAGATACGCCGTGGCGGGACAGAGCGCCGTGGCCCTCCCGTCTTCGACGCATTCCACGACGAGGCGGCTCTTCTTGTCCCGCGTGTCCCGGAAAGAGATGCGGCTGCCCGGCTCGAGGCGCGCGAACAGCTCCGGTGACACGGGGATCAGCCCGGCACCCGGCACGGGCGCCAGCGTCACGATCTCCGGACCGAGGATATTGCCCCGCACGTCCTTGGTCGGGTGGATCCTCAGGACCTTCGGGCCGGGCGCCAGCGGGCCCGTGCGGATCTTGGGTCCGCACACGTCCATGAACGTCCTGCAGGAGCGCCCCGTCGCCCTACGGGCGCGCTCGACATGGGCGAGCATCCGCTCCCACCGGTCCGGTCCGTCGTGGGCGCAGTTGATACGCACGCAGTTCGCGCCGGCGACGAGGATGTCGCGGATGAGGCGATAGTCGTCCGCGGCCTCCGAGGGGAGCGTGACCATGATCCGGATGGGACTCCCCTTCACCTTCTTTCCCAGGAGCGCCCGGGTGTGCCGCCGGATGAGCTTCTTCCCCTGCTTGAAGGTGACCGGCCCCTTCTTCGGCTTTCCCCTGCGGCCCTGAAGGGCGCGCACCGCGTGCAGGACGGCATGCACGTTGGCGAGCACGTGGGCTTCCGCGCGGCCGAGGCTGGACAGCCCCAGCAGGCCGAGCTCCGACTGCAGATCCCGGCTGTCGCGGTGCCGGAGGGCGAGGTAGTGGAGGAGATTCAGCCCGCTCTTGAGCTGCTCCGGATGGAGCTGCTCGAGCTGCACACGGTACCGTTCCTCGAATGCCCCGGCGTCATCGAGGATCCGCTCCAGCTCGCATCGGACGGCAGCCAGACGCTCCGCACGCTTGGCCTTCACGGTGGGACCTCCCGCGGGGCCCGAACCCCACTCTCGTGTGGTGCGCCCGTCCCCTTCTCGTTCGGGAACGGCACGCCCGGACCACAACCCCACCCGCCTGAGGAAAACGCTAGAACCCCCGGCTGAGACGGGCAAGGAGATCTCGACGGTACCGCGCACCCACGGATGGCGATGAGGTCGTCCCATGGCGATCCGTCCCGGTCCTGGCGCATCTCTCCGCCGACCCTAGAATCCCGTGTCGGCGTCCGCGCTCCGCTCCTCCCAGCCCACTGCCCCCGCTCACCGGACCCATCATGAACTGGAAAGCCCTCCTGCTCGCTCTCGCGATCCCCACCACCACACTCGCCCAGACCGGCCGCCGCGCCCGCGCCACGACCGCCGCGCCGCCGGAGCCGGTTCCCTCCACGATGAGGGTGCGGGCACCGGCCCCGGTGCACGTCACCACCCAGCACAGCATCACCATCGACGGCCAGCGCATCGACTACGACGCCACCGTGGGGAGCATCATCCTCCGCAACGCCGCGGGTCAGCCGACCGGCGAGCTCTACTACACGGCCTACACGAAGCGCGGCGTGACCGACGAATCCACCCGTCCCCTCATGTTCGCCTACAACGGCGGGCCCGGCTCGTCCTCGATCTGGGTGCACATGGGGCTCCTCGGTCCCAAGCGCGTGGACATCCCCGACGCGGTCCACGCCCCGCCGCCGCCATACCGCCTGGTCGACAACCAGTACAGCATGCTCGACAAGGCCGACCTGGTGTTCATCGATCCCATCGGCACCGGCTACAGCCGGCCGGTGGGCGTGGGGAAGGGATCGGACTTCTGGGGCGTGGACAAGGACGCCAACTCGCTGGCGCAGTTCATCATGCGCTGGTTGAGCGAGAACGACCGCTGGAACTCGCCGCGCTACATCATGGGCGAGAGCTACGGCACCATGCGCTCGGCGGTGCTCAGCGCCGTGCTGCAGCAGCGCGACCACGTCGACCTCAACGGAGTGGTCCTCCTCTCGGCGTCCCTCGACTTCGAGACCAAGACCTTCAATCCCGGCAACGACGAGGCGTACCTGATGTTCCTGCCGACCTACGCCGCCGTCGCCTGGTACCATCACGCCCTGCCCCAGCGACCCGCCGAGCTGCGCCCGTTCCTGCACCGGGTCGAGCACTTCGCCATCAACGGCTACGCTCTCGCGCTGTTGGCCGACAGCCTCCCGCCCGCGCGCCGAAAGGCGATCATCGACACCCTGCACCAGTACACGGGCCTGAGCCGCGACTACCTGGACATGGCCAACCTCCGCGTCACCGCCGCCCAGTTCCAGAAGGAGCTGCTGCGCGAGCACGGTGAGCTGGTGAGCCGGCTGGACGCGCGCTTCACGGGCGCGACCGGCGATCTGCTTGCCGAGGGCGCGAACTACGATCCGCAATCCCGGGATATCGGGTCGGCGTACGTCTCGCTGTTCAACCAGTACATGCACACCGACCTGAACTACGGGAAGGACATGGTCTACACGGTGGGCGGCGCCGTGCGCGGCTGGGACTGGAACCACAACAACACCGTGGGCGGCCGGCCCGGCTACACGAACTCGGCGGTGGACCTGGCGCGGACGCTGAGCCAGAACCCACGGCTGCACGTGATGCTCAACAGCGGGCTTTTCGATCTGGCCACCCCGTACTTCGCCTCCGAGTGGATCATGGACCACCTGGGGGTGCCGAGCGA
>JAJDNC010000060.1 GCA_022340865.1 Gemmatimonadota bacterium
TGTCAGTCTAGTCATCTTCAAATGGCGCCTAACGATTCATTTCCGTACACGCCTGTCGCCATGAAGCGACTTGTCCGCAGGATGTGCGCACCATCTCGGACATGGGCATGTGGATGCCAGGTGATTTCGTGTGTGATGCCGGTGGTCGGCATCACCTTCCCACGCCTGGCCAGGGGGCGGGACCGAAAGCGCGGAAGGACAACTAGGCAGGGAGTGGACGCGGCATTCCTGTATGCTACGCCTGATCCGCAAGGTAACGCACGGCTTGTTGGGCGGCTACACGGCCCGGGGGCGGCCGAAACTCATCGTGGTGCAACGTCCAGCAGAGCGCGTGTGATGTGGTCCTGGGCCCGTCTCCACTAGGCGGCCGGCGAGTAGCTGTCAGGCCTCCTTCTTCTCCCTCTGCGGCACCCTCACCACCATCCGGAAGTCGTGCCGCCGGCACATGGCCGGGTGCTCCTTGCGCATGGTCTCGCGCATGGCCCGGGTGCCACCCCGAGAGAGGAGCGCCGCCGTCCAGGGTATCTTGCAACAATGATAATGCAAGATTATCTTGCCTTCATGCCTTCGAACCGTAACCAGAGCATCCGCATCGGTACCCGCCTCAAGGCCGCGAGGGAGCGTGCCGGCCTGACCCAGCAGCAGCTCGCCGCGGAGCTCGGCCTCGAGCACCGACAGACCGTCGGCACCATCGAAGCGGGGGAGCGCCGCATGACGGCGGCGGAGCTCGTTCGGGCGGTGGAGGTCCTCGGGGTGGACCTGGACTACTTCACCGATTCCTTCCGCCTCGTCGGGGAGGCGCGGTTTTCGTTCAGGACCGCGGCGGACGGTCCCGAAGACCTCCTGGATCAGTTCGAGGAGCGCGCCGGCCGTTGGATCGCCACCTATCGCGAGTTGGGTGTCCAGCAGGGTGAGGAGCCGCGATGGCTGGAGCCCAAGCTCGCGCTTACGGCGCATTCCAGCTTCGAGGAGGCGCAAGCTGCCGGCGAGGCCATCGTGTCGCGATGGAAGTTGGGAGTGCCCCCCGCAGACGCCCTCCGGGATGCCATCGAGCGCGAGCTCGGTGCGCTGGTGCTCTATGTGGATGCGCCGGCCGGGCTCTCCGGCGCGGCATCTCGACTGCCGGGGTTGAACACGGTCCTGGTGAACCGTCAGGAGCCGGAAGGCCGCCGCAACTACGACCTCGCGCACGAGCTCTTCCATCTTCTCACATGGGATGCGATGCCGCCCGAGCGCGTGGAGCCGGTCGAGGTCGCGCGTGGCGGAAAGGGCAAGCGCGTGGAGCATCTGGCCGAGAACTTCGCCGCCGCGCTGCTCATGCCGAGCGCTCTCGTCGAGTCCAAGTGGTCGGCGCGGGATCCGTCGGCCGACCTCCATGCCGTGCTCAACGCGATCGCCGTGGACCTCCGTGTCTCGGCGACGGCCTGCAAGTGGCGGCTCCACAATCTCGGTCTCCTGTCCAAGGCCGACCTCGAGGAGATCGACGATCGGAGGCTCGTGGCGAACGGCCGTCCGCGGGACGCCGCCGCGCCCGTACCGAGGTTCAGCCTGCGATTCGTTCAGCGCATCGCCGAGGCCCTGGACGCGGGGCGTCTGTCGGTGAAGCGGGCCGCATCCCTGCTGTCCTTGACGCTGAGCGAGCTGGCCCAGCTACTCGAAGAGCACGGCATCGAGCCGTCGTTCGAGGCGCCCGGCCGCTGAAGCTCGATTCGCGGGGTGGCCGATCCAGCCATTCCTGCGGCCCGATACGGACAGCATCTTGAACTCGGAGTGCCACCCACCGCCTCGGCGCGTCGCTTTCTGGTGCCGCCTCGGCCTGAGCAGTGTAGCTTCGTGAAATGGCCACAAGAGCAACCGCGTTGAATCCTGCCGTCCTCAGGTGGGCTCGCGAGCAAGCGGGGATGAACGTCGAAGATGCGGCCGCCCGCATCTCGAAGTCTCCTGACGACCTCGTGGCCTGGGAGGCGGGGGAGCGGTTCCCGACCTACAACCAGCTGGAGGCTCTGGCGGAGAGGGTCTACCACCGTCCGGTCGCCCTCTTCTTCCTGCCGGAGCCACCCGAGGAGCATCCGCCTGTTTCGGAGTTCCGGACCCTGCCGGAGCCGGAGAAGGCATCCCTCGATGCAGATACTCTCCTGGCCCTCCGGGAGGCCTGGTCGTTCCGGGAGTCCATCCGTCAGCTCAGCGAGGGGGAAAGCCCGGCGGAGCGCCAGATCTGGCGGGATCTGCGTTCTTCCCTCGGGGATGCCAGTGTGCTGGCGAGTCGGGCGAGGGAGTACCTCGGAGTGCCCCTGGCCCAGCAGATGTCGTGGCGGTCGATGAGCGATGCGATGGGGAAGTGGCGCGACCTGGTGGAGGCTGCCGGCGTCTTCGTCTTCAAGCGGTCATTCGATCAGCGCGACGTGTCCGGCTTCTGCCTGGACGATCCCGAGTTCCCTGTCGTGGTCATCAACAACAGCACGTCGTTCTCCCGGCAGATCTTTACGCTCTTCCACGAGTTGGCCCACGTCCTCTTCGACGTGAGCGGCATCACGAAGGTCGATTCGAGCTTCGTCGACAGGCTGTCGGGGGAGGCCGGCCGCATCGAGGTTGCGTGCAACAGGTTCGCGGCTGAGTTCCTCGTGCCGCCGGAGGCGTTTCCGTGGGCCGAGTTTCAGCGCCCCCCGTACGACGAGGCCATTGCCGCCGTGGCGCGCCGATTCAAGGTCAGCCGTGAGGTGATTCTCCGGCGTCTCCTGGACGCTCATCGTGTCACGTCAGCGGAATACCGGGAAGAGGTCTGGGCCTGGTTTCAGGAATTCCAGGGGATGGAGCGGGGCTCGGGAGGCCATTACTACAACACACAGGCCGCCTACCTCGGCCGGGCCTTCCTGGATCTTGCCTTCTCCCAGTTCTACGCCGGGCGCCTTTCCCTCCCCGAGCTGGCTGAGCATCTCGGCATGAAGGCGCGCAACGTCGGGCGTCTCGAAGAGACGATCATGGCCAGAAGGTAGTCGAGGACGTGATCTACGTCGTCGACTCCAACACATTCCGCGTGTTGGGTAACTACTATCCGGCGCGTTTCCCCTCGCTGTGGGAACAGTTGAACGCCTTGGTGACCGACGGCCGCTGGAGCTCGGTACGTGAGGTACGGAAGGAGTTGGATCTCCAGAACGTCAGCGAGCACGTGGACCAATGGGCAGAGTCCGTGAAGAGGATCTTCGTGCCCCCCTCGACCCATGATCTCGAGAAGGTTGCCGAGATCCTCGCGGTGCGACACTTCCAGCAGTTGATCGGGGAGAAGCAGCGCCTACGCGGCTGGCCGGTCGCCGACCCATTCATCGTTGCGCGGGCAATGACATCGGGGGGCTGTGTGGTGACCGAAGAGGAATGGAAGAAGAACGGAGCCAAGATCCCCAATGTCTGCGAGCATTTCGGCGTCGACTGGACGAGCCTGGAGGGCTTGATGGATCGCGAAGGGTGGCGATTCTGAGGCCCGGATTTGGCCGACTGCCCCCTGTCGCCCTTCCCCTTACTCCTTCCGCCCCTTTCCCTCTTCTCCTTCTTCGGCACCCTCACCACCATCCGGAAGTCGTGCCGCCGGCAGATGGCCGGGTGCTCCTCACAGCTCGGGGTCGCCTCAGTGCCCACCTGCTACGTCGAGCTTGGACCAAACGCGACTCGCCAGAACTTCATCTTGCCTGTGCCGTCTGTCTTCAGCACCAGGATGAAGTTGTTTGCAAAGGGCGTCGCCTCGCCATCCGGGCCGGGCATCACTCCGCGGGCGACTCCATGCAGCACGACCGCATCGCCGACCACTTCCTGCCCAGAGTAGTCATGCTTGAATTCGCCGGGGCCTGCGGCCAGTAGCTGCTGATAAAGCGAGCGGAGGGCATCTCGTCCCTCGATCAACGGAGCACCTGGAACGAGTACGACGACATCTTCGGCCGCGTTCGCGACGATGCGCTCCAGATCCGCCGCCTTCATGGCGTCCTCATGGGCGGCCACCACCGCCTTGGCGTTGGCCAGTAAGTCAGTCTGTGAAGCCATAAGTACCTCGATTGCGGACCAAGATCGCGAAAAGACGAGCAGCGTCGGCCCTCAGGCCTCCTTCTTCTCCTTCTTCGGCACTCTCACCACCATCCGGAAGTCGTGCCGCCGGCACATGGCCGGGTGCTCCTTGCGCATGGTCTCGCGCATGGCCCGGGTGCCCCGGGCGGTGATGGAGTAGCGGAGCATCACCTCGAAGAGCAGCACCTCGAAGACCGCCGAGTCGAGCCAGTCCACGGGGGTGCGGAACCCGGACGCGGCCACGAGGCCGGTGCGGTTGAGGAAGCGCCGGATGAGCCTCCGGTCCACGCGCAGCGTCTCGCACGATCCGAAGTGGACCAGGCGGTCCGAGAGCCCGTCCCCCATCATCTCCGCGAGCTCGTCCAGCGTCACCGCCGACGACTTGCGGCGGAGGTCGCCCAGGTAGATGCGGCCGGGCTCGCCGTGGAAGGCCAGGTAGAGGATCCCGTACTGCGCGTTCCTCCGCTGCGCCCAACGGCTCAGGTAGAGCGCCAGCTCCTCGCGGGCCCCCACGTCGCGATGGACGTGGGGCACCTCGGTGCGCACGCCCTGCGCCAAAAGGTCCAGGACCGGCTGCACCGTGGAGGAGCGGTTGAAGTCGGACCACCAGTCGGCTTCGAGGCAGAAGATGCCGTGGGGCTTTCGTGGCATGGGATCCCGGGCTTCGGGGAAGGGCAGGACCCCCACAGGATCAGGGGCCGGCCGGCCCCCGTCAATCCGTGGCTACCGGGCCGCCAGCACCACCTTCCCGACGGTCCCGCGTCCCTCCAGCGCCCGGTGCGCGTCCGCCGCCTCGTCGAGGGAGTAGCGCGCGTGGATGTGCACGTCGAGCCGGTTCGCCATGACCCATCCGAACAGCTCCCCGGTCCTCCATGCCAGCTCGTCAGGCGTGGCCGTGTAGTGCACCAGGCTCGGCCGCGTCAGGAAGAGCGACCCCTTACGGTTCAGCACCTGGAGATCGAGAGGCGGCACCGCCCCGCTGGACTGGCCGAAGAGCACGAGCATCCCCCGGGGGGCCAGCGCGTCCAGGCTTCCCTCGAGCGTCACCCGGCCCACGGAGTCGTAGACGACGGGCACGCCCGCGCCGCCGGTGAGGGTGCGCACCTCCTCGACGAAGTTGGTCTGGTCGTAGCGGATCACCGCCTCGGCCCCGGCCTCGCCGGCCACCCGGGCCTTCTCCTCGGTGGACACCGTGGCGATGACCCGGGCGCCCCGCATGGCCGCGAGCTGGCAGAGGAGCCGGCCGACGCCGCCCGCCCCCGCGTGCACCAGGCACCACTGGCCCGGCTCGAGCGGATAGGTGGACGTGACCAGGTAGTGAGCCGTCAGGCCCTGGAGCATCAGCGCTCCGGCGATCTCGGTGCTCATCCCCTCGGGGACCGACACGAGGTGCTCGGCCGGCGCCACGGCGTACTCGGCGTACGAGCCCCGCAGGCGCACGGAGGCGACGCGCTCGCCCACCTTCGCGGTCCCCACGCCCGGTCCCACGGCCACCACCGTGCCCGCCCCCTCGGTGCCGGGCACGAAGGGCAGGGGGCGCTTGTACTGGCCGGTGCGCTGGTAGATCTCGATGAAGTTGACCCCGACGGTCTCGAGGCGGACGAGCGCCTCGCCCTCGCCGGGCTCGGGGATCGCCTCCACCTCCCTCACCAACGCCTCCGGCCCGCCGCATGCGTTCACGCGGACCACGCGCATGGTCTGGTCGTTCGCGGACATGGCTCACCGTCCTGACGGGTTCAGCCTAGAATATCGCGGGGGTCCCGGGGCCCGGGGTACTCCCGGTGCCCCTCGCCGACACGGACCTGCTGCGCGACCTTGGGTCACGCCTTCGTTCGAGGACGTTCACCCGGACCCATATCGATGCGACGCACCCCACATCGACGCACGGCCCTCCTCCTCGCCGCGGGCCTCGCGCTCGCCGCCCTCACATCCTGCGGCGGCTCCGGCCCGGCATCCCCGACGGGCTCGTCCGCCTACCTCACCTTCTCCGGCCGCACCTCCGCCGACCCGCCCCTCCCGGTGGGCTTCGAGGACCAGCTCTTCGCCACGGAGCACGACGCCTCGGGGGGAACGCTCACCACCACGTTCACGTGGGACGCGGTCACCCCGAACGTGGCGACCATCGACAGCGACGGCGTGATGCACGCCCTCGCCCCCGGCACCGCCACCTTCCGCGCCACCGCCTCCGACGGTACAACGGGGACGTACGCCCTCGCCACGGCGACGGCCACCGCCGGCACCACGGCGCAATACGGGAACAACACGGAGTTCGGCGAGCCCACGGACTCGGACTCGACGGACGACTACATCGTGAGCCGGCCCGAGTACACGCTCTCGTACAACCCGACCCGGGGCGAGCCCAACTGGGTGAGCTACGACCTGGACGCCTCGCAGTTCGGAAGCCGGGAGCGCTGCGACTGCTTCACCTTCGATCCCGCTCTGCCGGCGACGTTCACGCACCTCACCACCGAGGACTACACGGGCTCCAGCGCGGCGGCGGGGTACCCCATCGACCGGGGCCACATGGTGCGCTCCTACGACCGCACCTCCGGCGCCCTGGACAACGCCACCACGTACTACCTGTCCAACATCGTCCCGCAGACCGCCGACCTGAACCAGGGCCCGTGGGCGAGCCTGGAGAGCTACCTCGGCGACCTGGCGCAGAGCCAGGACAAGGAGGTCTACATCATCGCCGGCGCCACGGGGGACAAGGGCACGCTGAAGGGGGAGGGCAAGGTGGTGATCCCCACGGAGCTGTGGAAGGTCGCCGTGGTCATGCCCCGCGACGAGGGCCTGACCGACGTGCAGTCCCCGTCGGACGTGCAGATCGTGGCGGTGATCATGCCCAACCAGACGGGCATCCGGAGCGTGGACTGGCACACGTACGAGACCACCGTGGCCGCCGTGGAGACCTCGAGCGGCTACGACCTCCTGTCGAAGCTCCCGGCCGGGATCCTCGCCGGACGGTGAGGGGGCGGTGCGGCGCATCTGCTGCGACGCACGCCGCGCGCATCGACGGCTCTCGCGGCTACGCCGCTCCGCCTCCTCCTACCACACCTTCTCGCCCGTGGCCTGCCGGAGCTGATAGCGCGTCCGCACCAGGTCGTAGTGGGCCCGGAGCTGCACGAGCCTGGCCTCCGACAGCACGGTCTCGGCGTCCAGCACGTCGAGGTTCGTGACCACGCCCGCCTGGTAGCGGGTGCGCGCCAGCGCCAGGGCCTGGGTGGCCTGCTCCACCTGGATGTCCGTGGTGGCGATCTTCTCCCGCGCGGCCCGCACCGCCGCCACCGCCTGCTCCACCGCGGTGGTGATGCTGCGCTCCAGCGTGGTCGTGCGGGACCTGGCCGTGGTGACGTCGGCCTCCGCCGCCCGCACCTGGCTGCTGGTCCGGTCCCCCTGCCACACCGGGAGCTGCACCGACATGCCGGCCACGAAGTCGGCCTTGATCTGGTTGATGTCCGGCACGTACCCGTTCTTGGCGCCCACGCTGAGGACGAGGTTGAGCGCGGGCTTGTTGGCCAGCGCCGCCAGCCGGGTCCCCACCTCCGCCGAGGCCTCGGCGTCGCGGGCCAGCTTGAGGTCGGGTCGCCGCGCCAGCGCCACCGTGCGCAGCGAGTCGACGTTCAGGTCGGTGGAGTCCACGCTGAAGTCGCCCACCGGCTGCACGGCGGTGTCCGCCGGCATCCCCAGGAGGTCGCGGAGCTCGATGCGGCGCTGCTCCAGGGCGTTGGCGATGTCCACCCTCTGGCTCTTCGCCGTGGCGATCCTCACCTGGGTGGTGAGGGCGTCGAAGTTCGTGGCGGTGCCGGCCTCGACCTTGCCCTGGATGATCTCCAGGTGCTGACCCAGGGCGGCGATCTCCTCGTCCTGCACGCCGAGGTTCTGCCGGAGGAAGAGCACCGCGTAGAACGCGCCGATGGTCTGGTAGGCCAGGCGCGAGCGCACGTAGTCCACGTTGCTGGTGGCGGTGGTCTCGAAGGACTGCGCCTGCTCCACCGCGGTCTTCCGCCGGCCCCAGTCCTCGATGGTGTGGTGGATGCCCACGGACGCGTCCCAGTTGTCGGCCGGGAAGAGCTGGAACGGCTCGCCGCCGAAGTTCAGCGTGGGGGTCGGGCCGATGCGGGAGTAGGAGCCGTCCGCCACCACCGCGGGCGTGAAGACGCTCTGCCGCACCTGCACCCGGGCCGCCGAGGCCGCCACGCCGTTCTGCGCCTCCTGCATGGCGGGATGGGTCGCCAGGACCCGCTGCACGGCCTGCTCCACCGTCATGGAGTCGGGAACCTGTTGCGCCGCGAGAGCCACACCGAGCGGCGTGCACGGGAGCGCTCCCGAGAGGAGCGTCGCCGCGGCGGCGAGAGGGATGATCCGATTCATATGCTCAATCCTTCTGGACCGACTTCTCGGTCGGGTTCGTTCACTCCGCCAGAGCCGCTGCCCCCTCCCCTTGGTGGAGGTGGTGATGCCGGCGGAGGAAGAAGACGGGGACGATGGTCACGGCGAGGACGATGAAGGCCAGCCTGAACACGTCGTCCACCGCCGAGACGAACGCCTGTTGCTCGGTGTACATGCCCACCATCGCCCTGGCCTGCGCGGTCCCGCTGCCCAGGGTGCCGCCCACGACGCGCTGGGCGAAGTGGCTCAGCCCCAACAAGAAGTGCTGGTACGTTGCGGACGTGGGGTCGATCTGCTGGCCGTACATGGCCATGTGGAAGATGGTGCGACGGGTGAGGATGGTGCCGAACACCGCCACGCCGAAGCTGCCCCCGATCTGCCGGATCACGTTGATGAGGCCGGAGGCCTGGGCCATCTTGCGGTTCGGGATCTCCGAGATGGCGACCGTGGTCAGGGGCGAGAACAGGCATCCCATCCCGAAGCCCCGGAGATAGAGCGGCAGCAGGATCTGCCACTTCTCCGAGAGCAGGGAGAGGAAGCTGAACTGGTACATGGTCAGCGCCATGATCGCCAGGCCGATGAGGATGGGCACCCGCCCGTCGTAGCGGTCGGTGAACATCCCGGCGAAGGGCGCGGTGAGCCCCAGCAGGATGCCCACGGGCAGGAACACCAAGCCGGCCTGGAGGGGCGTGTACCCCAGCGAGTTCTGCAGGTAGATGGGGAGCAGGAAGTTCGCGCCGAACATCCCCACGCCGAACGAGAACAGGACGACGTTGCTCACCGAGAAGTTGAAGTTCTTGAAGAGCTCGATCTCGACGAGGGGGTGTGCGACGATGAGCTCGGTGGCCAGGAAGACGCCGAGGCCCACGAACCCGATGAAGAACGACGTGAGGATGAACGTCGAGTCCCAGCCGCCGGTGTTCCACGCCGAGTTGCCGTCGGCCAGCGCCAGCAGAAGCGCCGTGAGGCCCACGCCCAGCGAGAGGAAGCCGACGATGTCGAAGTTCCTTCCGGGAGCCGGCCGGTGCTCGCGGAGGATGATCCACGCCGCGATGATCCCCCCGATGCCGATGGGGACGTTCACGTCGAAGATGACGTTCCACTCGTAGCGGTCGATGAGGTAGCCGCCCAGCGTGGGCCCCAGAGACACCGAGGCCGACGCGGCCACCGACCAGAACCCCAGCGCCACCCCCCGCATGTTGGGAGGGAACTCCCGGGTGATGATGGCCATGCCGATGGGGAGGAGGAACCCGGCGCCGGCGCCCTGGAGAACCCGGAACGCGATGAGCACGTCGATGTTCCTCGCCAGGCTGCACAGGAACGAGCCCAGCGTGAAGAGGAAGAGCCCGATGAGGAACATCCTCTTGTAGCCGAAGTGGTCCGCCAGCCACCCCGACGACGGGAGCATCACGGCGAAGATCAGCAGGTACGCCGTGAGGATCCACTCCACGTGGTCCACGGTGACGCCGAACGTGGCCATGAGCTTGGCCAGGGCCACGTTCACGATGGTGGAGTCCAGCACCGCCATGAACGTGCCCACCATGACGCTGGCCAGCACCAGCCAGCGGTACACCCCCCTCGCCGGGTCGAGGATGGGAAACCGTTCGACGAGCTCGTGCCGGAGGTGCGACTGCTCCGTCGGCATCAGCGGTCCCGTCGCGTCCTACTCGTGGGGGTTGCGAACGGTGACCACCACGGACATCCCCGGGAGAAGCCGGGGGGGATCCGCGCCTTCCGAGCTCTTGTCGATGGCGATCCTCACCGGGACCCGCTGGGTCACCTTGGTGAAGTTCCCCGACGCGTTGGCCGGCGGGATGAGGCTGAACTGCGAGGCCGCCGCGGCACCGATGAGGATCACCTTCCCCGTCAGGGCGAGGTTGGGATAGGCGTCCACGGACATGTCCACCTCGGTGCCCAGGGGCAGGTAGCGGAGCTTGGTCTCCTCGAAGACCGCGGTGACGTACACGTGCTGGAGGTCGTAGACCGTGAAGACCGGCTGGCCCGGCTGCACCACGTCACCCGGCAGGAGCCAGCGCTTGGCCACCACGCCGGTGAAGGGGGCCACCACGCGCGTGTCGGCGATCTGCTGCAGGATGACGTTCACCGCCGAGCGCGCGGTCTGCACCTTCGCCAGCGCGATGGCGTGCTCCGCCTGGGCCGCCTCCAGGGCCGAGCGGCTGTGGTCGTACGCCTCCTGGGTGATGGCGTGGCCCTTGATCTGCACGGCGGCGCGGTTGGCGTCGTCCTGGGCCCTGCTCTGGGTGACCTCGGCCAGCTTGACGTTCTTCCGGGCGAGGTCCAGTTGGGCGTCGGCCTGGTCGAGACGCGCCTTCAGGTCGGCGGTGTCGAGCTGGATGAGGAGCTGGCCCGCCTGGACCGTGTCACCCTCGTCGGTGCCGAGGGTGTCGATGCGGCCGAGGACCTTGGTGGTGATGGTGGCCCGGTCGCCGTCGACGTAGGCGTCGTCGGTGGAGACCACCCCGCGGAGCTTGAAGTACCAGTAGCCCCCGCCCAGGCCCGCGACGATGAGGACGAGGAGCAGGATGACGAGGCCTCCGCGTCCCTTCCTCCGGCCGGTGCCGTTACCGTTCCCGGTGCCGGTTCCGGCGGGGGGCCCACCGCTCGCCGGGGCCGCGGCGGGGCCGGCGGGCCCCCGGGTCTCTTCCGCCATCGGTTATCTCCTCACTGACCGACCGGTGTCCCGCCTCCGGCCGGCCTCCTTTGGGGTCGATCTTCTACTAGAGTCGTGCCAGGGGGAGGGGCGGCGTTCCGCTCAGGGGCGGAGCGGACGCGCACAGGCCTGGCCAACGGTGGATCGGATACACCCCGGCATCGGGTTTGTTTTCCGGTCCGTCTTCGCTACTTGAAGCACCGGAAAAGCTCCCCAGGAATCCCTCCCGGGGCAAGCCTGGGCCGCCCCGGGGGGACATTATCGGCGTTGGGCGGTATCTTCATCGGTCAGCGTGTTTTCACCCGACGAACCAGGCACATGCGCTTCACCGACTCTCGCTCCCGCGGCACCCGTATCGGCCTCGTTCTGGCGGCCGTCGCGGCGCTGGTCGCTTCGGCATGCTCCCTGAGCACCGGTCCCGGCAGCATGCCGACGGTGGCGCACATCGTCGTCCAGGGGACGGCGCCCGGGTCACTCCAGCTGATCCTCTCCACGGACTTCTACGAGGTGAAGGACCAGAACGGCGTGATCTCGGAGGTCTACAACTCGCAGGACACGACGGACATCACCCTGCCGTACGACAACCGCGTGCAGCTCACGAGCCTCGGTTCGATCTCGGTCAAGGTGAGGAACACGTCCGCCACGGCGGCTTCGGTCCACTTGCAGGTCGGTCTCGACAACGGCCAGGGCTTCGACCACACGGCGAGCATCGCCAACGGTCAGGAGATGTCGTACATCTACGTCTACACCGCGCCCACCTTCCACTAGCGCGGCTACACGCGGGCGGGACGCCTCCGCGTCCCGCAGCGGATGCGCACGCCGACCTGCACTCGGGAGCTGACCCTTGGCCACCCCGACGCATCTCGCGTTCGACATCCTGCCGCAGCCGGATGACGCCACCTGCGGGCCCACCTGCCTGCACGCCGTCTACGCCTACCTCGACGACCCCATGCCCCTGGACCGGGTGGTGCGGGAGGTCACGCCCCTGGTCTCCGGAGGCACGCTGGGCGTCTTCCTGGGGATCCACGCGCTGAAGCGGGGCTACGACGCCGTCCTCTACACGTACAACCTGGACATCTTCGATCCGTCCTGGTTCCAGGGGGACGCCCCGAGCCTGGCTTCGCGGCTGGTGGCGCAGTCCCAGGTGAAGGAGGGGGAGCGCCTCCACGTCGCCACGCGCGCGTACATCGACTTCCTGGAGTTGGGCGGGCGCATCCACTTCGAGGAGCTGCGACCGGACATGATCCGCCGGCACGTGAGCGCGGGCGAGCCCATCCTCACGGGGCTGTCGGCGACGTATCTGTACGGCTGCGCCCGGGAGGCCGACCACGGCGGGCGCCTGGAGTACGACTCGGTGCGCGGCGACCCCCAGGGACACTTCGTAGTGGTGCACGGCTACGACGCCGACACCGACTCCGTGCTGGTGGCGGATCCCCTGCACGAGAACCGGTTCGGGTCGCGCAACTACCGCGTCGGCGTCATGCGCCTCCTGGGGGCGATCATGCTGGGCGTGCTCACCTACGATGGCAACCTCCTCGTCGTGCAGCCCCGGAAGGAGGAGACGTGATCCCGCTCATCGTGGTGGAGAACCCCAAGCGGTGGCCCTTCGACATGGACGGCGTGGAGGTGGTGCAGGCGCGCTCCTACCTCGTCGATCCGCGCTACGCCGAGATGAAGAGGGTCACGGTCTTCAACGTGTGCCGCCGGTACGGCTATCAGAGCGTGGGCTACTACGTCTCCCTGCTCGCCGCCGCCCGCGGCCATCGCCCCCTGCCGTCGGTGGCCACGCTCCAGGCGCTCTCCATGTCGCCGGTCCTGCGCCTGGTGGAAGGCGAGCTCGACGAGCTCATCCAGCGCAGCCTGGCGCCGCTGCAGTCGGGCAGCTTCAACCTGAGCATCTACTTCGGGAAGAACGTGGCCAAGCGCTACGATCGCCTCAGCCGGGCGCTCTTCAACCAGTTCCCGGCGCCCTTCCTGCGCGCGCGCTTCACCTGGGAGGACGAGCACTGGCGGCTCACGGGGATCCGTCCCATCGCCGGCCTCGAGATCCCCGAGCAGCACCAGGACTTCGTGCTCCAGCGGGCCCGCGACTACTTCGCGCGCCCCACCCGCCGGCCGCGGACGCGCGAGGCCCGCTACGACATGGCGGTGCTCTGGTCCGAGGACGACCCCACCTCGCCGTCCAACACCCGGGGCATCCGCCGCCTCACCAGGGCGGCGGTTCGCCAGGGGATCGCCGTGGAGCTCATCACGAAGGACGACTCGGGGCGCCTCGGCGAGTTCGATGCGCTCTTCCTGCGCGAGACCACGCAGGTGAACCATCACACGTACCGCTTCGCACAGCGGGCGGCGGCGGAGGGGCTGGTGGTGATGGACGATCCCGAGTCCATCGTCCGCTGCAGCAACAAGGTGTACCAGGCGGAGCTCTTCCAGCGCCACGGCATCCCCGCGCCGCGCACCATGGTGGTGCACGACGGGAACGTGACGGACGTGGCCGCGCGCGTCGGGCTCCCGTGCGTGCTCAAGAAGCCCGACGGCTCGTTCTCCGCCGGCGTCGCCAAGGCCACCACCCAGGCCGAGCTGGAGGAGCAACTCGCCGGGCTCCTGAAGGAGTCGGAGCTGGTGGTCGCCCAGGAGTTCATGCCGTCGTCCTTCGACTGGCGCGTGGGCGTGCTGGACGGCCAGCCCCTCTTCGTGTGCCGCTACCACATGGCGCCGGGGCACTGGCAGATCATCCACGCCGCCGGGGCGCGCACCCAGTACGGACGGGTGGAGCCGGTGGCTCTGGAGGACGTGCCCCCCCGGGTGCTGGAGATCGGCGTGCGCGCCGCACGCCTCATCGGCACGGGGCTGTACGGCGTGGACCTCAAAGAGATCGACGGGCGGGTGATGGTCATGGAGGTGAACGACAACCCGAACCTCGACGGCGGCTACGAGGACGGGATCCTGGGAGACGCCCTCTGGGACGAGGTCGTACGCTGGTTCCGGGTACGCCTGGACCGGCGGGGGGGAGAGCGGGGAGAGGCGTGAGGGTCCGCACCGCATGAGCGACGACGGCGGCAAGCCCACCACCGTCCTGCCGGAGCGCGCGCGTCCGGGTCTCTTCGAGGCGTACGGCGTCGAGATCGAGACCATGATCGTGGACGCGGAGACGCTGGCGGTGAAGCCCGTCTGCGACGAGCTCATGGAGCGGGTGGCGGAGGCGCCGGGCGAGGAGCCGGAGATCGACGGGATCGGCTGGTCGAACGAGCTCACCCTCCACGTGCTGGAGCTCAAGACCGCCGGGCCCGCCCCGGAGCTGGCCGGCCTGGTGGGGCGCTTCCACGCCAGCGTGCTCCGGGCCGACGAGGAGCTGCGCGCGCTGGGGGCGCGCCTCATGCCCGGCGCCATGCACCCGTGGATGGACCCCCACACCGAGACCGAGCTCTGGCCCCACGAGTACACGGAGGTCTACCACGCCTTCGACCGCATCTTCGGATGCTCCGGCCACGGCTGGGCCAACCTCCAGAGCACGCACCTCAACCTTCCGTTCTCCGGCGACGAGGAGTTCGCGCGCCTGCACGCCGCCATCCGCATCACGCTGCCGCTGATCCCGGCGCTGGCCGCGTCCTCGCCCATCCTCGACGGAGCCCACGGCGGCGCCCTGGACTCCCGCCTGGTGGCGTATCGGGGCAACGCCCGGCGGGTGCCGTCGGTGACGGGGCTCGTGGTGCCGGAGCCCGCGTTCAGCCAGGAGGAGTACGAGCGGGAGATCCTCGGGCGCATCTACGCGGACATGGCGCCCCTCGACCCCGAGGGCATCCTCCGCTACGAGTGGGCCAACGCCCGGGGCGCCATCGCGCGCTTCGACCGGGGCACGGTGGAGGTGCGCGTCATCGACGCCCAGGAGTGTCCCTCCGCCGACCTCGGGGTGGTGGCCGCCGTCAGCGAGGTGGTGAAGGCGCTGGCCGTGGGCGCCCTGGCCGGGCGCGACCTCGGGCGTGACCCCTCCACCGAGGCGTTGGCGGCCGTGCTGGAAGGCACGACCCGGGACGCGGAGGAGGCCACGGTCTCCGACCGGGGGGTGCTCGGCGTGCTGGGCATCCATGCGGACGGCATGCGCGCCGGCGACGTGTGGCGGGCCCTCCTGGACCGCTTCCCGCCGGAGGACCCGGAAGGGGAGTGGACCGGCGCCCTGGAGAGGATCCTCGCCTCGGGCACGCTGGCGCGGCGGATCGTGCGCGAGGTCGCCGCCGGCGCCCGCATGGGCAGGGGCGCGGGGCAGGTCGTCGACCGCGCGCTCCTGGCCGCCGTGTACGGGGCTCTCTGCGGCTGCCTGGAGCGCAACGAGCCCTTCGAGGGCGTAGGGTGACGCCACGCCGGCGGGGCACACGGACCCGCAGCGGGCGGACCGTGGCGATCCTGGTCACCTGCGAGCACGGGGGCAACCGCGTGCCCATCGAGTATCAGGACCTGTTCCGGCGGGCAGGGCCGGCGCTGGCGTCGCATCGCGGTTGGGACGCCGGCACCGTCGCCCTGGGCCGGGACCTGGTGCGGGACGTGGCGCGGGTGATGCCGAAGGTGCCCATGGCCCAGCCGCGCATCGCCACCGTGACCCGCCTCCTCGCGGACCTGAACCGCTCCCCCCACAACCCGCGGGTGTTCTCGGAGTGGACCCGGAAGCTGTCGCGGCCGGAGCGGCTCGTGCTGCTGGAGCGCTATCACGCCCCGCACCGCATGGCGGTGGACGCCGACGTGGCGGCGCTGGACGAGCGGGGCCGCCGGGTGCTCCACCTGGCGCTGCACTCGTTCGCACCCTTCCTGAACGGCCACGCCCGGCAGGCCGATCTGGCCCTCCTGTACGATCCCGCGCGGAAGAGCGAGCGGGAGCTGGCCGGTGATTGGGCGCGTACGCTGCAGGCGAGGCTGCCGGAGCTGAGGGTGCGGCGGAACCAGCCGTACCGCGGGGCCTCCGACGGGCTCACGACCTGGCTGAGGCGCCGGCACGCCGACCGCCGCTACATGGGCATCGAGATCGAGGTCAACCAGAGGCTCCTCGACAACGGGGGACACTTCCCCCGCACCGTGACGCACGCGCTGGCGGACACGCTGGCGGAGGTGCTCCGGGGAGGGTAGGGGAGGCTACCTCCCGAACGTCCTCTTCAGCGCCGTCCTGGCCGCGTGGTATCCGCACATGCCGTGCACCCCTCCGTACGGAGGCGTGGCCGCGGAGCACAGATAGAGGTCCCGCGCCGGCGTCGCCCAGGGCCTGGTGGAGAGCACGGGCCGCGCCAGCGTCTGGCGGAGGGAGAGGAGGCCCGCGTTCACGTCGCCGCCCACGAGGTTCGCGTTCCACGCCTCGAGGTCCGCCGGCCGGTGGGTGGCACGGGCGAGGATGCGGGCGCCGAAGCCCGGCGCGAAGCGCTCCACCTGTGCCTCGATACGCTCGGTCATGTCGGCGGCGGATCCGTTGGGGACGTGGCAGTACGCCCACGCCACGTGCTTTCCCGGCGGGGCCCGGGTGGGATCGTGCACGGTGGGCTGCGCCAGGATCACGAAGGGGCGCCGCGGGGCCCAGCCGTCGGCCACGGACGCCTCCGAGGACACCACTTCCTCGAACGCGCCGCACACGTGGACCGTCCCGGCCCGCCGGCACGCGTCCGCCGTCCAGGGGACGGGACCGTCCAGCGCCCAGTCCACCTTGAAGGCTCCGGGGCCGTACGTGTACGCCTCCAGCCGCCTCCGGTACCGGTCCGGGAGTCGGCTCCCCGCCACTCCGACGACCTGCCTGGGCGTGAGGTCCAGGAGGATGGCCCGGGCGGCGGGCACGTCGTCCAGCGACGAGACCGGCGCGTCGGTCTCCACCGTGCCACCCAGGGAGCGGAGATGCTCGGCCAGGGCCCGGGTGAGCGCCCCGGCGCCGCCCCGGGGGGAGGGCCAGCCCACCGCGTGGGCCGCCACCAGCAGCACGAGGGCGACGGCGCCGCTGGGCACCTGGTCCAGGGGGAGGGCCGAGTGGGCGGCGTTGCCCGCCAGCAGCGCACGCGCCTCCGGCGTGCGCAGGTAGCGCGTGGCCAGCGACCGGGCGGAGCGGAGCGCCCTCAGCCCGAAGCGCGCGTGGAGCACGGGGTCCCGCGGCCAGCGCAGGGGGGTGTCCAGGACCTGGTGGACGAAGCCGGGCCACCGGCCCACGAAGGGCTCCACCAGCCGCCGGTACGCGGGGCCGTCCCGCCCCAGCCCGCGGGCGGTGGCGTGGACGTCGCGCTCGACGGTGACGGCGGCGCCGCCCTCCAGGGGATGCGCCAGCGGAAGCTCGGGATGCACCCACTCGAGGCCGTAGCGCTCCAGGGGGAGGGAGCGGAAGAACGGCGAGCCCACCCCCAGGGGGTGCACCGCCGAGCCCAGGTCGTGGCGGAACCCCGGGAGGGTGATCTCCGCGGTGCGGGCGGCGCCGCCCACCTCGGAGGAGGCCTCGCGCACCAGCACGGTGCACCCGTGGCGCGCGAGCTCCACGGCGGCCGCGAGCCCGTTGGGGCCGGCGCCCACCACCACCGCGTCCCAGGTCATGACGACTACGCGCCGCGCACCGCGCCCAGGACGTCGGTGAGGAGCCACCACACCGAGGCCGCCGCCACCGCCGCGGGGATCACCCACCGGAGCCACCACGCGAGGACGTGATCCAGCGTGTCCGGGGCGTCCCCGCCGAGCTGGCGCAGGAGATCGCCCCGGTGCATGCACCACCCCACGGTGACCACGGCCAGCACGGCGCCGAAGGTCTGCCCCCCGGATCCGAAGGTGAGGTCCCAGGGCACGAACACATCGAGGCTCACCATGGGCGGGAGGGCGAGCACCAGGGCCGCCAGGCCCACGCTCCACACCGCCCGGCGCCGGGGCCACCCCAGGGAGTCCGCGAGGCCCACCACCAGCACCTCGTAGGCTGCGATCCCCGAGAGGAGCGCCGCCCCCGCCAGCGATCCGAAGAAGAGGAAGCCGAACACCCATCCCAGGGGGATGCGGGCGAAGACCTGCGGCAGCGTGGCGAACAGGAGCCCCGGCCCCGAGTTGGGGGCGAGGCCCAGGGCGAACACGGCGGGGAAGATGCCCAGCCCCGCCAGCAGCCCCGCCAGGGTGTCGCCCGCCACCGTGATGACGGCGTCGGTGCGCAGCGTCGCGCCTTCGGCCAGGTACGAGCCGTACGTCACCATGAACGTGCCGCCCAGGGCCAGG
>JAJDNC010000082.1 GCA_022340865.1 Gemmatimonadota bacterium
GTTGGGACTCGCTGTAGGTGGTGTCGGTGAGGATGTACTTCTGGTCGTACAGGGAGTAGTCGAAGCCCACCCTGAGCTTCCACGCCTGCGTGGTGCGGCTCGCCGTCACCGTCCCGTAGTAGTTGGCTTGCTTGTAGGACGATTCCCCGTACAGGTACGTGTCTCCGCTCAGCGAGAACACCCAGTAATTCCAGGGATCCTTCCGTGCGGATGTCGCCGGGGAGCGTGCCGCGCCGGAAGGCGGCCCGCCGGGCCTTCCCGCCCCCCCCGGAGACCCGTAGCTGACGCGGAGCTGCTGCGCCGCCTCGGTCTGTGCCAGGTAGCGCACCAGCCCCAGCTTCATCTTCTCCGCGATGGCCCTGCGCTGTTCATCCATGGTTGCCGTGGCCGGCATGTTCACCACGAGGCTGTCTGCCTGGCCCTCGAAGACACCCAGCCCGATGAATGCCACGCGGTACTGCTCCCCGCCTCCACCCGTGGTCTGCTGGGTGATGAGGACATGCACGTCGGCCTCCGTGCGGTCGCGCACCCAGTTGACGTAGGGGATCTGCCGGCGGAAGAAGTCGAAGGCAGTCGAACCGTTGCAGGCGCCGTACTGCGGGCAGTCGAAGAAGACCCGTATGGTCGCCTTGGGCGGCGTCACGTTCTTCTGTGCCGCGAGCGGAGCCGCAGCCATCGCCGCCATCGCCGTCACCACGAGCACCCGACACACGCATCCTGACCTCATGCCCACACCTCCCACCGTCGAGTTCGCAGATACCGCGCGGCAAGGGGAGGGCGCACGGTAGCGACAATATGCGTGCAGAACGCGCGAGAGGGGGAAGAGTCGCGCCCGGGAAGCCGGGTCCGCTACACCGGGTTGCCCGCAGGGTTCCCGCAGCCGCAGCCGCGCCAGGTCGGGACGCGGTGGTCCGCGATCCACCGGGATGCGCCGTGGAATCCCGGAGAATCCTCGCGGAGGAGTCGGCGACCTGTTAGCGGAAGCCCGCCTGCCGTATGCGCTTGAAGAGCGCAGTCGTCAGCTGCTCCGTCGTCACCTTGTCCAGCGCGCCGAGAGAGTCCAGCGCTGCCGTGATCCGATCCACCCTGCTCCACATCTCGGTGCCCAGCTGTTTGCTCGTGGGCACCGCCTCGAGCACGGGGTCGCGCGACACGCCGCCGGCGGCCGGCTCGTAATCGATCTGTGACTGGTTGGCCACCAGGAATTGATGCAGGTTCAGCGAGGCGTTCACCAGATCGTCCATGAGGGAATACGCCGCCTGCCGGCTCTGGCGGGTGGCGGCGAATCCGGAGTCGGCCCGCTCGAGGAGCATACGCGCCGTATCACCCGTGATTCCTTCGTGCTGCAACTGCCTGACGTACTCCTCGTGGAAGACCGTGGCGTCCACGGCGCGCACCGTATCCACGAAGGCCCGGATACCCTGCCAGTACGCGCGGATGCCGCCGTATCTGCCGGCGTTCGCCATGTAGATGCCCGCGAGCCACTGACTGTCCGGCTCGGCGCCGAGGCGGAAGCCCGCCTCCATGTCGCTCAGGTGCGCGATGGTGGCCGACAGGGCCGCGTTGCCGATGTCCCGCATCCGCGGCAGAAGTGCCGCCGGGATCACCGGAAGCGTGACCCTGGCCTGCCCTGCTTTCAGCTGCCCGGCCTGCGTCGCAGCATCGCGGGCCTGATACCACTGCCATCCGTACCAACCGCCGCCGGCCAGAGCGGCCACGACCACGATCCCCCCGAGCGTTCGCAGCGGGGAGCGCCTCTTCACCCGTCGGGGCGGCGAGGGGCGGTTGCGGGGAGTCGGGCGCGCCCGAGTCGGACGATCGGGACGTGGAGGAGGCGCGCGGCCGGCCCTGCGCTCCGCTTCCTCGGGCGGCGCGGCCTGGCCGGAGTCGAACCGCATGGCGCCGTCATCCGCCCCCGCCTCGCCGCCTTCGTCTCCGCCTCTCGCCATCCAGGCCGTGGGAGACTCCAGCGTGAGGTCCGAGGAGGGTTGCTCCAGATCGAGAGCACCACCGGCGTCCGACGCCTCGGGAGGCCGGCCTTCCAGCACGTCGGATCCCTCCAGGGAGAGCGGACCCTCTGCTGCCGGCGGCTTCGGTACCTCCGGAGGCGGCTCGGCAGCAGCGGGCTCGCCGGCGCCGGCCGGGGGAGAACCGACGTCGGTGAAGGTCAGGTCGAGCTTCAGGTCGTCCGTCTGGGGAGCCGGCGGCTCGGATCCCGCTGCGGAGGAGTCCCCGGATCTCTCGATTTCGTCCTCCGCCCCCTCGGCCGCCTTCGCTCCCTTGCCGGTGCCGGCTTCGCCGCTCCCGGAGATGAACTCATCGGAGAGGTCGAAGACCGGGGGAGCTTCCTCGGGCTCGGACGGGGCGATGTCCCCGGGCTCGGCGGCCGCGCTGTCCCGGGGCGGCGGCGCGGACTCCGCCGCGGGCTCCGCCGGCTCCTCGGGGACCACAGGGGGCGGTGGCGCGACGAACCCCTCCTCCGTGGCGTCACGGGAGAGGGTGTGGAAGATCTCGTGGGACGAGGCCGGGCCCCAGCGGTCCGCCTGTGCGTCGTAGAGCTGTGTGTCGGGTCCGATGGCACCCAACCCGATACGGAGCGCGAGAGCATCCACGCTCGGGATGGGCACCTCGTTACCCTGGGAGTCGATGTATGCGAAGCGCATCGCCAGGGGGCTGTGTGGTAGGGGTCTGCCTCGGTCCTATTTTGAAGTCTAAGCCGATCTCAACCGTGCGGCCACCATGTCGCCCGCGACAACCCGGAGCCGGTTCGGCGGGATCGAAAGGGCCGTACCTTTCCACGCCACCCCCCCGAGGGACGTGGCCGCCCTCTCCAGCGGGACAGCCCATGTCTCGACATCGCCTCGTCCTCGCTGCCGTGCTCGTCGTCGGCGCGTGCGCCCCCGGCGATGCCCTCCCCCGGGGTCACGCCGGCGGCGGCTCCCCGGCCGGCACCGTCATCGGCCCCATCGAGCCCCAGGAGTTCCAGGTCCTCGCGCGCCTCGACGTGGGCAGGCGCCCTCGTCAGATCGTGTTCACTCGGGACGGTCGCGCAGCCTATGTGGCGGTGGCCGGCTCGGGACGCGTGGTACGGATGGACGTCGTCGGGCTGAAGGTCACCGGCCGGTGGAAGGTGCCCGGAGCACCCACCGGACTGTTCGTGACCCCGGACCAGAAGAGGCTCGGCGTGTCCCGCTTCGGGACGTCGGGGATCCTCGTGTACCGCCTTGCCGACCACGCCCTGGTGGACTCCCTCGCCACCCCTGCCGGCCCATCTTTCTTCGCGGGCCCCTATGCTCAGAACACGTGGTTCTTGGCTGCGGCACGCGCGGACCGGGTCGTGGACATCGACGGAGCGCACCTTGAGACGCGGTTCACCATCAAGACGGGCCGGTGGCCCTCCACACCCGCGGCCACCCGCGACGGACTCGAGGTGTTCACGCCGGAGGTCGATGACGGCACGGTCTCGATCTTCGATCTGGAGAAGGGCCGCACGGTGGGACGGGTGGCCGTGGGACATCACCCCGGCGGCGGTACCGTGCTTTCCGACGGCACCACCTACGCCGGCGCCGTCCGGGGAGAGGACCGGGTGGCTTTCATCAGCGGTGTCTTCTACCGCCTGGAGGAGGAGATCCACAGGGGCATCGGGGACGCGCCCGCTTCCGTGCTCATGGCACCCAGAGGAAGGGTCGCGTTCGTCAACAACCTTCGCAGCGACGACATCTCCATCCTCTCGGTGAAAGACCGGAAGGTGGCGACGCGGGTCCGGGTGGGCGGGAGCCCCGTGGCCATGGCGGCTACCCCCGACGGCTCGGAGCTCTGGGTCTCGTGCGCGGGCCCAGGCCAGGTCTGGGTCCTGAGCATCCCGGTGCGACTGCGATGAGCGGCGCGTGGGGCGCCCCCCAGCGAGGCCACCCCACGCGCGCGGCCTCAGCGATCTCCGGACCTGGCCGTCGGCGGATAGTACACGCGCTGGAACTCCCCACCTCCCCTGGAGCCGCCCCTCATGGAAATGTCCACGTCCACGATCAGCCGGGCGGCGTCGAAGGCCGGCTCGAAGGTCTCCCGGATGCTTCCGCCGTCGGAGACCGAGCGGGTCACCACCAGTCGATCGTCGCTCCACTGGGCCTTGGCCTCCAGCGTCACGTCCTTATCGACCTTGCGCTTCACGGTCTTCCCGAAGGGAAGGACCCAGGGCTCCTCCCCCGGATAGGTGAGCGTCGCCGTCGAGTCGGTGAGGACGACGTCCAGCGTCGCCTCCCGGTCCATCACCAGCCTCCGGGTGGCCTGCATGGCCGCCGGGTTGGTCCGGGCGCCGGAAGGAGCTCCGCCGCGGCCGCCGTATCCACCCCTGCCGCCCATGCCACCGCCGAAGCCGCCACGCCCGCCGAAGCCGCCCCGTCCACCGAAACCGCCACCCTCGCCGCCTTCACCACCCTCACCGCCCTCACCGGGCTCGCCACCCCTCTCTCCGCCCGGTCGGCCCGGCCGGCGGAACATGGTGTCCGGGTTGGCGCTCTCCTTCGTGTTGAGGACCCAATGGCCGGTGAGCCGACTCTGGCGTACCGGCGTGATCTGGGAGATATGGCGGATCCCCCCGCCGCACCCGGTGGTGAGAACGGCGGTCGCGCCCAGCGCCAGCACCGCAAACAGGACGCTCTTCTTCACGAAACGACTCCGGAGAATTGTGAATTCTGACGGTTGATACGTCATGCGTCTGGCTTGATAACACCTCGAATGGTCCTACGTTCGCCGACGGCAGCCCACCCGCCACTCGGGGCGGTGGGTCGTCGCGGCCGCGGGGCGCGGGCCGCCCGGCGCCACCTCACGCCCCGAGGCCCGTGCGTGCCACCAGCGTGGCCAGGTCCGGCACCTCCAGGTCTGGTACCGCTGTTGCCGGAGACGTGGCCCCGCTCCCGCTCCTGCCCGCGCGGCGGTTGACCCACACGCAACGGAAGCCCAGCGCGGTGGCAGGCCCGATATCGTGGAACAGGCTCTGGGCGACGTGCAGCACCCGCTCCCGGGGGAGATCCAGCCGCCGCAGCACCTCGTCGAAGTGGGCGCGGGCGGGCTTGTAGCTGCGCAGTTGCTGCGCCGTGACCACCGCCGAGAACGTCACCTCCAAGCGCCTGGCGGTACCGGCGAAGAGGTCGTCGTCGACGTTGGACACCACGGCCAGCCGGTATCGCCGGGCGAGAGCGCGCAACGCGGGTACCGTATCGGCGAAGGGCGGCCACGACGGCACCGAGGCTGCGAACGCGCCGACCTCACCCGGGGAGGGCCGGAAGCCGAGCTCGGCGCCGAAGGCCCGCATCACCTCCTCGAGCACGCTCCGGTAGCTGCGAAACCGGCCCACCTGGATGCCGGATTCCAGCCGGGCGAATCGCTCCAGCGCCGCTTCGGCACCGCCGGCGTCGGCGCCGTGAGCCGCGAGCACCGGCGAGAGAGCCTCCAGGATCCCCCGCTCCCAGTCGACGAGGGTCCCATAGCAGTCGAAGGTGAGGGCCTCGAAGGAGCCGAAATCCATCATGTGTGGGAAACCTCCTCTCTGGTGGGGAGTCTCGGATGTTGCGAGCGCGTTCGAGCGGCGGTGCAGAGACGATGGCGGCGAGCGTCTCGCGGTCGCGCCCGCGGCCCGGTCCGCGGGAACGACGCCGACTGTCACAGTCCGCCCACCTCACTCGTTCTCCATGCGACGACGACCCCGGGGTTATACCGTGGGTAGAATACTCCTTGGATCCCCGCGTGCCCCCCGGGGCCCCGGGGGCCGGTGGGCTCTCACCATGACGACCACGTGGAATTCGACGCCACGTTCGACGAGATCTATCCGCGTCTGGTGCGCTATTGCCATCGCCTGACGGGAGATCGTGACGCCGCTGAAGATGCGGCCCAGGAGGCCATGGTGCGCCTGTTCACCCACGCGGTGGAGGGACCTGTGCCCGCTCTGAGAGCGTGGGCCTTCAAGACCGCCACGCACCTGGTCCGGGACCGGTACCGCGTCGACAAGAACCGGCGCAGGCTGCTCCAGGAGCGCCCGGTGGCACCGGCGCGCACGGAGGATCCCGACAGATCCCTGGAGCGCCGCGAGGACGAGGCCAGGGCGCGGGCGGCGCTGGAGGCCCTGTCGCCCCGGGATCAGGAGATGCTGCTCATGCGGTTCGAGGGGTTCAGCTACAAGGAGATCGCCGGAGCCGTGGACGTGGCCTCCACCTCCGTGGGGACTCTGCTGGCGCGGGCCGAGCGCCGTTTCCACCAGGCCCTGACAGGGGCGGAGGACGAGGCATGACGGGCGTGGACCACCTGGACGAAGCACTTCTCACGGCTCTGAGGGATGGTGTGGCCGCGCCCGCCGACGAGAGTCGGGGCCGAGCCCATCTCGACGCATGTGTCGAGTGCCGGGATCGCCTGGCGGCACTGGAGCAGCGCCGGACGACGGTCGCCGCCGGCCTCGCATCCCTGGACACGAGCTTCGATCTCGAGTCCGCCCGGGCCGCGGTGCGGGCCGGTGCCTTCCCCTTCCGGAAGCGAACCCACCGAGCGGCGTGGGCCCGCGCCGCCGGTGCGGTGCTCTTTCTGGGCGTGGCCACCGCCGCCGCTGCCCTGCCCCGCTCCCCGGTCCGCCATTGGCTGAGCCAGATCGTGCACTCCCGGACCACGGCGGTGCCGGCCCCGGACTCTCAGGCCGCCGGGCCCGCGGCAGCGGCGGAGACGACGGGGGTGCGCCTGGACGTGCCCTCAGGGCCTCTGCACGTCGTCCTCGGCGACGTGACCGCGGGCACCGAGATCAATGTCCGCTGGGTACCCGGCAGCGAGGCGGCGATCCTGGCGCCCCTGGGAAGCCGCTTCACGTCCGCCACCGGCCGACTCGAGGCGCGGCCCGCACCCGGGCCCGTGCGGGTGGAGCTCCCCCGCGGGGTGGTGCCCACCACGCTGGAGGTGGGCGGCCGGGTCTACCTGGCGCGGACCCTCGAGGGGCTGACGGTCTCCGGACCCGTGGTGCGCCGGGACGACGACGGCGTCGTCTTCCGGACGCCGGATCGGTGAGCATCCGAGCCATGGCGCCCCGACGCGTCGCGTCCCCGTCCCGCTTCCTCGGCCTCGCTCTGGCGGCCCTGGCCCTGGCGGCCGGCTTCGGTCCCGTGACGGCGCAGGCGGTGGAGGAGGGGGGCTCGGTGTCCGGTACCGTGCGGGGCACCTTCCAGGGAACGGTGACGCCTCTTCCCAACGCCACCGTCGACGTGTGGGGGCCCGGCCTGAGGCGCAGTGCCGTCGCGGACAGCCTCGGCCACTACGAGATCGGGGGGCTTCCCGCCGGTGCCTTGCGCCTGCGGGCCAGCCACCCGGGACACGCGCCGGTCACGGTGTACGTGATGGTGCCGGCCGACGCGGCCGTCATGGTGGATCTGGAGCTCGCGGTGCGTCCGCTCCAGCTCCCGCCCGTGAACGTCACGGCCGAAGTCCAGGCACCCGATTCGGTCACGCCCGCCGCGGATGCGGCCCGGGAGGGGCGGGTGGCCGCCGTCGCCCTCCAGACCGGAGCGGGATTCGCGGACGCCGGACTCGCGGAAGCCGTCCAGAGCATGGGGGGCAACGACCCGTCCAAGCCCAGCGACGTGCTCTTCATGCGCGGCTCCACCACGGACATGAAGCTGGTGCTCCTGGACGGCGCTCCCGTGTACACGCCCTTCCACGTGGGCGGTCTCATGAGGAGCTTCGACCCCGACGCCCTGGGACGGGCGGATCTCCTGGTGGGGGGTGCGCCGGCGCGCTACGACGGCGGCCTCAGCTACATCCTCGACCTCCAGACCCGTCGGCCCCGCCGCGACCGACTGCACGCCTCTGGTTCCCTGGACCTCCTCTCCGGCAGGGTGGAGACCGACGGGCCCTTGGGAGACCACGCCGGCTTCCTCCTCTCGGGCCGGACGCTGTACGACCTGGGAAGGGCAGCCCTGGGAGCGTCGCCCTACGGATACGGCGACGTCCTGTTGGGCCTGGATGCGGACCCGGCTCCGAGCCAGCACGTGCGCGCCACCGGGTTCTGGAACCGTGAGTCCGTGCGCCTGGATCTCCCCGGGACACTCGGTCTTCCCTCCGGCGACGCACCCGGGGAGGCCTGGTGGTCGAACCGGGCGCTGTCCCTCGACTACCGGGCGCACATCCGGGGCACCGTGTTGGACGCCATGGTGGCGGGAGCCGGATACCAGGCCACGCTGCCCCTCCAGCGCACGATCTCCGGGGACGGGCCCACGCCCACTCCCCTGCTGGCCAACGCCCACGACGACCGCGTCCGCGGCAACGTCGAGGTGGCGCGGCCCACGGCGGGGGGCATCGCCCGCTTCGGCGTCTCGTTCGAGGACCTCCGGGCCTCGTACGACGCGGTCGTCCTGAGCCCGGACAGCGCGGGTACGGCGGCGTCCTCGCGGGCGGAGGCCCGCTCCGCGGGAGTGTACGTGGACGTGTCCCGCTCGCTGAGCGAGTCGGTCATGCTGCGCGCCGGCGTGCGCGCCGATGCGTTTCAGGGCGCCGGAGCCGTGCGGATGGCCCCCCGGGCCGCCCTCACCTGGATGGTCGCACCTCAGGCCTTCGTGACGGTGGCCGCGGGACGCTACCACCAGAACGTATGGGCCGGTGACGCCACGCTGGAGGCGTCGCTGACCACCCCGTCCCCCACGGATTCCACGCTCACGAGCCTCCTTCCCGTAGCCACCGCCGACCACGTGGTGGTCTCCCTGGACCAGACCCTGGGCCAGCGCGTGCAACTGGGGCTGTCGGGCTTCTGGAAGGCGTACGACGGGCTTCCGGCGAGCCAGGGGAGCCGCGTGCTCAACTCCGGTGTGGACCTCCGGGTCCAGCGCCCCGGCGACCGGGCCACCGTGTGGCTGGGCTACCAGCTCTCGTGGTATTGGTCCGGGAGGGACCTGGCGGGCTCGACCTCGGACTTCACCGGCCGCCAGCTCCTCAGCGCCGGCGTGACCGGCTCCCTCACCGACCTTCTCGGCGGTGATGTGCGCGTAGCCTATGGGTACGGGCTCCCGTATACCAGCGTGCCCATCAACACGCCGGATGCCGCCCGCGCCTCGGGTAGCGGAGCGCCGGTGATCGGCGTGCCGACCCTCAGCAACACCGATCAACCGCAGGCGTCTCCCCTGGCAGGAGGGCCGGAGGAGAACTTCCTGCGCATCGACGTCGAGCTCCGTGCGGCGCTGCACCCCACGCTCCTCGGGCGGCGTTGGACAGTGCACCCCTACCTCCGCGTGCTCAACGCGCTGGATCGCAGGGACGCGCTCTTCTACGCGTTCCGGCCGTGGCGCTCGCCGGGGATGACGCCGCTGGCGCAGCTGCCGGTGGTGCCCGTGGTGGGATTCGACTGGAGGTTCTAGGGCCGGGACGCGCCGGCTTCGGCTCCCCTCAGCTCCCCGGCCCGGGCCGGCCCCGGGGGACCACCACCTCCTCCAGGATGCCGGCGGCCCGGACCAGCGTCTTCCGCTTCGCCACCGTGAGGGCCGCCAGGTCCCGCGCCAGGTGGGCGACCCGGCGAGCGCGCCCTTCGGTGAGGAGGACCCGTCCCTCGGCGGTGGCGTCGGCTACGCGCACGCGGCCGTCGTGGGGATCGGGCCGCACCACCACCAGGCCGGCCTCCTCCAGGTCGCGCACCAGGCGGGACACGGTGGGCGGGCGCACCTGCTCCGCGACAGCCAGGTCGCCCAGCGTGATAGGACCGCCGAACACGATGACGGAGAGCGCCGACGCCCGGGGAGGCGTGAGCCCCATGGCGGTATCCTCGCCACGCACCCGCCGCAGCAGGTGGATGGCGGTGGAGTGCAGGCGGTCGGCCAGAGCCACGATCCCGGGATCGAGCTCTCCCGCCGCCGGGATCGGCGATGCGCCCCCCGCCTCGCTCCGCCCCGCGATCTCTTGCGAGCCCATTGCGCCTCCCCTGGATTCTATTTACTTATGCGAAGTAAATATTAACCGGGCTCCCTCGCCCGCACAACCGATCGGAGGCCACATGTCCACGTTCGCCGGGCTGTCCGCGCTGGGTCAGATCGCCATGAATGCCCCCGACGTCGAGCGGGCGAAGGAGTTCTACAGGGACACCCTGGGGATCCCCTTCCTCTTCGGGGCGCCGGGGATGGCGTTCTTCGATCTGGGGGGCGTGCGCCTCATGCTGGCGAAGCCCGAGTCACCCGAGCACGATCACCCGGGCTCCATCCTCTACTTCAGGGTTCCGGACATCCAGGAGGCGCACGCGGCGCTCACCGACCGGGGCGTTTCCTTCGAGGCGCCACCCGGGCTCGTGGCCGACATGGGCTCCTACGAGCTCTGGATGGCCTTCTTCCGCGATTCCGAGGCGAATCTGCTGGCGTTGATGGCCGAGAGAGCCAAGTAGGCCTTGACCCGACGTGGGGGAGCGCTCTATTCATCTGCGCTAGAGAGGCAAAACGACCTTCCAGGAGCCATGATGTCGGAGAACGCCGGGAATCGGATCCGCGTGATCCTCAGGTGGATCCAGATCAAGGACAACAAGGAAGCGGCCTGGGACGACGAAGGCGAGTTCCGCTTCCGTTCCAAGGTCACCACGGGCGGCCAGACGAACGAGCTGAAGTTCCCCGAGAAGGGGTTCTGGACGATCTCCGACCACCCCCGGAGGAACAAGGTCGACAAGATCGACAAGGTCCTCTTCGAGGGTGAGGCCGGCGACAGCCTGGTGGTGGAGCTCTTCGGAGAGGAGCTGGACAAGCTCACCGCCAACGACCACCTGGAGGACTACCGCCGTGAGTACACCGGCCCGGTCTCCTCGTGGGTCGGACGCCACTACCCCTCCGACGAGGGCTCGACGGATCCCGAGAACATGACGGACTGGCGCGTCTGCTACGACGTCGAGATGGCCTGAGGCGCACGCTACCGCAAGGTCGACGGCCCAGCGGGCCCCGTCCGGGTGACCGGGCGGGGCCCGCTTGCCTCGGGGACGCGCCGGCGGCGCGCGAGCACCGTAGGGTCACCCCCGCCGAGGTGCCCATCATCTGCGCCGCACCAGCACCGTCGCGATCTCCCAGGGCTGCAGTCGGATGGACGCGCGGTTCCCCAGGCTGGACGTCCACTCGGTACCGGGGTCGGGCCGCTCCAGCAGGTCCGCCGGCCGCCACTCGAAGGGCCAGGGCAGCGACAGCGTGGCGGTGGTGGGCTCCCCGTGGCGCTCGACGAGGCGCACCACCAGGTCGCCGTCGTCCTCGGCCATCTTGAGCGCCCCGAGCTGCACACCCACCCCCTCCACGGCGAGGAAGCCCCGGGTCCTGCCGGTCCCCGGATGTACCGGCACCGGTACCGCCCGCAGCGGCTCGTCGAGCTGGTCGGCCACGTCCTCGGTGGGTCCGCTCCGCCAGTCGCCGTCGTGGACCACGACGTCGTACCGGAAGTGGTGCCACCCCATGTCGGCCGTGGAGTCGGGGTACTTGGGGGCCCTCAGCAGCGTGAGGCGCAGGGTGTCCCCGCGCACATCGTACCCGTGCTTGGAGTCGTTCACCAGGCTCACGCCCCAGTCGCCGTCACTGGCGTCCACCCACCTCTGCATGGGGGTCTCGTAGCGCGCGCTGTCCTTGCGCGTGAGGGGGACCGCTGGCCGCTCGATGGCCCCGTAGGGGATCTCCGCCCAGGTGCTGTCGAAGGGAACCGCCAACGGGAACGACGCCTTCAGGACGCGGCGGTCCGCTCGCCACAGGGCGCGGGTATCCACCTCCAGTCTCGCCTGGCTGTCGGGAAGCGTCAGGCGCTGCTCGAAGCGTCCGTTCCCGTCGGCCCGCACCACCTCCACGAACGTTCCCAGATGATCGTGTTGCGGTTCGCCGACAAGCACCGTATCCGCAACGGGAACCCAGGGATCGTCGGTGTTGTCCAGGTTCCAGGCGTCGTACTCCAGGGGCTGGTCCCTGCGCGTGGCCAGTCGGTTGCCGCCACCACCGGGCTCCAACACGTCGCGCCCGGTGGCCTTGTCCACCATGCGCGCGATCTCGCCGGTGCTACGGTCGATCTCGACGCGCAGGAGGGCGTTCTGGATGACCGCACGCCCCCCGGGAGAGGGCAGGAGCGCGCCCAGCGGCGCGCCCAGGGCGGACCTTCCGGGCACCACCCACACGAGGAGCCCTCCCGTCGGCGGCACGTCCTCCACGCGGGCCCGCAGGCTGTCACCCCACACGGCGCTGGGAAGTGGATTGCCGTCGCTGCCCACCACGCCCACGTCTCCCGCCGTCCACGGGATGGTGACCACGCCGGCGCGCGCGTGGCCCGACGGGTTCATCACCACGTACGGGCGTCCTCCCCGCACCGGCGAGCGCGTGTCCAGCGAGCCGGCGACGGCCTGTCCCGCGCGCCCCAGCTCGATGAGGGTGAGGCGCTGGGCCTCACGGTAGTCGGCCTCGGCGTCCTCATAGACGGGTGCGATCCCCGAGCCCGGAAGCAGGTCGTGGAACTGGTTGAAGAGGACCTTCTCCCAGGCCTGCGTGAGCGCCCCGCGCGGGTAGTCGTACCAGGCGTCGGCCGCCGCGAAGAACGATGCGTGGACCGCCGCCACCTCGGTGAGGCCGAGGAGCCCCTCCATGCGCCGGTTCCAGGCCTTCATCTCGGACTGGCTGGTGTAGGTGCCCCGGTGGTACTCCAGGTACAGCTCGTCGTGGATGACCGGCGCCGCGGTGGCCTCCTTCCGCATGCGCTCCAGGGCCTGCACGGGAAGGTCGCCCTTGAGCGCCGGGAAGGTCGGGATGCGCTCCAGGCGCCGCTCGCGGTCCAGCATCTGCATGGTGGGCCCCCCGCCGTGGTCCCCGACGCCGTACAGCACCATCATGCGCCGCGCCGCGGAGGAGTCCACCGTGGCCTTCCACTGCTCGGCGAGGGTCTCGGCCCTCAGGTCGTGATTGTAGCCGTACGGGATGTACGTGAGGATCCGCGTGCCGTCGCGCCCCTCCCACCAGAAGATGTTCTTGTCCGCGGTCCACTTGTCGGTGTCGTTCCAGCGGAGCTTCTGGGTGACGAAGAAGTCGAGGCCCTCCTTCTTGAAGATCTGCGGCAGGGTGAAGGCGTAGCCGAAGGTGTCGGGGATCCACGCCACGTGGGCGGTGGTGCCGAAGAAGCGCTCGTACGCACGCTGCCCGTAGAGCCCCTGCCGGACGAAGGCCTCGCCGCTGGGCAGGTTGGCGTCGGACTCGACCCACCAGCCTCCCACCGGCGCCCAGCGTCCGGCTTTCTGCAGCGCCTGGATCGTGTCCAGGAGCGAGGGTTCGTACTCCTTCACCCACTCGTAGTATGCCGCCGCCGAGCCCGCGAACGTGGTGCCCGGATACTTCTCCAGCAGCTTGGCCGCCGTGCGCCACGTGTTGCGCACCACATCCACCGTCTCCGGCCAGCGCCACAACCAGGCCGCGTCGATGTGGGAGTTGCCCACGATGTCGATGGTGTCCGCGCGGATCTTCCGCGAGGCGGGAGCGAGGCGGCGCATCCAGTCCGACACCAGCGCCCGATAGCGCGTCTTGCTCGCATCGGTGCTCGCCGCCATGAGCGCCAGGGCGACGTCCCGCCCGGGAACCGCCGGCAGCACGCTGTCACCCAGGAAGAAGCGCGCCCAATGGGCGCCTCGGGAGATCTCCATCCAGCCGGGGCCGGGAACCACCAGGCGCGGGGCGTTCCACCACTGCCCGGCGGGGTCCACCTCCACGGAGAGGGTGTCACCGGCGTGGCACGGCGCGCACAGGTGCACGCGTCCCTCGACGTCGATGGGGCGCTCCGCCCCGTTCACGCGTACCGTCGACGACGTCGCGCCGAACTCGGCGGCGTCCATGTCCAGGTCGAGGCCCGCCAGCACCCCGGGCACGGCGGAGCGGAAGGAGAGGACGCGGGCTTCGCGCACCACCGTGGGAGCCTGGCCCTGCTCCCCTGCGGCCGGCAGGTCGTGCCAGGTACCGTCGGCGTCCCGCCAGCGCCACCCCTGGACCTCGATGGGGAGCGCGAGCACGTCCAGCACGGCGCCTGCGTCCACCGCCCGGCCGTACGGCCCACCCCCGGCCACCGTGGCCTGCACGCCGCTCGCCCCGGCCGCCGCCGCCTCGGCGAGGTCGCTCCACGTGGTGGGGAGATCCACCGACGCGCTCACGCCGTCCGCGGAGTCGGGCAGGTCGGCCTGGCGGGAGCCCACCCGCACCCGGACGGCGCCGCCCAGGCCGCCCCAGCGCGTCCCCCGAGCCACCACGGGCACGTGGAGCTCACCGTCGGCGGCGTCCAGGGTCGCCGACGCGGCGATGGAGAGCGGGCCCAGCGTCAGGGCCGGCGCCGGACCCGTGGCCGCGGCCACCCCCCTGGGAGGGGTGACGCCCAGTCGGAGGTCGTCGATGCGGCTCCCGGGCACCGCCAGGAGGCGCGCGCCCAGACCGAACTCCCCGGTGCGGTTCACCACCTTCATGAGGAGACGGTTCGCCCCCTTGGCGAGGCGCACCGTCACCGTGTCCGTGCCGCCGTGGATGCTGCGGGCCACCTCGTGGTCCAGGATGCGCGTTCCGTCGAGCCAGACCTCCACGTCGTCGTCGGACTCGAAGCCGAACGTCACCGTGCGATCCTCCGGGCTCGTCACCCAGGAGAACGCGTACGCCGCCGCCTGCTCCAGCGGCGGACTTTTCAGGGCGAGCTTCAGGTCCATCCGGCCCAGCGAGTCCGTGCGGGCCTCCCGCCACGTGTGCCCCTCCACCGTGCCGCCGGGTGCCGGCGCCGCCGTCTTCTCGTCGGCCAGGTAGGGATACGTCACGCGCTCCGGGCCGGGATGCGCGGGGAACGTCCCCAGCACGAGCCAGGAGGGAACGGGACGGCCCTTGGGGGCGGCCTGGGCGAGGGTCCGGACCGGGCCCGCAGCGAGGGCCGAGGTCGCGACCAGCAGGGCGGTGAGGATCCCCCGGACCCACCGGGGAGCGACGGTGCGACGCATCTTCCGACTCCATGGCGCAGACAAAGGGACCCGGCCCGGCTGCGCTCCTGCGCCCGATCCGGCCGGGTCCCTCGCGGTGCCGGCACTGAAGATCGCAGGGATCGCTCGGTTTTCCAGGGTGTTTACGTTCACCACCTCACCACGACACCGACTCGACGATCCTCCGAGGTACCGACATGATCGCTTTCTACGGAATGGGACTGCTGGGCTCGAACTTCGTGCGCGCGCTGCGGGAGCGGGGTGAGACGCTCCACGTGTGGAACCGCACTGCCTCCCGGGCGAAGGCGCTGGAGACCGACGGCGTGGTGGCCTTCGACGACCCCGCCGAGGCCGCCCGGGGGGCCGCGCGCGTGCACGTCACCCTCTCCGACGACTCCGCTGTGGACGACGTCCTGGAGCGCGCCATGGGAGGCTTCGACGACGGTCTGGTGATCGTGGATCACACGACGACCTCGCCCACCGGGGCCGCCGAGCGTGTCCGACGCTGGGGGGAGCGGGGCATCGGCTTCCAGCACGCGCCCGTGTTCATGGGGCCGCAGAACGCCCGCGAGGGCACCGGCTTGATGCTGGCCTCCGGCGACCGCGCCCGCTTCGACGCCCTCGAGCCGGAGCTCGCGAAGATGACCGGGAAGGTGGTCTATCTCGGACCCCGCCCCGACCGGGCCGCGGCGTTCAAGCTGCTGGGCAATCTCTTCCTCCTCGCCATGACCACCGGCGTCATCGACATGCTCTCGCTGGCGAAGGGCATGGGCATCGGGCCCTCGGAGGCGGCGGCGCTCTTCGACTGGTTCAACCCAGGCGCCTCCCTTCCCGCCCGCGCGGCGCGCGTCCTGCAAGCGGACTTCGACCACCCCTCCTGGGAGCTCGCGATGGCGCGCAAGGACGCGCGCCTGATGATGGAGGCGGCCCACCGCGGCGACGTCGCGCTCTCGGTGATTCCCGCCATAGCGCGGGAGATGGACCGCTGGATAGAGCAGGGACACGCCCACGACGACTGGACGGTGATCGCCGCGGACGCCCTGGGGTGATGGCGTAGGACGCCCCTCCCCTCCTATTCTCTCCCTTCCACGGCCGTGCCGGGCGGGGCGGCCCACCTCGAACCCTCGAGAGAGGGAGGCGCGCCCTGACGCACTTCACAGCCCTCGACTGGTTCTGGACCCTGGCGTTCGTCGTCCTGATGGTGGGCGGCGCGGGGTTCTTCTACCGTCTCGCGCGGCGCTCCGAGTCCGAGTTCTTCCTCGCCGGCAGGCGCCTCCCGTGGTGGCTTCCCGCCGCCTCGGTGTTCAGCACGCACACCGCCACCGACACCCCGATCTGGGTCACAGGAGAGGTCTACCAGCACGGCCTCCGCGGCCTCTGGTATACGTTCTTCGCGGCCTGGACGTCGGTGGCCTCGTTCGTGTCGGTACGCATCTACCGGCGCTCCGTGGCGTTCACGCAGGCGGAGTGGCAGGTGGTGCGGTTCCACGGCTTCGGCGCGGAGCTGATGCGCGGGTGGATGGCCGGGTGGCAGGTCTTCATGAACATGTTCATCCTCGGCTGGGTGGGCATGGCCATGGGCCGCGTCTGCGAGCTCGCGTTCGGGTGGCCCGTGTGGGTCGGGCTCACCATCCCGACGACCATCACGATGTTCTACACGCTGGCCGCAGGGTACTGGGGCGTCGTCATGGGAGACTTCCTCCAGGGGATCGTGGCGATCTTCGCCATCCTCCTGGTCTCGGTGGTGGGCATCGTCGCGGCCGGAGGGCCGCACGGCGTGATCACGGGCGTGCACAGCCTGGGCCAGGCATGGCGTCTGAACTCCCTCGCCTTCACCGGATGGTTCACGGGCGCGTTTCCGACGGCCTGGTGGATCACGATGCTCGTCATCGCCGTGGTGGGCGGCTTCGGGATGGGAACGAGCATCGACTGGTACATCGAGGCGCAGCGCATCCAATCCGCAAAGACCGTGCGGGACAGCGCGTACGGGATCTGGTGGGGCGGAGCGATCACGCTCCTGCGCAACGGGATCTGGGCCGCGTCCATCGTCGCGTTCTTCGTCATGGTCCCGCACATCGCCGACCAGTCCGTGTACGAGCTCGGTTGGTACCGGATGGGTTTCGAGCTCCTCCCCGCGGGGCTCGTCGGCATGTTCTTCGCGGCGATCCTGGCCATCCACTTCTCCACCGTGTCGAGCCACATGAACCTCGGGGCGCTCTACTTCACCCGCGACCTCTACCAGCGCTACCTCGACCCCAAGGCGTCGGAGCGGCGGCTCGTGTGGGTGGGGCGCATCGCCACGGCGGTGCTCGTCGGCGGCTCGTTCTTCTACGGGCTCATGATGCAGAACCTCACGCAGTGGCTGATCTTCGCGCTCTGGCTCATGATGGCCGGCATCTGGCTCCCCAACATCCTCCAGGTCGTGTGGTGGCGGTTCAACTCGTGGGGGTACCTGGCTTCGTGGATCTCGAACCTGGGGATCGCCTGGCTGGTGGTGTGGGTGCTGCCCGAGTTCAAGGTCATCCCGGTGCTGCCGGACTACCTGCAGTTCTGGTCGCTCATGGCGCTGGGAATTCTGGTCTTCCTGCCGGCGACGCTCCTCACCCCGGCCGAGCCCATGGAGCACCTCGTCCACTTCTATCTCCAGACGAGGCCCATCGGCTGGTGGGGCCCGGTGAAGGCGGAGGCCAGGCGCATGGGACTGCTCGCCGGCCATCCGAGCGAGGCCGCCGCCGCGGCCGCCGCCAAGTCCGGCCCCCGGCCCCTCATCCGCAGGAGGTGGACGGCGGAGGAAGCGGACGCCTGGAGCCGCGAGGACTGGATCGCGATCATCCTCTCGCCGCTGTGCATGGCGTTTGCGATGGTGGGCGCGGCGAACCTCTTCCTGCTCAGGGGATCGGGGGTATGGCAGATGGCGCTGGCCATCGCGTGCGCCGTGTTCCTCTTCTGGGTCATCGACCCGAAGCTCCGGGCGGTGAGCGTGGAGTACGAGCAGCGCCAGGCCGAGTACCTCAACCGGCTGGAGGAGAAGATGCACTGGAGGGAGACCGTCGATCGCCTCGACCCCGGAGCGGAGGGCGCCTGATGGAAAGAGGGTACGTGACGCTCATCGGGATGAGCATCGCCTACATCGCGTCCTTCCTGGGCCTCTGGCTGGCCTGGTACGGGTGGAAGAAGCGCCATGCGGAGGACGTCGGTGCGCCGGTGAACACCGGGTTCGCGGCCTTGGTGCTGGCGCTGGCCGTGGCCTGGTACGTCTGGGCCCACGGGCGCCCGGGAGGAGCGTCGGGAACGGGGGTGCACATTCCCTTTGCAGCGTTGATCGCCCTCGTCGGCGCCTTGTGGGCCCGCTGGGGTGTACGCCACAGGCGCAACCCCGGGGAAGGGGAGGCGGGACCATGAGCGGACTCTTCGCGTCCCTGGCCGCCGCACTGGCACAGGTGCCCGCGGGACAGCCCCCGCTTCCCGCCAAGCCGCCCATAGGGGGACCGATCTGGACCATCGTGGTCCCCGCCGCCCTCCTCGCCGTGTCGATCTGGGGGACCTGGCTCCTCTACCGGCACTTCTCCAAGGAGGAATAGGAGAAGCGAGACACCCGCTCGCGGGTCGCGAGGGACGCTCCGGCCAAGACGAAGGCCGGCCCTCACCCTCCCAGGATCGCCAGAGCCTTTCTCTTGACGTTCTCGTCGCCCTTGAGGTCGCGTACCTTCGCGATCTCGCCGGGGAGGGCGCTGCGCAGCCCCTGGAGCTCCCGCACCGCCGTCTCCGGGTGCAGCTCGATGCGCCTGCCGGTCTGACTCAGCGCTACGAACGCATCCGAGGGCCAGTCGTCGGGCCAGAGGCGCTCCAGCACGTCCCGGGCCGCCTGTAGCCGGGCCAGCGTACCCGCCACCCCGTCCACCAGGCCGGGATCGGCGGCGGGGAACGTGAGCTCCACCGAGCGCGCCCCGGCGACGGGCGCCGCGGGCAGGCGCACCACCACCTCCATCCGCTTGCCGTCGTACGACCATCCCGGTGCGGCACCGCCGGTGCGGTGAGGCACCGCGGCCCCACCGGCACGCACCGACTCCGGCGGCAGAACTTCCGGCACGCGGACCACCAGGCCTCGGCTCCCGGCCATCCCCTCGAACGTCCCCTCCGACGCGCCGACGTCGACGCGGAGGTGGCGCCCGGCGTCCGTCCATCTGGACGTGAGGCGCGTCCAGGCGTCCTGGCCCCGTCGGTACCCCTCGTCGTTGCCCTCGTCCTGGTAGAGCCGCGCGCTGCCGTCGCCACCGGGGAAGACCGTAGCCACCAGCGGCCCTCTCGTGCGGTCCCCCACCCGGGTCGTGGCCTCGCCCATGGGGATCACCGACCCGGCCTTCACGAACAGCGGGATCTCGTCCAGCGCGTAGCGTCGCTCCACCACCGCGGGTCCCTTCAGCCGTGCGCCGGTCTGCCACTCGATCCACTCGCCGGGCGGGAGCCACGTGCGCTGCGTCGTCAGCCCGGAGAGCGTATCCGCCGGAGCGCCCACGGGGTTCACCAGGAGGTCCGGGCCGAGCATGTACTCGCTCTTGTGCGTGTAGGCTTCGTCAAGCTCGGGCCAGTCGTAGTAGAGCGGGTGCACCATGGAGATGCCGGTGTCGTACGCGGTGCGCGATGCCGTGTACAGGTACGGCACCAACTCCGTGCGCAGGAGCATCGCCGCCCGCATGGCCTCGAAGTAGGGCGGCGGGTAGGCCCAGATGCGCCGTTCGGCGTCGGCGTTCTTCGTCGTGTGCGTGCGCAGTACCGGCGAGAGCGCGCCGAACTGGATCCAGCGCGTGTAGAGCTCGGGCGACACGGGCCCGGGGAGATGGCCCCCGATGTCGTGGCTCCAGTACCCGTAGAGCACGTTCGCCGCGGTGGCGGTGAACTCCGGCTCGAAGGCCAGCATCTGCCAGGTGGAGGCGGCGTCACCGGAGAAGCCCACCTGGTAGCGCTGGCTCCCCAGCCCGCCGAAACGATGGAAGATGAGGGGGCGTGCTTTCCCCTCCTCCAGCATGTCGTTGAAGAAGACGTGGTTCAGCCAGATGGTGGGGTTCAGCCCGGGGATCCCCGTCGTGTTCTGCTGCTGCCAGTCCAACCACCAGAAGTCCACGCCCTGTCGCTCCAGCGGGTGGATGACGTCGTCGAAGTAGACCTGCGCGAAGTGGCGGTTCCAGATCGTGAACGGGATGTACCGCTTCGTGGCGGGATCGACGCCCATGTCCCGGGCCACCTTGGGGTATTGCTGCTCCCAGGGCTGGATCCCCGACGCCGGGTGCAGGTTCAACGTGACGCGGATCCCCTGGCTGTGGACCCACGACATGAACGCCTCGGGATCGGGGAAGTAGGCCTTGTCCCACGTGTAGCCCGTCCACCCCTTCGTCTGGCCGGCCGCGTCCTTCTCGGAGCGGCCCCAGCGCAGCTCGAAGGTGTTGTGCCAGTCCATGTCCACCACCAGGACGTCCAGGGGGACGCCGTACCGCTCGAAGTCGCGGACCAGGCCCATCTCCTCCTGGTCCGTGTACGCCCAGTACCGGGACCACCAGATCCCGAACGCGAAGTGCGGCGGCATGGGCATGCGCCCGGACACCCGGGCCCAGTCGCCCAGCGCCGCGCGGTAGTCGTGGCCGTACGCCAGCAGATACCAGTCCTGGTGTGCGTCCGGCTGATCCTCGGACCGGGGATGCACCCAGGGCGGGTTCTCGCCCTCGAGGAGCGGGCTCCCGGAATCGTCCACCAGTGCCCATCCCGCCCTGGAGAGGAGGCCCTGCCCCATGGGAACGGGCCCCCTGACCCCGTCCAGGGTGCGGATCGTGCCCCCGAGGTTCCCTGCGGAGCCCTGGCCCGGACGCCATGTGGTGTCCACGTGCCCGGTGGCCAGGCGCACCTCGAGGTTGTCCGGTCCGAAGCGTCCGCTCCCCTTCCTGTAGCGGAGCCTCAGGGCGTCGGTCTCGATGACGAGCCAGCCTTCCTCCGTCGACGTGCGGAACTTCGGCACCTCCAGCCGGCGGTTCACTACCACCAGCGTCGCATGGTCCTCGAAGCTCCCGTCCGCCGACCACTCCATGCGCACCAGCCTGTCGGTGAGGAGGCTGAAGCGGGCGTGACCGGACTGCACCACCGCCGCGGGGCTCGCGGTGGGGATGCGGCCCTGTTGAGCGGAGAGCGGCTTGGAGAGCGGCGCTCCCGCGAAAAGGGAGAGGAGGACGGCAGCGGGAAGGGCCCTGGCGCTCATGGGGACGGTCACCGGGAGACTGTGGCTGTTCTGGAGATGCCCGAATGGAAGCCCCCGGCGGCCCGGGGTCAACGGTGGCCACCTCCGGCGCATGGGCGGCGCGGCGCCCCCCCCTACGCCATCGAGCATTCCGTGGAGACCCTTCCCTCCCATTGGCCGATGGGGTAACCTATACCGAATAAAACCCGAAATACGCCGACCCGTGCATCCATCCCTCCCCCTCCCCGTCGTCCCGCCCCGCCGCGGCCGCGGCGCCTCCTGGAATCCCCCCAACCGCTTCGAGCGTCTGCACCTGGATCGGGAGGGCTGGACCGACCCCGACGACCCGGCGCCGCAGACGGTTCTTCTCGACGACACGACGCGCTCCATCCTCGCACGCAACGAGAGCCCCGACGTGGGCTTCAGCGTGGGGATCAACCCCTACCGGGGTTGCGAGCACGGGTGCGTGTTCTGCTACGCACGCCCGACCCACGAATATCTGGGCTTCTCGGCCGGCCTCGACTTCGAGACGAAGCTCCTGGTGAAGCGAGACGCGCCCCGGCTCCTCCGGGAAGCGCTCACCTCACCGGGCTGGAAGCCCCAACCCATCATGCTCAGCGGCAACACCGACGCGTACCAGCCGGTGGAGCGGCGCCTGCGCATCACCCGACGCTGCCTCGAGGTGCTGGCGGAGCTGCGGAACCCAGTGGCCATCACCACCAAGAGCTACCTGGTGACGCGGGACGTGGACCTCCTGGCCGAGCTCGCCTCGCACCGGGCCGCCGCCGTGACCCTCTCCGTCACCACGCTGCGGAACGAGGTGCAGCGCGTCATGGAGCCCCGGGCCCCGACGCCGGCCCGGAGGTTGGGAGCCATCCGGGTGCTCGCCCAAGCCGGCATCCCCGTGGGGGTGAACGTGGCACCGGTGGTGCCGGGCCTCACCGACCACGAGCTCCCCGCCATCCTGGAGGCGGCGGCGGCAGCCGGCGCGACATGGGCCGGCTACATCGTGCTCCGCCTTCCCCATGGCGTGAAGGCGCTCTTCGAGACGTGGCTCGAGCAGCACTTCCCCGAACGGCGGGAGAAGGTGCTCAACCGCATCAGGGAGCTTCGGGGCGGCAGGCTCTACGACGCGCGGTTCTCCGTGCGCGGCCGGGGCGAGGGGCCATGGGCGGAGCAGCTCCGCTCCCTGTTCGAGGTGAGCCGAGAGCGCTTCGGGCTCGACCGTCCCCCGACCCTCTCCACCGACGCGTTCATCCGGCCGGAGGTGAAGGGGGAAGCCCGTCCGGCGAAGGAGCAGATGGATCTCTTCGAGTGAGGCGCCGGAGACGGGCGGACCGGACCCGGAAAGGACCGCGAGCGCCTCAGACCCTCACCAGATCCCTGTCCTGCCGCGCGTCCTCCGAGTGGGCGAACGTCCACAGGAAGTTCGTGAAGCCCACGTCGTAGTCGGAGATGCCGTTCTGCCCGGTGAGCTTCAGCCGCTCGTCGTAAAGGCGTCGCATCACGGAGCCCACGACGCTCTCGTACGCCGTGGGATCCGGCCTCACCGCGTGCAACGCCTCGGTGAGCTCCGATCGGGCGTGGAGACCCTCCACCAGGTCGTGGTACGCATCGGCGTCCTCCGCCGCCAGCACCTTGAGCTGCCTGTGGAGCCTCTCCGCGAGGGCCGCCTGCACCAGCAGGGGCTCGTCCGACGACACCAGCGCGAGGTACGCCAGCACCTGCGCGTGCAGCTCCTTCCAGTAGCCCTTCCGGTGCACGAACTCGTGGCAGATGACGTGGGGCTCGAAGAGCCCGGTGTCGCGGAAGATGGAGACGTCGCCGGAGATGACGTCGCACGCGCCCATGGCGAACGGAAAGACGAGCTGGGCGAGCCCGAAGTCCCGCACGGCGGAGCTGGTCTTCACCCGCTGTCCAGTGATGGAGGCGATGAACTCGGTGAGACGGCGGTTCACGTCGCGTGCGAGCTTCTGCCTGGGCCGATGCTCGTTCGTCCAGCCGTCGTCCAGGCGTCGGGCCAGGCGGCCGATCTCCTCGCGGCGAGCGTCCTCCGGCATGGCGTCGAGCCAGTGCACGTCCGCGCCGAACTCCACCACGAAGTCGATCCAGCGCACGTCCTGGCGGGCGAGCCAGTCCTTCACCGCGCTGCCGGCGTACATCCCCAGCGCGGCGGCCGAGATCACCTGCCCCGGCAGCGTCGCCCCCAGCAGGAGGGTGGACGCGAGGGGGGCCCCGGCGATGAGGTCGGTGAGGGCGACCGGCGCGTAGGTGGCGTCGTTGGGAATGTGGATCTCGTCCATTGCTCATCTATACGGAGGACGGTGGCCCTGAGGTTCCACCTGGAAATAGCAACGCCGCCCCCGAACCGACAGGGCGGCGTGTCATCGGAAGAAGCCGGCCCTGGCCGCGACGCTCCGTCTCACGGGACGGGGCTACGGCCAAGACCGGTCAGCAGCGGGGGGGGGCCGCGTCCTCCCCGTGTGCCGGAGGAAGCTCCGCGGTGGCTCGTGCCGCCGGGGCGACTTCCACCTGCTCCGTGTTGGTGTAGGCATCGGGGGCGTTGGCCGGATTGCTCCGGGCTTGCTTGGGTGCGCCCAATGCCAGCAGGATCACCAGAAGAGGCACGCCCAGAAGCGGCGCTCCAAAGGCGGCCCACCACGGGACCGGCGATCTCTTTTCCACGTGTGCGTTTATCATCATCCCCTCCCGGCTCGTCCTGCCCTCCCGTCTGATCCTCACGTGGACCGGGCACCCTGCCCGTCCCACACCGTACACTTCGTACGGAGAGCCCCGGAAGTTTCATCACCCGTCGATCTTCTCCAGCCCGCCTTCCGTAGCTCGTAAACTAGGACACCCCGTGATGGCGCTTCGTTGCAACGGTCCCTGGCGGATCCGGGGTCGGGATCCTGGCTCCGGCGCGGCCGGCGGCTCCGTCCTCGCGCCGCGGGGCCGACCTTCGCATCTTCCCGGACCGGCGCGACGCATCACTCGGCCCGCGCCTTTCGAATGCCTCGAGGAGTGCCCCGAACGGTGACCCGCAATTCCATCCCCCTCGTCGTCCTCGCCGCCGGCATGTCCACCCGCTATGGGCGCCTCAAGCAGGTCGATCCCATCGGGCCCGACGGCGAGTCCATCATGGACTACAACGTCTTCGACGCCGCCCGGGTGGGCTTCTCTCGCGCGCTGTTCATCGTGCGCCCCGAGATCGAGGACACCGTGCGAGAGCACGTGCGCTCGGTGGTGGGCGACGCCTTCCCGGTGGAGTTCGTGGCGCAGACGCTCGACGATGTTCCCGAAGGCTTCCGCCCGCCTGCGGAGCGGAACAAGCCCTGGGGAACGGGCCAGGCCGTGTTGTGCGCGGCTCCCCGCCTGTCCGGACCGTTCGGTGTCTGCAATGCGGACGACATGTACGGCAACGACGCGTTCCGCCAACTCCTGGGCCACCTGAACAGCGACCCGCTCCCCACCGAGGCGGCGATGGTGGGCTATACACTGGCGGATACGCTCTCCGGATCCGGTGGCGTGGCCAGGGGCATCTGCGTGCTCGGGAAGGACCACCTCCTGGAGAGCGTCACCGAGATCGGTGAGATCCGCCAGGTGGACGGATGGACCTCCGGCGTCGATCCCGACGGCGAATCGGTGGAGCTCAACGGCAACGAGATCGTATCCATGAACCTCTGGGGGTTCAGTGACCCCGTGGTGGATGTGCTCCGCCGCCAGTTCCGCCGATTCCTGGACCGGTGGGGAAGCAACACCGACGCCGAGTTCCCCCTCTCCACCGCGCTCTCGACTCAGGTGCAGACGGGGTCCGTGCGGGTGGCGGTTCTGCCCGGTCGGGGTGACTGGTTCGGCGTCACGCACGCCGAGGATCGCGAGCATGCCGAGGCGACGCTGCGGCAGCGCATCGACGCGGGACAGTACCCGGAATCACTGGCCACGGCCTTCGCCCGGATGAAATAGGGGGTGCGCCTCACCTCTCTCGACTGGGCGGTGGTGGCGATCTATGGCCTCATCGCCCTGATCACCGGCCTCTGGTTCACGCGCCGGGCGGGAAAAGGCACGGCCGAGTACTTCCTCGCCGGGCGCTCCATGCCCTGGTGGCTCCTGGGAACGTCCATGGTGGCCACCACCTTCTCCACCGACACGCCGAACCTCGTCACCGACATGGTGCGCACCGGTGGAGTGAGCCAGAACTGGCTGTGGTGGGCCTTCGTGCTCACGGGCATGTGCACGGTGTTCTTCTATGCCAAGCTCTGGCGCAGATCGGGCATCCTCACCGACGTGGGCTTCTACGAGCTGCGCTACTCGGGGCGCCCCGCCGCGTTTCTGCGCGGCTTCCGGGCCATCTATCTGGGCGTGTTCTTCAACGTCATGATCATGGCCACCGTGACGCTGGCGGCCATCAAGATCGGCGGGGTGCTCCTGGGCACCAGCAAGTACCAGGTGGCCATCGGCGCCGGGGTCCTCACCGCCATCTACTCCGCGACCTCCGGGCTGTGGGGCGTCGTGGTCACGGACTTCCTGCTCTTCGCCATCGCCATGACCGGCGCCTTGGCGGCGGCGTGGTACTCCCTCGACCTGCCGCAGGTGGGCGGGCTCCACGGGCTCTTCTCGAATCCGGCCGTACACGCCAAGCTCGCCCTCCTTCCCGACTTCTCCGACATGAAGACCGCTCTGGCGGTGTTCATCGTGCCCATCGCCGTACAGTGGTGGAGCACGTGGTATCCCGGCGCCGAGCCCGGCGGCGGAGGCTACATCGCCCAGCGCATGCTGGCGGCCAAGGACGAGAAGAACGCGCTCCAGGCCACGCTCTGGTTCAACATCGCCCACTATGGCCTCCGGCCCTGGCCGTGGATCATCGTGGCGCTGGCCTCCATCATCGTGTATCCGACCCTGGGCTCCATCCAGGCGGCCTTCCCCCACCTGGACCCATCCATCATCAAGAACGACCTGGCATACCCCGCCATGCTGGTCTTCCTGCCCTCGGGACTCCTGGGGCTCGTGGTGGCGTCGTTGGCTGCGGCCTACATGTCCACCATCAGCACACACCTGAACTGGGGCGCGTCGTACGTGGTGGACGATGTCTACCGGCGCTTCGTGGTGCGTGACCGCCAGGAGCGGCACTACGTCGCCGTGGGGCGCTTGACCACGCTGGTGCTCATCACCCTGGCATGCGTGGTGTCCCTCTGGCTCCAGAACGCGCTGCAGGCGTTCCAGATCCTCCTGCAGATCGGCGCGGGCACCGGCCTCGTGTTCCTGCTGCGCTGGTTCTGGTGGCGCATCAACGCGTGGAGCGAGCTCGCGGCCATGGTGATCTCGTTCTGCGTGGCCGTCTACTTCCAGTTCGTGCACACCCGGTTGGGCTTCGCGCCTCTGGACCCCTCGCTCCAGCTCGTCATCGGCGTCGCGGTGACCACCGCGGGGTGGGTGACGGTGACCTTCCTCACGCCGCCGGCGTCCCGGAAGACGCTCCAGTCCTTCCACGACCACATCCGTCCCATGGGCCCCGGCTGGGCGGGAGCCGGCATCCATGTGGGCGCACCCGACCCCTCGGAGAGCCCCTCAGCGGCGTTCCTGGCCTGGTTCCTGGCGTGCGTGGTGGTCTACGGAGCGGTATTCGGCGTGGGCTACCTGCTCTACGGGCGCACACAAGGAGCGCTGCTCTGCCTCGCCACGGCCGCGGTGGCGACCTGGGGCGTGATGAGGACCCTCCCCCGCGTGGGGCTCAGGTAGCTCCGCCGGTCACAGCGACGTGTACGTCGCACCCGCGGACGGAACCGCGACGAACACGCGGGAGTCTGCGGGTGCCCCGGGATCGCGTGTGCCCCAGTAGCCGTCCCGCAGCGACGCCACCACCTCGTCGACGCCCACCAGCGGCACCAGCGCCACGATGCAGCCACCGAAGCCCGCGCCGGTGAGACGGGCACCCGCGGCGCCGCCCTCCTTGGCCAGGGCCACCAGCTCGTCGAGCTCCGACGAGCTGACGTTGTAGTCCGTGCGCAGGCTCCCGTGGGAGGCGTCCATGAGGTTGCCGAAGCCGGCGAGGTCCGCGCTCACGAGCATGTCGGCGGCCAGGCCGACGCGATGCGCCTCGGTGACCACGTGTCGGAAGCGCTTCAGCAGGTTGCCCTCGAGCACGCTCTCGCCGACGGCCAGGGCACCATCGTGGGGTACCGCCTTCAACACCGCCGGATACGACGACGGGCGCCCCGGAACCTTCCCCGCGCGCACGAGCTCCTCGCCCACGACCTCGAGGGCCTGCTCACATTCCGTCCGTCGCAGGTTGTACGCCCGTTGGGCCGCCCCCGACTTCTCTGCGCGCACGCCGGTGTCGGCCACGACGAACCGCCAGTCCGACGGGATGGGTACATGGCGCATGCGCAGGGGCGCGAAATCGATGCGCGCTGCATGACCCGCCCTGGCCCCCATGCTGATGGCCTGATCCATGCCCCCGCCGCGCGTGCCGGTGTATTGCTCCGCCTCGGCCATGAGGGAGGCCAGCGCCAGGGGCTCGGTTTCGATCTCGCCCAGGTGGGCCAGCGCGAGACCCACGGCATTCACCAGCGCAGAGGACGAGGAGAGGCCCGACGCAACGGGCACGTCGGAGGTGAGCAGGCCGTCGAAGCCCCGGTCGATGCCGAAGTGGCGTGCCAGGTGGTCCGCGGGTGCCTTGACGTAGTTGCCCCAATCCCCGGACTCCGAAGGAGGGATCCCGGAGGCGATCTCGAACTCCAGGGGCCGGAACTCCGCACGGATGTTGGCCAGGCGCACCCGGCGGTCCTGCCTGGGGCGGAGCGCCAGGCGGACCTCGCGCTGCAGCGCCATGGGCAGCACGGGCAGATCGTTGTAGTCGGTATGCTCCCCGATGAGGTTCACCCGTCCCGGTGCCCGGGAAACGTGCGTGGGCGGCGCCCCGTACCGGGCGATGAACGCATCGAAGAGGGCGCTGTCGGAGCTCCGTTCAGTCGGCATCCGGTGAACCTGCACCGTCGTCGCGCCCGCCTCAAGGCCCAGGGCACGGGGGATCCCCGACTTGACCCCCCCCGCTGCACCGATACCTTGGGGTTGGACGAACCGCCCACGGCCACCCGTTGGTGAAGGGAGGTCGTTGTTTCTATGCGTGCAGTCATTCCGGTCCTCGTTTCCCTCGCCTGGCTCGGCGCCTGCGGGGGCTCGTCGCATGGTCAGCCAGAGCAGGCCAACCGAGACTCCATCCAAGCGGATTCCGCAGCTCTGGCGAGCAAGGCCTTCGACTCCACGGTCTTCGACACCATCACCTGGAAGAAAGAGGGCGCCGACACCGCTCGGGGCAGCGTCGTCTACCGCGTCAGCTGTGTGCGATGCCATGGTGAGGACGGCGCCGGCGTGAAGAACGCCGTCTTCCGTGGCGACACGCTGAACGTTCCGTCCTTCCTCGGACCCGATTGGGCGCTTGCCGACAGCCCCATGGTCCTGAGGAAGCTGATCTTCGTGGGCGACTCCACCGGCATGCCCCACTTCGGGATCATCGGCCTGCACTACCGCGACGTCGACGCGGTGGCACGTTACATCATGAAGGACCTGCGCGCGGGAGACACGAAGAAGAAGTAGCGCAGGCCGCAGCAGGGTAGTGACGCCGGTTCGGCCGGCTCGGCGTGGCCGAGCCGGCCCTACACCCGTAGCACCTTCCCGTGGTTCCGGTGGTTGAAGTCGACCCCGGTCGCCCGCTCGACGGCCGTGAGCAGCCGGTTCTTGAGGCGCTCGTCCTTGTGGCGCTGCGTGCGCACCATTCCCGGTGGATCCTTCAGGCGCAGGCGGTCGCTCCAGTCCATGGAGGCGATACGCTCCGCCATCACTGCGGGGTGTGAGCCCGTCCAGGTGGGGAGGCGTCCCAGCGGCCCATAGTCGAACTCCTCCACCCCACCATACTCGGCCTCCACCTCCTCGCGGCTTCTGCGGTGGGACCAGAACTCCTTGACCTTGGCCTGCATGAACCGGGGGTGGCGCACCCATCCGTAGTGGAAGACCCGCACGTGCGCCGGTGCCACGGTGATACGCCGCTGGTCCGGGTGGCGGAAGGACTGGGCGTCGCGCACGGAGCGCACGCCGATGCCCCGTCGGATGACCCGGATCTCCCGCTGATACCAGCCGTGTCCGTCCTGGATGTGTCGGTAGTCGCCGAAGAAGTGCAGGTAGTCGAACACGAGTCCCTCGACACGGTGATCGTCGAGGAGCTCCTCACAGCGCGCGCGCAGCGTCGGCAGGTCGTCCTCGTGGAGGGCCTCGTCCGCCTGGATGTAGAGGCACCAGTCTCCGGTGCAGGCATCCAGGGCGACGTTGGTCAGGTCCGCATAGACCTCCTGGCGTCGGGACTCGTCCCACACCGCATCCACGATCCGCACCCGGGGATCGTCGAGGGCCTCCACCACTCCCCGGGTGTCGTCCCCCGGATCTCCGGGGGCCACCGCCACCACCAGCTCGTCCACCACCGGGAGGATGCTCCGGAGAGCCTCCCCGAGAGGATAGTCGAGCTTGACGGCGTTGCGGGCGAAGGAGAAGCCGGAGATGCGCATGGTCGAAGGCCGATGAGGATGGGCGACCGCGGGCGGCACCCATCTCCCCGAAATCGTCCGCTACACGAGCCCGAGGATCCGCGCGGCGTTGCCGCCCCGGATCTTCGCGCGATCCACGTCCGATACCTCCATGTCGTCGATGCTCGCGCACATCTTCTCGAGGCTGCCGATCATGTGCGGGTAGTCGGAGCCGGCCACGAGGTGGTCCGCTCCCGCGAAGCCCAGGGCCAGCGCCAGACACGCGGGGTCGAAATTGACCGTGTCGTAGTAGAAGGCCTTGAGCTGCTCGCTGGGCAGGACCGTACAGCGCTCCCGGCACTCGGGGTACGCCTCGAAGCCCCGGTCGAAGCGCTCGGCCATGTAGGGGACAGCCCCGCCGAGATGCCCGAGCACCCAGGTGATCCCCGGGTAACGCTCCACCACTCCGGCGTAGACCAGCGACGCGGCGGCGAGCGTCGTGTCCATGAGGAAGCCCACCATGGGCATGAGCATGTACTTCTCCATGACTTCCACGCCCACGGGGTACGTGGGGTGGATGTAGACCACGGTGCGCGCCTCGTGGAGAGCACGGAAGAGGGGGTCGAAGCGATCGTCGGAGAGGGGGACGCCGCTGGCGTTGGAAAAGAGCATCACGCCCGGCAGTCCCAGGTCGCCCGTGACGCGGCGCGCCTCTTCGACGGCGGCGTCCGGCGCGTTCATGGGCAGCGTCGCCAGCGCGGTGTAGCATCCCCCCCAGCGGGCCACGTCCTCCGCGAAGGCGTCGTTGACGATCCGGCACAGCTCCACGGCCCGGTCGGGAGTCTCGATGCTGGTCCCCGGAGCCGTGAAGCTGAGCACCTGGCGGTCCACGCCCGCCTCGTCCAGCACCCGCGAGCGGAACTCCAGGTCGCGGTGGCCGGGCACCAGCACGTTGTAATCGCCCGGGGAGTGGAGCACGGGGTTGCTCTCCGCGTCGGTGGTGACGCGGAACCGGCTCCCTCCGGAACGGATCGCGTCCAGATACGGCGGCGGATAGTAATGGTTGTGGAAGTCGATGATCATCGCTCGGTCGGCCTGTCGTTGATGGCTGTGGCGGGCCCGGAAGTGATAGACGGAAAGGCCCACCAGGACCAGCCCCGTCGGCCTCCGGGCGGGCGGCACGCTCGAGCGGCGGGGCGGACCTGGGCGGGAAGCCTGCCACGCCCACGGGTCGGGCGCAACGCCCGGCGCGGCGGGAGGAACTGCTATGCCGGGCGGACGGTGGGCGTCACTACCCCTCCGGGTGGGCTCTCAGGCGTCTCGCCCCTCGCGACTGCGCGCTCTCAGCCCCCCCCTCGGTGCGACCACATGACGATGGTGGCGCAGGGGGCCTGGAAGCCCGGGCGCAGGAACTCGGCAGGCGTCTCCCCGCCCTTGTAGATCTCGATGGCCTCCAGGTCGCTGGCATAGAACTCGTTGACGCCCAGATCCGGATCCAGCGGATGGTATTGCCCGTCCAGGTACACGACGGGGTTGCACGACATTCCGCGCACCTCCAGATACGCGTCGATGCCGTTCCGGAACACCGAGATCCCCGACACCCCGCGAAGTATGTCGGCGAGCTTCGCCTCGGGGCGGCGCTCCAGGGTCTCCCGGGTGATGAAGGTGCCGAAGCCCAGGCTCATCCGGCGGATCATGCCCTGGAGGTCGTAGTTCGGCGTACGCGGCATCACGCTCACCTGGATCCCGGGGAGCTCGATGGGCCGCTGCGTCATCTCGATCTCGACGTTCTGGGTGAGGTTGCCCGAGATGTGAAGGGGAACCTGGCGGGTCTTGTAGGCGAGGTGCTGCAGCTTCAGGGTGTACGTCCCGAACGACTGCTCACCGAAGCTGAAGTACCCCCGGTCGTTGGTCAGCACTTGCTTCTTGGTCTGCACCAGCTCCACCGAGACGTCCGGGATGGGCTGCCGCGTGCTGGCGTCGATGACCCGCCCCACCAGCACGCCCGGCTTGTCCGGGTTGGACACCGCGAGACGGATGTTCTCGACGTTGAGCATTCCCGCCTGGATGCCCACGGTCCTGGGAGGTGACGTCACCCTCAGGTTGGCCGTGAGGAGCACGAGGAGCCCAGCCGGCACGTTGCAGAACGTGTAGAAGCCGTCCTTGTTCGTATCCACGCTGGCGGTCTGCGCCTGGGTGTCGTTGGGACCCTGCCAGACGAGCTTGACCCTGGCGTCGGGCAGCGTCACCCCGGTGAGTGAGTCCGTCACCACACCGGCGATCACACCCTGGGTGGCGGGATTGATGGTGGTGCAGGTCCTGGCGATGGCGGCACCGATGTCCTGGGGACTCTCCGCCTTCTTGGTGTTCTGGGCCATCACCCCCTGGGCGAGAGCCGCCAGCAGGGCGAGGGACGACAGAAATGTCCGTGCCGGGCGCAGGTGCACGCGGCCACGGTCGGCGATATACGTCTCTGGAGTGCTCATGTGCTCATGAATACATAGGTGTCAGGGAGCCGGTTCCCAACGAGCGAGAACCGGAGAAGCGACCCCGGCACGATGCCGGGCGCCCTCCTTGCCGTGGCGGCCGGCCCGGGGCAGCTTGGCCCTCGGTCCAAGGCGATAATCTACGCAAGGTGCAGCCATCATGTCGGTCCCTCCCGCCCTCCGCCGCTTCCGCTGCCCGATTCTGGCCGCCCTCGTCGTTCCCGCCCTCCTCGCGACGGCCGCGGGAGCCCAGCAGGTCGATCCGTCGGTGTACGCCGGGCTGCGCTGGCGCACCGTAGGGCCGCAGGGAAACCGGGCCATCGCCGTGGTGGGGGTCCCGGGCAATCCTCTGGTCGCCTTCGTGGGCGCCGCGTCCGGGGGCGTGTGGAAGACCGAGGACGGTGGCGTGCACTGGCACCCCACCTTCGACCACATGGATGCCCAGTCCATCGGTTCCCTGGCCATCGCACCCACGGCCCCCAACGAGGTGTGGGCCGGCACCGGAGAGACCTTCATCATCCGGCCAGAGCTCGCCATGGGCGACGGGATCTACAAGTCCGTGGACGGCGGAGAGCACTGGAAGCACATGGGGCTGGAGGCGACGGGGCGCATCGGCCGGGTGGTGGTGCACCCCCGGGACCACAACATCGTCTTCGCGTGTGCGGAGGGCCACGGCTACGGACCCCAGAAGGAACGGGGCGTCTGGCGCACCACCGACGGCGGAAAGACGTGGAAGCAGGTGCTCTTCGTGGACGAGGGGACGGGGTGCGCGGATCTGGCCATCGACCCCCAGCGTCCCGATATCCTCTTCGCCGGCATGTGGTCTCTGCGCATCGATCCGTGGGACCTGGACTCCGGCGGCACCGGCGGTGGCGTGTACGTGTCCCGGGACGGCGGCGACACGTGGGCGAAGATCTCGGGCCACGGTCTGCCGGCCGCGGACCAGCCGGTGGGGAAGGTCGCGGTGGGCATCGCTCCTTCGGACCCCGACCGGGTGTACGCCCTCATCCAGGAGAAGGACCCGGCCTTCTATCGGTCCGACGACGGGGGACGCACCTGGCGCCTCATGAGCCGTAACCACGACATGGCCGAGCGAGCGCCCTACTACGTGCGCTTCGCCGTCGATCCCCGAAACCCGGACCGCATCTACTTCACGTCGGTCCGCTTCAGCATGAGCCGCGACGGCGGCGCCACGCTGGCATCGGACTCGCCCCGGGGTGGGGGCGACACCCACGACGTGTGGATCGATCCCCTGAATCCCGACCGGTTCATGGTTGCCGACGACGGCGGGGCCACCATCACCCTCAACCGCGGCAAGTCGTTTCAACGGGTGATTCTCCCCATCGCCCAGATGTATCACGTCTATACCGACAACGACATTCCGTATCATCTGTACGGCAACCGCCAGGACGGTTACAGCTACGAGGGGCCCTCGAACTCGCGCTCCGGGGGAATCGTGGCGGGGCGCTGGCACTCCGTGGGTGGGTGTGAGTCCGGTTTCGCCATCCCCGACACGGCGCTGGACAACCAGGTCTGGTCCGGCTGCTACGACGGCGGGCTCGAAGTCTACGATCCGAGGACCCGGCAGGTCCGCAACGTGCGCGTGTGGCCCGAGGCGTCGTACGGGTGGCCTCCCGCGGACGTGCAGTATCGCTGGCACTGGACCTTCCCCATCATGATCTCGCCCCACGACGGCCACACCGTGTACGTGGGCAGCCAGCACGTGCACCGCACCACCGACGGCGGTCAGAGCTGGCAGGTGGTGAGCCCCGACCTCACGCTCAACGACAAGTCCAAGCAGCAGAGCTCGGGAGGGATCAGCGCCGACAACCTCATGACGTTCGACGGCTCGGTGCTCTACGCGCTGGCCGAGTCACCGGTGAAGCAGGGCGTGATCTGGGCGGGAACCAACGACGGTCAGATCAGCCTGACCCGTGACGGCGGCGACCATTGGGAGAACGTGACCGCCAACATCGAGGGGCTCCCCGCATACGGGCAGATCTCCAACATCGAGCCGTCGAAGTGGGATGCGGGCACCGCGTACGTGGCGGTGGATCTTCACCAGATGGCGGACTTCGACCCCTACATCTTCGAGACCACCGATTTCGGCCAGAGCTGGAAGCGTATCGACGCGGGCATCGAGCGCTCGCCCTTCTCCTTCGTGCACGTCGTGCGCGAGGACCCGGTACGCAAGGGGATGCTCTACGCCGGCACCGACAACTGCGTCTGGTTCACGCTGGACGACGGCGAGCACTGGATGCGCCTGCGCAACAACCTGCCGGCCGCCCCGGCGTACTGGCTGGAGGTGCAGCCTCATTTCAGCGACCTGGTGCTCGCCACGTACGGCCGCGGCTTCTGGATCCTCGATGATGTGACCTCCCTGAGGAAGCTGACTCCGGAGGTGCTGGCCGGGGGTCCCCACCTCTTCTCGCCCCGGGCGGCGTATCGATTCCAGCCCATCTACGACGTGTCGGAGGCGCCGAACTCCAACGTGGTCGGACAAGACCCGCCGTACGGCGCCGACATCGACCTGTATCTCCCGTCGGCGCCTACGGCACCGGTGGAGGTGGAGATCGACGACTCTGCCGGCGCGCTGGTGCGCACCCTGCGTCTGGCGGGCAAGCCCGGCATCAACCGGATCCAATGGGACCTGCGCTACACGTCGCCGGTGGCACCGCGTCTGCGTACCCCGCCCCCGGACATGCCATGGGTGCGCATGGGGCCGGACGGCACGCGCCCCCTGCGGAGCTGGGATCTGGACCTCTCCGGGGGACAGGTGGGCCCGCTGGCTGTGCCGGGCACCTACCAGGTGAACGTCGACGTGGACGGCCACCGGCTCAGCACCCGGGTCCAGGTTCTCAAGGATCCCCACAGCGGGGGGACGCTGGCGGACATCCGGGCGCAGGTGGCGCTGTCGCTGGCGCTGCGCGGGGACCTGAACCGGGTGGGCCGCATGATCGACCGATTGGAGTGGGTGCGGGCACAGGTGGAGCAGACCGCCGAGATGCTCGCGGAGGACTCCACCGCCACCGCCGTCGAGGCCGCCACCAAAGCCTTCCGAGAAAAGCTCCTCGGCGTCGAGGGACGTCTCTTCGACGTCCACCTCTCGGGCTCGAGGGAAGACGCGTTCCGCAACCCCATGAAGCTCTACGGCAGGCTCAGCGCCCTCGCCAGCGACGTGGGCGCCCACGGGGCGGACTTCCCGCCGACGAACCAGCAGAACGGCGTGCACGCCGTTCTGCGCCAGCGCCTGGACCGGGCGTCCCGCGAGATGGACGCGCTGTTGAGCACCGACCTACCGGCCCTCAACGCACAGTTGTCGGCGCGGAGGGTGCCGGTGATCTCGGATCCGGGAGACCGCTAAGGGAGCCACTGGAGGGAGAGCGCCGCACAGGTCTCACGCGCCCGCCTACGCAGCGCCGGCGCGTCGAGTCGACTGCAGGGCGCCCGCTTCCGCTAATCCTCCAGCAGGGGCGGTGGGTTCTTGGTGTCGCCGACCCCGAGCGTGACCCCCGTCCCCACGCCCAGCCCCGCGGCGATGGCGGTGCCCGCCCCTACGATGGGCAGGATGGCCACCACCGGGGCCGCGACGATGGTGGTCGCGACGCCGGCCCACACCCCCAGCATGGGCTTCTCCACGAACTTCGTGTACCGGAGGCGCTTGCCGACGAACTTGCGTGACGCGATGTGGCCGTAGACACCGGCGACACCGGCGATCACGCCACCAGCGATGAGTCCGATCATGGTTGCCCCCAGGCAGGGGTGATCCTCGTGGTGAAATGTACAGAAAACGCCATCTTCCTCCCACCACTACGAAGACGGACCCGTGGGTGTTCCGACCGGCGAGCCCCGGTCCCCGTCCAGACCCTCAATCCAGCGCATAGGTGCGTCCGCCGTCCAGGGCGGCGTGGACCGTGTAGCCGAAACGGCTCTCCATGTCCCGGCGCAGCGCGTCCGAGGCGCGGGGCTCGCCGTGTACGAGGTAGACCCGCCGTGGGGGTCGGGGAGACGAGCCGGCCCAATCCAGAAGCTCGCTGTGGTCGGCGTGGGCCGACAGCCCATCCATGGTGGTGACCTCGGCCCGCACGGGCACGTTCCGCCCGTGGATCTTCACGTGGGGCTTGCCTGCCAACAGGTCCGCGCCGCGTGTGCCCTGCGCCTGGTACCCGGTGAGCAGCAGCGTGTTGCGGGGATCCGGTGCGAAAGCCGTGATGTGGTGGAGGATGCGACCGCCCGTGAGCATTCCTGCTCCGGCCAGGATCACCATGGGCCCGCGACGTTGGTTCAGTGCCTTGGACTCCTCCACGGAGCGCACGTACTCCGCCACGGAGAACGCACTGGCGCACTCCTCGTGCGTGCGTCGGTGGAACGTGTCGTGGCGCAGGTAGATCCCGGTGACGTCGATGGCCATGGGGCTGTTCAGGTACACGGGCACCCGGGGTGCCGCCCCCGACGCGAAGACACGGGACAGCACGTACAGCATGAGCTGGGCGCGCCCCACCGAGAACGCCGGCACCATGAGGATGCCGCCGCGCCGAAGCGTCCGCCGCATGATGAGCGTCAGCGCGTCCACCGGGTGGATGGTGGGGTGCTCACGGTCACCGTACGTGGACTCCATCACCACCCAGTCCGCCTCCGGCGGCGGCTCGGGCGCGGGGATGAGCAGATCCGCCGGTCGTCCCAGGTCCCCGGAGAAGAGCACGCGGCCGCCGTCGGCGTCGAGGAGCACCGAGGCGGCACCGAGGATGTGGCCCGCCAGTGAGTACGTGAGCGTCGCGCCGCCCAGGTCCACGGTCTCGCCCACCGGCACCGGTCGCAGCAGCGGCGTCACCGCCCGCGCATCCTCCTCCGTATACAGAGGTGCCGGCTCCTTGTGGCGCGAGAAGCCCTTCTTCCGCGCCCAGCGCGTATCCTCTTCCTGCAGGTGCCCGGAGTCGCTCAACAGAATGGGAGCCAGGTCGGCGGTAGGCTCCGTGCAGTAGATGGGTCCCGAGTATCCCTCCTTCACCAGCACCGGAAGGAAGCCCGAGTGGTCGAGGTGGGCGTGGGTGAGGATCACCGCATCGAGACCATGCGGATCGAAGGGGAGCGGCTCGCGGTTGCGCAGACGCAGCGTCTTGAGGCCTTGGAAGAGCCCGCAGTCGACGAGAATGCGCTTCGTGCCGGCGGTGACGAGGTGGCGCGAGCCGGTAACCGTGCCCGCCGCACCGAGAAAGGAGACATTCATGGCGTGCAACGTATCACCCTTCCGCCATGACGCCACGTCCGGCCGCGCCTCGCTGATCTCCTTCTTCCGAGCCGGCCCTGGCCTCCCAGAGCGGCTCGCCACCCGGCACCTGGCCCCGCGACGCGGCCCCGGGCACACGCCACATGCGTCGGGCCTCGGCGGATTGCGGGCCTTTCCGCCGGCCCGGCATCCGTCCGGGCCCTGGTGTGGGGAGCCGCAAGCCTCCGGCACGAAAGTCCGACACCTGTTAGATTAGATATCGTGATAAACGTCACGTATGGGCACCCGCCTGTCGTGGCGCTCCTGCCCGGTATCGAGTTCCTGCCCCCGACAAGTCCGGTTCGTCACAGCCGTCAGCGATGCAGGGGGCCGTACCATGGCAGTCGTTCTCGTTTCCAGAGGCTCCATGTCGGGAGGCCAGAAGGTGGCCGAGTGCCTCTCCCGGGACGGAGGCTTCCTGTGCATAAGCAGGGAGGACCTGGTCGAGACCGTGAATCACTACGGGAGCCTGGCGGTCCAACTCACGGAGCAGGTCTCCAAGGCCTCTCGCAACTACGAGCAGTTCAGCAAGCTGCGGCGGCCGTACCGGATCTTCATGAAGAAGGCTCTGCTCCAATATGCCCGGAACGGCAATCTGGCCTACTTCGGCTACTCCGGACACCTCCTGCTGGACAAGATCTCCCACCTCGTGCGCGTGCGCCTCACCGCGCCGATGGCCCTCCGTGTGCGCCTCACGATGGATCGCCTGGAGTGCTCCGAGGAGGAGGCCCGGGAATACGTCCACAACGCCGACGACGAGCGCACGCGCTGGGCGCGCTTCATGTACGGAGCCGACATCCGCGACCCTGCGCAGTACGACGTCTGCCTGAGCATGGAACGCTTCACCCCCGCGGGTGCGTGCAAGCTCGTCCAGGAGATGGTCCTCCACCACGAGTTCGCGGCCACCCCGGAGTCGGTGCGGCAACTCGAGAACAGCAGAGTGGCCAACGAGGTCCTGGCGGCCCTGGTGAGGCATCCCGAGACGTTCTCCCTGGATGTCGGGGCACGCTTCGAGGCCACGACGGTCCATTTGGAGGGGCCCTGGCTGGAGCCGGACCTCCTGAGACGCGTGGAACGGATCGCGCGGACGGTGCAGGAGGTGCAGGAGGTGGTCTACGAGCCCGGATACGCCCCGTCGTTTCTCCTTTCCTGAGGGCACGCCCGTGCCCGCCGCCCCACCCCGCTCGGCATCCATTCGGCCGAGGAGGATGTGAGACATGCCCGAGACACAACTTGCCGATGTGACGCCGGTCCTGCTGGAGAACATCAAGGACATCCTCCTCGAGACCGAAGGGGTCGAGAAGGAACAGGCCCGTGTCGCCAAGGAGCACACGGAGCTGTCGCGGGCCCTGGGCAGGGACACCGCGAACATGCTGGCCCTTTCTTCGGCGATGGCCGGCGACAGCGGCAGCCAGACCGCCATGGCCAAGGAGCGCACGGCGCTCACCCGTGAGCAGACCCGTCTGTCCACGAAGAGCACGGAGCTCGCCACGATCCGGACCGATCTGGGAAGGGAGCGCACGAGCCTCGCGGGACAGCGCACGGACCTGGCCGTGCAGCGCACGGAGATGGCCCGCCAGCGCAGCTCCCTCGCGGACGGGCGGACGCGGATGGCCAGGGAGCGCACCGGCCTCGCCGGCAAGCGCACCGATCTGGCCGACCGCCGCACGACGCTCTCCCACGAGCGCACGGATCTGGCGCGCGGGCGCAACCACCTCGCCGAAGCGCGCAACGAGCTGTCCACCCAGCGGACCACCCTGGCGGACCACCGGACGCTGCGCGCCGTCACCCGGACGCGACTCTCGCTGCAGCGCACCGAGCTGGCACGGGGCCGTACGAATCTGGCGCTCATCCGGACGGGCCTGGCCTTCCTCACCATCGGACTCAGCCTCTTCCGACTCTTCGGCCTTTCGGCCTGGACGACCTTCGACGCCGGCCTGGTCGTGCTGAGCGTCTGGATGGTGGCGGTGGGCTTCCGGGGATTCCGGCAGGCCAACCTCCGCGAGCGTCAACTGGAGGACCTGCTGGCCCGGGACCGGGGCTTTACCGACCTTCTGGGCGTGGAGCTCACGCCTCCGGGAACCGCGTGAGGTGCCGGACGGGCAGAACGGGAGCAACTCATGCCGATCATCACGATATCGAGAGGATCCGGGAGCGGCGGTCAGCTTCTGGCCGAGGCGCTGGGAGAGACCCTCGGCTACGAGGTCGTCAGCCGCGAGGAGGTGGTCCACGAAGCCGCCGCCTTCGGAGCCACGGAAGAGGCCCTTCAGACGGCACTCCTGAAGCCTCCGGGCTTGTGGGCCCGGGTGCATCACGAGCGGCATCGCTACCTGGCCTTCGTGCAGGCGGCGCTGTGCCAGCGGGTCCGGAACGGCCGCATCGTCTACCACGGAAACGCGGGCCATCTGCTCCTGCCGGGGATCGCCCACGTCATCTGCGTCCGGCTCATCGCGCCCAGGGAGTTCCGGGTGCGCATGCTCCGGGAGCGCGCCGGGATGAGCGAGGCCGAGGCCGTGGACCACTATCAGACGGTGGATCGCCAGCGTGAGAAGTGGACGCGCTTCCTCTACGGGGTGGACTGGCTCGATCCGCACCTCTACGACCTGAGCGTCAACCTCCGGACCATGGACATGGAGGATGCGGTGGAGACGGTGGCCGTCCTGAGCCGGTCACCGCGCTTCCAGCCCACGGACGAGAGCCGGCGGGCCATGGCCGACCTGCTTCTCACGAGCAGGGTGAGGGCCGCTCTGGCGGCGGACGAACGCACGGCTTCGGCGGAGGTGGGCCTGCGCGCCAGCGATGGGGTGGTGTTCCTCAGGGGCCGCCTGCGGCCTCCCTCCCTGGTGGACGCCGTCCTGGACGTGGCGGCCGGAGTGGAGGGGGTGGAGCGCGTGGATCGCGATGACCTGGCCGCGCCGGAGTTCACCGTCTGAGGAGGTTACCCGGCTTCCTCCGAGGTGAGCTTCACGATCAGGTCACACAGGTTCCGGATCTTGAAGGGCTTCGCGATGAAGTCCACGGCACCGCTCTTCAGCGTCTCCACGGCCGTGTCCACCGTGGCGAACCCGGTGATGATGATGACCTTCGTGGCCGGTGAGTGCTGGCGCACGAACTCCATCACCTCCAGCCCGTCGGGCTTCTGCATCTTCAGGTCGGTGACGAGGACGTCGAAGCTCTCCTCCATCACCCGGTCCACGGCCTTCTGGCCGTCGGTGTACGACTCCACGTAGAAGCCGATCTTCTCGAGGGCCGGGCGCAGCCGCTCGCAGACGATGGGCTCGTCGTCGACGAGAAGCACCTTCTTCCTGGCGGGCTTCATCGCTGTGTCCGCTCCTTCGCCTTGCGTGCCTTCCGCGCCGCCTTCCGAACCGTGGTCTCCAGCGCCTTTGAGCTGAACGGCTTCGTGATGAACTCGAAGGCGCCGCTGTACTCCGCCTCACGGGCCGCGTCCATCGTCCCGTATCCCGTGATGACGATCACCTGCGTGCCGAAGCCGCTGTCCCGCACGAAGCGGAGCACCTCGAGTCCGTCGGGCCCCTGCATCTTGAGGTCGGTGATCACGACGTCGAAGCGCTTCTCCGCCAGGCGGTCGACGGCCTTCTGGCTCTCCGTGAAGACCTCGATCCGATAGCCCTTCCTCTCCAGGTGCTCCTTCAGCCGCTCGCAGACCATGGGCTCGTCGTCCAGCACCAGGACCTCCGTGGACGTGCTCATCTCGCTGTCTCCCTTGTCTTCCGGCTCCTCGTCGGCGGAGAGCGTGGCGCTCGAGAAGGGGCGCCCGCTCATGAATCGGTCGACGTATTCGTCCACCAGCCGGTCGTTCCTCATATGGATGTCGAGCTGCCTGGTGAAGCCGATGAGTCGCCCCACCATCCGCAGCCGCTCGACCATGGCGTCCGCATCCAGGCCCTTGATGCGCCCCACCACGAGGTCGCCACGCCCCTCCGCCACGAACCCATGGCCCTCCAGGATCCGCTTCAGGAGCGCGGCCCGCCGCGAGCGGCGCGTGAGCTCCGTGACGCCTCCCGCGAAACGGAAGTAGATGTAGTTGTCCGCCGGGGAGTTGCCGAGGTAGGTGTCCACGATGTTGAAGTGGTAACCCAGCCGCAGGCTCAGGTGCAGGTACTCCCCCGACACGAAGGCCAGGTTCTGCTCCGGGCGCGCGGCCTGCGCTCCGGTGAGGGGCATGGGCCGCGTGGCGCTGGACATGAAGCCCTCGAGGTCCATGGAGGCCGGTGCAGTCTCCCAGGCGCCGCCGGTGGTGAGCTCCTCCAGCACCGGCACCAGGGGCCGCGACGTGAGGTCCTCCGGCGTGGCGGTGGTGCTGCCCGCCTCCACGTGGAAGCCGCCTCCCAGGTCCACGAGAATCAGGTCCAGGGGCACCGGGAGCTCCAGCCGCCGCACGTAGTGGACCCCCGCGGGCGGTGACACCCAGCCGATCTCGACGAGCTCGCAGATGGCCTTCTCGTGGGCGAACCGGATGACGTCGTGATAGGTCGTGCAGTTCGCGGCGGAGAACGCCGGACTCGTGGGGTCCCGCAGCCGGAGCGGGGCGATTCTGCGCAGCATACGGCGTAGAGTGCGGAACTCGGCGGCATCCTCGAACGACGACGCCCTGGACAGCTGGTACCGGAGCAGCTCCTCCACGCGGCCTTCGTAGACGACGTTCTCCTCCGCGTCCACGGTGACCTCCGTTCCCCCGGTCAGGATCCGGGTGGCGAGTCCCGTGTCGACGATGGTGGGCAGGCGCAGGTCCCGGGCCACCGCCGCGAAGTGCCCCGTGGCGCTGCCCAGGTCCGTCAGCACCGCCGAGGCACCGGCCAGCATGCCCCCAATGCGGGGCGTGGCCGCCCGGACCACGAGGACCGCCCCCGGGGGGACCTCCGCGGGGAGCTGTTCCGGGTCGGTGACGAGGCACACGGGCCCGCTGCCGATGCCGCGGCACGCGACTTCTCCCCTTCCCCGCATGAGGACGGGATACCTGCGCACGATGTCGCTGAGGTCGCGTCCGCGGGGCTCGGAGACCACCGCCATGCGCAGAGGCCGGGCCTGGAGCACGAAGAGGCGTCCTTCGTGGTCGAAGGCCCACTCGATGTCCTGGGCCGCCTTCATGTACTGCTCGATGCGCCGTGCCGAGCCGGCGAGCTCGTTCAACTCCTCGTCGGACACCGCCGGGGCGTCCCTCTCCGCGTCGGGGACCGGCTCCGCAACCGCACCACCTCCCGATACGGCCACGAACATGCGCTCCTTGTGGGCGACCCTCCGGGCGACGACGTGGTACGCGGGATCCCGTGACATCTCCACCCGGTCCACCGACGCACCGCCTTCCACCACGAGCTTGCCCAACCCCCGTGCCGCGGATACCACCAACGTGTTCCGCTCCGGTGCCGTGGGATCGAGACTGTAGATCACTCCGCTGGCCCGGGCCGGGACCATGCGGAGGATCCCCACGGCCATGTACCCGCATCCAGGCGGGATCGTGTGCAGCCTGCGATAGCGCATGACCCCCGGGGCGTACATGCTCGCCACCACCGTCCGGTACGCGTCGACGACGCCCTCCGGAGGTACGCCCAAGACCGTCTCGTACTGGCCGGCGAAGCTCAACTCGCCGTCCTCGTCCACCGCGCTCGATCGGACCGCGAGGAGCGGCTCTCCGTCGCCCGAGCGGACCAGGCGCCCCAGCTCCCGTCGTATCGCACGTACGATCGACCGGGGCACGCGGGCTCCGAGGATCGCTTCCCGGATCCGGCGGGACTCTTCCTCCAGCGTCTCTCCTCCCTGCATGAAGTGCGCGCGCAGCACCTCCACCGCCTCGCCGACACCCGCCGCCTCGAGGAACTCGCGACACGCCTGGGTGGTGACCACGAAGCCCTCCGGCACCGTGAATCCCAAGCGGTTCCGGACCTCACCCAGACGGGCCATCTTGGCCCCGACCACCTCGAGCTGCTCGGTGCCCACATCCTCCAGAGAAACCACGAAGGGAGCCTCGGGCACCACCAGTCGGCACTCCAGCGCGGCGCCCACGGCGTCGTCGATCTTCGCCAGCGCCTCCAGGAGATCCGGGTATCGATCCTGTGAGATGGCGTTCAGGTTCGTCACCACGGCGTGGGCGGCGTCCTTCAGCTCCGCGGCCAGATCGCGCAGGTACTTGCTGTCGAAGACGTACTCGCCACCCAGCTTCTCTCCGGCGTCCGCAATGAGCTCCAGGACGTGGTCGTTCTCCTCCACCAGCGCACGGAACCGGTTGAGCGTCTCGCGGAGCTGGTCCACGTTGCCCTGGCGTCTGCGCGCCAGGAGCGCGCGGAGCGCTGGTGCGACGCCCATCCTAGTGCCCCTTCCTTGCGCCGCGGCCGAAGACCACGCCGGTGAGGAGTCCCGCGGCCCCGGCGATGAGCACGGCCAGGACGCCATACAGGAGGCTGTGCCCCCCGGCCAACGCGGTGATGAGCGCCGCCACCCCGCCCTGCTCCACCCGCACGCTTCCTTCGCCCACGAGCTCCGCGTTGCCGCGGGCGAAGGTGTACGCCAGCACCCGGTACTCGCCCGGGGGGACCTTGGCGGGCAGCGCGAAGTCGGCCGTGGCCAGAGCGCCGCCCTCCGCACCGGCCGGCATCACCTCCACGCGGCCCTCGGAGACGTCCCACAGCCCGTCCCGCTCCTTGAGCTGGACGAGCTCGTCGAAGAGGGTGTCCGCGGTGGCTCCACCCCCCGACCGTGCGGCCAGGGCGTCGAATCCGAGATCGAGCCGCGTCAGCACCGCGGGTGCGGCCAGGCTCGACAGGGCGCACGTCGTGCGCAGCAGGTACACGTCCGGCACGGTCTCGAAGGTCACGTCGCCCACGTTCATCCAGATCAGCCCGAGCACCTTCCCCTTTCGCTTGAGCGTCAGACTCCGTTCCTGCCCCACCAGCAGAATGGCGACTTCGTCATCCGCAAGCACGGGGGCGGTGACGTGGACCGTGCTCTCGTGGTACAGCATGTGCACGTTCACCACCGACGGCTGGATCACGAGGGACTCCTGCGCTTCCGATGCTTCCCCCGACAGCACGAGCGCCACCGCCACCACGAATGTCGGCGCCAGCAGGCGGAAGACGGCACGCATCAGTGGCCTCCCGCGTAGCTCAGGAGGAGATGGGGCGTGAGGAGCAGTCCCAGGAACATCTTCACCGTCACCACCAGAACGATGAGCGCCATGAGGATCTTGAGCTGGTCGGCCTTCAGCCGTTTGCTCACCAGGGCACCGATCTGGGCGCCTACCACCGATCCCAGGAGGAGGAAGAGCGCGAGGACGAAGTCCACGGTCCGGTTGAGCGTGGCCTGGAGGATCGTGACGTTCACGCAGGTGAACAGGATCTGGAACAGGCTCGTGCCCACCACGACGTGCATGGGCATGCGGAGCAGGTAGACCATCACGGGCACCATGATGAACCCCCCGCCCACCCCCATCACCGCCGCCAGGGCCCCGACGAGGAAACCCAGCATCAGCGGCATGAGGAGCGACAGCTCAACCCGGGACCGTTGGAAGTCGATCTTCCAGGGCAGTTGGCCCACCAGCCGCGCGTAGAGGGAAGGACGGAGCGCTTCCTGACGCGCACGCTTGCTCACCTTCATGCTGCGCAGGCTCTCCACGAACATGTAGGTGCCGATCCCGCCCAGCATCACCACATAGGTCACCGTGATGACGAAGTCGGCATTGCCCATGGCGCGCAGCATCCTGATGAGATAGACGCCCACCGAGCCGCCGACGATCCCGCCCACCAGGAGCAGCCCCCCCATCTTGAAGTCCACCGATCCGGCCTGCGCGTGGGCGTACGTACCGGAGGAGGACGCCGCCACGATCTGGTTGGAGTCGGAGGCGGCGGCGACCGTGGGAGGGATGCCGATCATGATGAGCAGCGGGGTCATGAGGAAGCCACCCCCCACGCCGAAGAGACCCGACAGGAACCCCACCAGCCCGCCCAGTCCGAGGAGCAGGAACAAGTTCACCGAGCTTCCGGCTACGGGCAGGTAGATGCTGAAGTCCATGACGGGGTTCAGTCCTCTCGGCTCACCTCCGCCTCGGGCAGATAGACGGAGAACGTGGTTCCCTTTCCGCGTTCGCTCTCGACGGCAATTCGGCCGCCGTGCTTCTCGATGATGCTGTGGCTCACGGAGAGCCCCAGTCCCGTTCCCGCTCCCGGCTCCTTGGTCGTGAAGAAGGGATCGAAGATCTCCTCCACGTGGTCGGACTCGATGCCGATGCCCGTGTCCGACACGTCGATGCGCACGAAGCCGTCGGCCTCCGATCGGGCGCGCACGTCGATCTCTCCCCCTTCCGGCATGGCCTGGATGGCGTTCAGGAAGAGGTTCACGAAGACCTGCTGGAGGTCGTGGGGGTTGCCCCGGATGGGTGGGGACGCGCCGTCCAGGTCCAGGTTCCAGGTCACGCGTCCCAGCATTGCCTCGTTGCTCACCAGACGGACGGCGGAGCGCACCGAGTCCTGCACCGGGAAGGTGGTGAACGCGGACCGGTCCTTGCGGGTGAAGTCCAGGAGGTTCCTCACGGTGGCGCTGGCCCGCTCGACCTGCGTGTAGATCTGGTCCAGCATCCGTCGCCGGTCCTCTTCGCCGTAGGACTCGAAGTCCTCCAGGAGCGCCTCCGCCGTCAGTCCGATGTTGTTCAGCGGGTTGTTCAGCTCGTGGGCGATGCCCGACGTCAGAGTGCCCACCGCGGCCATCTTTCCGGACTGCACCAGCTGCTCCTGACGCGTGAGGATCTCCCCCAGCATCCGGTTGAACGAGAACGCCAGGCGCGTGAACTCGTCCCGATACCGTCGGGCGGGCCGGATGGGCTCGTAGTTACCCGCCGCGATGCGGGTCACGTAGTCCATGAAGCGATCCAGGGGCCTCAACACCGCCCGGATCACGAACCCCCCGAACAGCACCATCACCAGCAGCATGAACGCCAGGAAGCCCACCGCCGCCACCTGCGAGGTGTGGAGCAGGGAGCTCACCGCTGCGCGCTCCCGATCGATCATCTCCTGGGCGTCGGTGATGAGCTTGGCCCCTTCCGTGCGCAGGTTGACCTCGAGCTCACGCTTGCGCACCGAATCCCGGCCGGCGTCCGCGGCCCGGAGGCTCTCCAGGAGGCCCACGTAGCGGTCGAGCCCCCCCCGCATGGTGGAGAAGCCCGCGTCCCCCTCCACGGCCCGCATCTGGTCTGCACTCCTCTCCAGGCGACTCCTGGCCAGGTTCGCGCTGGCCAGCGCCTCGGGCAGGCCGGTGCCGTACAGGAAGTAGTTCTTCTCGTTGCGGCGGGCTTCGTCGATGTCGAAGGAGTACGCCCCCACCGTCTCCAGGAAGGTGATCTTCTCCTGGAACCGCGACAGGAAGAACACCGCGCCGACGGTGCTTCCCGAGAACAGGACGAAGAGCACGACGAAGACGACGGTGATGCGGGTGCGGATGCTCAGCTCCGGCCTCTCGAGGAGAGCCTGCTGGGCTCGCTGCGCACCATCGTCATCCGTGTCGGCGCGGCGGGTCGACACGGCCTCGGCTTCGTCGCTCATCTCGGTTCCTGAGTCGCCCCCCGCGGGTCCGGGGGTGTCCTCAGTGCATCTCCCACTTGATGAACGGCTCTTTCACGTCCACCATCGCGTTCACGATGAGCTCCACCAGCCCACCGTACGTGATGCCGCTCTTCTCCAGGGCACCCCAGTACTGGAGCATGTCCCGGATCTGGCCCTTGCAGTTGGAGCAGGGGGCGCAGACGTACTTCTTGACCTCGGGCCCGGGCTGGTCCGCGAACGCGTCCAGAATCTGCTTGAACTTCATGCGGCCTGCGACGGCCACCCGCCAGTCCGTGAAGTTGTTGCCCGACATCACCGCGAACCCGCTGCCTCCGCCGCAGCAGTAGTTGTCCACGCCGTGGGGCGTCATCTCCCGGAACTGCGGGCACAGGTAGCGCAGGATACGCCGCTGCGGCTCCACGATGCCGAGGTTCCTGACGATGTTGCACGGATCGTGCAACGTCACGGGAAAGTCGTTCTTCGAGGGATCGAACTCGATCTTCCCGCTGAAGACGATCTCCTCGAGGAGCGGCAGGCAGCTCACCCTCTTCACGTCCCTCAGCTCACCGGTGAGGATGCGATCCGCCACGGTCATGATGGCCTTGTGCTGATGGCCACACTCTCCCATGACGATCTTCTTCACACCCAACTTCTTCGCGGCGCTCACGTGCTTGAGGGCGATACGGGCGAGCTGGACGTCGTCGTAGAAGAGGCCGTAGTTCACGCCGTCGTACTCGATGCCCTCCGATGCCAGCGTCCAGTCGATGCCGGCGGCGTTGAGGATGATGGCGAAGGCGCCGGGGTTCTCCGGCCAGGACATGATCTCGCCGGCGTTGTGGATGAGGAGGACATCGGCGCCTTCCTTGTCCCAAGGCGTGGTGACCTCGATGCCGGTCTCGTCGGTCATGTCCTCGTCGATGAACTCGACGTTGTCCTTCACCAGCACCTGGTTCATCCCCGTGGACGAGCCCACCTGCAGCTGGAGCACCGTCCCCTGCTCGTGGAGCTCCCGCGGAGCCCAGCCCAGCTCCTGGCTGAAGAGCTTGCGCAGCTCGTGGGCGATGAGCCCGTTGTCCACGCCGATGGGGCACACCTGTGCACACCGCCGACAGAGGTTGCACCGATAGGCGAGCTCGTAGAGCCGCGAGATCGTGGTCCAGTTCAGATCCACGTCCGCGCCGGTGAGGGGTGCCATCAGCTTGCCGTTGGGCTTCGCGTACTTCTTCACCAGCCGGCGCCAGACCTCCGAGCGGTACGTGGGCCGGTAGATCTCCTGCCCGCTGGCCTTGAAGACATGGCACGCGTCGCTGCACGTCTGGCAGCCGACGCAGTACTCCATGGCCAGCGTGAGAGGCTGCAGGAAGCTCCAGTTGTTCTCGCGGGTGAAGAGCTTCTTCAGACCCTCGGCGAAGTGGTCCACCAGGGCCCGTTCCTCTTCCGGGCTCTCCGGATGCGGCAGGCTGAGGGCGACGACGCCGTCCAGGTTGCAGACCATCCGTTCCGCGGCGTCGGGCTTCAGCTCCTGGATCGTGCCTCCGGGGTTGTCGTATGGAGGGGGAAGCGGGATCAGCTCGTCGGTATCGATCTCGGCCAGAGGCTGGTCTCCACGAAGGCCGATGTCCTTGATGCGCACCCGGCCGCTCATCGGGGCACCTCCTCCGTCGCGATGTCCACCCAGTTCTTGCGCCCGTCCGCATGCACGTGCTCGGCCGCCCATGTGACGGGCTGCTGCAGCAGCTTCTGCATCTCCCGCTCCATGGCCCCTCCCCGCTCCAGAGGTCGGTCGTCCCACCTCACCTGGTGGTAGGTGAAGTACTTGGCCACGAAGTGCATCATCTGGCTGAAGGGGAGGTAGGCCAGGAAGGCCATCGCCAGGATCAGATGGGCCGTGAGCACGCCGGCCATGTGGGGAACCGGGCCCGCCGTGAGGAGCGCCCTCCCGAACGCCACGGCGTCCACCGCGGAGCCGGGGACGGTCGTCACCGCCAGCGCCCCCGTGACCGCCACGGCCAGCACGAGCACGAGATTGAACAGCGCTACCGGCGTGGTGATCAGCCTGAGCTTCGGATCGGCCAGACGGCTCGCCAGCAGCCCGAGGGCCCCCAGCGCCGTCAGGACGTATCCCACACCGGCCACCCAGACAATCCACTTCGGCAGGATTCCCCACCCGAGTCCGGCAACTCCCACCGCCGCCATGCCGCTCGCCAGAACGCCTCCGAAGGCAGCGAGCACGAGGAGGTAGAGACCTATGTGGAAGGGGTAGGAGAACCACCAAAGCCGTCTGTTGTGGGCCCACAGCGCCTTGAGGAAGACGATCTCCTCGAGCATGTAGGCGACCTCGGCCACCAGCGATTCCTCCCGGGGCTTCTTCCACCACTCGAACTCCTCGAGGTAGGAGCCTCCGTATCGCCCACGCCCCTTTTCCTTGGGTACGGGCGCGAGCTCCCAGCGCAGGTGCAGGGGCAGGCGGGCGATCTTGAGGGATCTGATCAGAAAGGCCACCACGAAGATGGCGAGCAGGCCGTAGCAGACGGCCAACGGGATCGAGCCGGACATCATCAGCTGTCCTCGCCGGGAAGCGTCGTTCGGAACCCGGGCGGCCTGGCGGTCGCCGTTCCCATGGGTTCCGGTAGGTCACGAGGCTATATTCGTGTAAAATATCACGATTTTGTCCGGTGGGCGGAAGTCCTGGTCCAACGAAGCCTGCCGTAGGCCTTCTGAAGGGCTTATCTTCGGAGAGGCGGGACTTCTCCAACTCGAGGAATCCCCGTGGCACGCCTAAAGCGCGTAGTCCTCGACCGACTGATCCGGTATTACCGGTTTCTCGCCGACGTCTCCGATGGGAGACGGGCGGACACAGTCACCAGCTCCAGGATCGGGGCTGCTCTCGAGGTCGATCCCAGCCAGGTACGCAAGGACTTCGGCACGGTCGGCCTCATTGGCATGAGCCGGGTGGGCTACGACGCGTGTGAAGTGTGCCGCACCATCCGCACGGTGGTGGGTTTCGACCGGCCGTACGGCGGCGTGCTCATCGGCGCCGGCAAGCTGGGCGGGGCCATCCTGGCCTCGGCGGAGGTGGACCGGTACGGGCTGCGCATCGTCGCCGCCTTCGACAGCGACCCCTTCAAGGTGGGCCGCCACATCGAGGGGGTCACCATTCTGCCCATCCGCGTGCTCGCCACCTACGTGATGGAGCACCAGATCCGGCTGGCCATCCTCACCATCCCCCCCAGTGCCGCGCAGCCCCTGGCGGACCTGCTGGTCTCGTGCGGCGTGGAGGCCATCTGGAACTTCACGCCGGCGCGCCTGGAGGTCCCCCGGGGCGTGTTGGTGCGGAATCAGCGTCTTACGGCCGGGCTCGGCGAGATCGCGTATCACCTCAAGGGCCCGCGACGCGCCGTACGGCATCGGGACTACGCCGCGGCCATCGAGGGCGCCGACGCATCCTGAGGAAGGCCCGGCGGACCCGCTGGCACCCTAGGGACTCGTCAGGCCCCTGGAGAGGGTCAGCGTGAACGACCGGGGCGCTCCGGGGAAGCGCTCCTGCAGATCCACGTAGCTCTCCTGGAAGAGGTTGGAGACCTTGCCCTGGAGCAGCAGGTCGCCGATCTGGTAGGCCGCGCGGAGGCCGACGAGGGTCGTCGAACTGCGCGGATCCAGGGGATACTGGAGCACCCGCTCCACCCGCGACCGGTACTGCAGGTCCACGTTGAACAGGCCCCCCAGCACCATGAGCGTTCCGGTGGCCGTGTGCGCCGACCGGTACGGCAGGGGCTCATTCAGGGTCAGATCCCTGGGGTCCAGATACATGTAGGTCGCGTCGAGGCCGAGCCATTGCGGTATCAGGTCGAAGCGAGCCTCGAGATCCAGGCCCGTCACCCGGGCGCGTGATACGTTCTGGAACTGGAACACGAAGATGCGGCCCGGCACGGGACCGGGCTGGATCAATCCCTTGAACCGGCTCTGGAACACGGCGCCGTCCACCCACAGACGCCCCAGATCCGCGGTGGCGCCGATCTCACCGGCGGTGACGGTCTCGGGACGCAGATCGGGGTTCGGCACCACCAGCACGCCGTACTGCGTGGTGGACACGAACTGCTCCACGGGGCTGGGCGCCCGAAATGCCCGGCTCAGCGAGGCCCGCAGGCTGACTTTGGGAGTCGCGTGGAATACGAGGCCGAGCTTCGGGCTGAGCTGGGTATCCATCTTTCCCGGCGTCACGGAGTGGTCGTCGAAACGCACGCCGACGGAGGCCTTGATGCGCTGGCTCGGCTGGATCACGTCCTGCGCGAAGAGCGCATAGTCCCTCTCCTTGGGGGTACCGATGAGGTCCGACCACACGACGCTGTAGGCGGCGTCCGCTCCCAGGGTCAGGGACTGAACGCCCCGTTGCAGCGAGAGCTGGACCGACGAACCGCCGCGCGCTCCACGGTGGTAGTGGTGATTGTCGTGGAAGTGGTTCCGCACCGCATCGTAGTAGAGGTACGGCGTGAACCTCAGCAGCGTGTTCGCCCGCGTGAACGCGTTCAAGGTCGCGCCGAAATCGAGCCAGCCCATGCGGTACCAGTCACCCACCGCGTCGGTAGGCACCTCGAAGCGCTGCTGGGCGGAGCGCCAGCCGAAGTTCTCTCCAATGTCCTCCTGCGCCCCGATGGCGTAGAAGGACGATGGAGCCGAGCCGAACAGCGGCGCAGAGGTCTCCAGGCGAAACAGCCAGCGCGACGTGTGCCCGTTCTGGGTGAAGCCATCGGTCTCGTCCCGGTCACCGTACACCCGTACGCCCACGTCGCCGAGGTGCATGGAGTGCTGCACCTCCAGGCCCAGGTAGTTCAGCAGGCTGTTGGTGAATCGGTACTGGGAGGGTATGTCGTACGCGCCCGCATGAGTGCGGAAGATCGTGTGCGAACGGTCGGGAATCGGGCTGGTGACGACGTTGACGACGCCCCCCAGCGCGTTGCTGCCGTATAGAGCCGAGTAGGGCCCCTTCACGATCTCGACGCGCGACACCCCCAGCACGGGCAGGATGTCGAAGTCCAGCTCCCCGGTGTCCCCCGTGATCAGGGGATGACCGTCCAGCATGAGGAGGACCCGGCTCCCCACGCCTCCCGACAGCCCTGCGGCCCCGCGGATGTCCAGCGTGCCACCCTGGTATGTCACCCCGGGCGCGTACGGCAACGCCTGGTTGAGCTGTGTGACATCCCTCTGCGTGATCTGCTTCCGGGTGATCACCGAAACGCTCGCGGGTGATTCGCTGATCTGCTGCGTCTCGCGGCTGGCCGTCACGATGACGCCGGGCAGGGCGAAGGGCGATGACGTCAGCGAGAAGTCCACCTCGACGGTCCGGTCGGCCGTCACCTCGACGTCTCCGCGGACGGCGGCGGCGTACCCCATGGCCGCGACCCGCAGCGTGTGGCGTCCCGGCGGCAACCCGTCGATGCGGTAGACGCCCCGGCTGTTCGTGACGGCGGTGAGGAGCGTCCCGTCCACCAGGACCGTCGCCCCGGTGACAGCCGTGTCACCCGCCGCCGTCACCTTCCCGGTCACGGTCCCGGTTCCCGCCTGAGCCGCCAACGGCTTCGTGGATCCCCCCGCCGCCGCGACCAGGACCGCGATCACCAGCACCACCGACCGAAGCGCCCGTCGCGCGCCGGCGGCGACTCGTAGCCCAGCGGCTCCCGGAATGCACCGCCGACAATGCCTCAGCAGCATCCTCCGCACCCCCTTCGCTCGCTACATGGGTCTATTGCCGCTGCCAGACCATGCCCAACACCACCCCGGAAATGCTCACGTTCACCCTCAACGTGTTGTTCGTAAGGGTATACTGGCCGGAGTACGTCCCCAGTCCCTGGCTGGACACCTGGGTCCAGGTGCCCCCGGACGCCGTGTACGTGCCGGTATCGCTGAAGTTGAACGGCGCCGGCTGCGTCATGTTCAGGGACGCCGTGTAGGTGCTGTCCGTCAGCGTCATCGTTCCGGTGGCGGTCGCCGGCTGGCCCATGTACGTCAGGGAATCCAACGAATACGTGCCCGCGAGGCTGGAGGTGTTCTGCGGGCCCGTCGAGTTGTTGCTGTTGCAGCTCACCAGGACGAGGGTCGCCGCCGCGAGAATCGCCGCCACGGGCAGGGCGCGCGAGTGTGCCATGCAGGCCTCCTGAAAGGGTCCTTCCCGACCGTGAAAATAGGATAGCACGGGCACCCGATGGGCGCACGGGGTCAGGGCTCCTGGCTGGTGTTCGCCTTGTCTTGACACGGTATTCCGACGGCTGTAGACTTTAATCGTGACAAAAATCTCGGATCGTTTTCCGGCCTCACGGTAAGCTTCCTGCCGCGTGGCCGCTGTTGTATCCGTGGCGGCTCCGCATGCTCCGGACGCCCGACCTCACACTGCCCCCAAGTGACCCGACGTGTGCCGTCAGGCACCGGAAAGGGATCGACTCGTGGCGATCATCACCATCTCGCGGGGCTCCATGAGCGGGGGGCGAGCCGTGGCAGAGTGCCTCGCCGCGCGCCTCGGCCATCCCAGCCTCGCCCGCGAGATCCTGAGGGGGGCGGCCGCGAAGCTCGGGGCCTCGGAGGCGGTCCTGGAGACCAAGTTCGAGACCACCCCCAGGCTGTGGGAGCGCCTGAGTCGGGAGCGTGAGAGGTACGTCCTGGCGGTCCGGACGGCTCTCCTGGACGCCTGCCTCGAAGGGGACCTCGTCTATCACGGGCTCGCCGGGCAGTTCCTGCTGCGAGGGCTGCGCGGAGTCTTGCGCGTGCGCCTCATAGCCCCCCTCGAAGCGCGGGTCCGCATGCTCATGGACGGCCACCACCGCATGAGTCGGAGGACGGCGGAGGACTTCATCCGGAACGTGGACGAGGAGCGCCGGCGCTGGGCCCGGATCACCTACGGCGAGGACGTGGAGGAGCCCTCCCTCTACGACCTCACCGTGAACCTGCGCATCCTGTCCCCGGAGTCGGCCTGCGCGGCCATCGCCGAAGCCGCGGCGGAGCCGGCGTTCGCGGTCACCGACGAGGTTCGCGCGGAGTGGGCGGCCCAGGCGGCGGAGTGCCATCAGCGGCTCGATTCCATGGCGGAGAAGGCGGAACGATGGCCGTGATCTGCATCAGCCGAGGAACGAAGAGCGGGGGGCAGGTCCTGGCGGAGTGCCTCGCCGCGCGGCTGGGCTATCCCATCCTGGGGCGCGAGGTGGCTCAAGAGGCTGCCATGCAGCTGGGCGTGTCCGCGCGCACCCTCGAGGAGAAGATGAGCGACAGGCCCAGCGTGTGGGGGCGCTTCTCTTCCATGAGGCGCATGTACGCGGTGGCGGTGCAGACGTCCCTCGCCGAGCGTGCCCTCGCCGGGCATCTGGTCTACCACGGTCTCGCCGGCGGACTGCTCCTCAAGGGGCTGCCGGGCCTTCTCTGCGTCCGCCTCATCGCGCCCATGCGAATCCGCATCGAGGCCGTCATGGACGATCTCGGGACCGACGCATCCGCCTCCGAGCGGTACATCCACGAGCTCGACGATGCGCGGGCTCGTTGGGTCCGGGTGATGTACGGCGAGAACGTCGCGGACCCGCACCTCTACGACCTGGTGGTCAACCTGGAGACGATCACGATGGAAGGGGCCTGCGCCCTCGTCGCTCGTGCTGCCGAGGCGCCGGAGCTCGCCCCCACCGACGCGGTCCTCGACCGCCAGCGGGACTTCCTGTCCTCGTGCCGGGTCCGCCTGGCCCTGGCGACGGATCCCGAGCTGCGCTCCCTCGAGCTGGACGCAGAGGCACGCGGAAGCCTGGTGGTGATCACGGGGCAGGCTCCGCTGCGCTCGGGCGGACGGACGGGAGAGCTGATCCACAGCCTCGCCCGTGGAGTGCCTGGAATCCAGGAGGTACGCATGGGCGTCGAATGGTTCGATCCCTATCCCTGAGAATCCGTGCCCACTGATCATAGATATGACGCTCTCACGCTCTGCGCGGTCCGCTCCGGGGCTCCGAGGCATGGCGGCGACCTGTGCCTTGGCCGCGGCGCTGCTGCTGCACCCGGGAGCCGTGGGAGCTCAGGAAGCCACTCTCGCCGCGCAGGGCGTCGCCGACGCCGCAGCGACAGGCACCGCTGCATGGTGGTTCTGGCCCGCGGTGCTCTTCGGGATGACGTTCGTCATGGGGATTCTGGCGGCCGTGGGCGGCGTGGGCGGAGGCGTGCTCTTCGTGCCCATCGTCAGCGGGTTCTGCCCGTTCCACCTGGACTTCGTCCGCTGTACGGGGCTGCTCGTGGCCCTGTGTGGGGCGTTGGCGGCGGGACCGGGCTTCCTGAGGATGAACCTGGCGAGCCTGCGACTGGCCATGCCCGTGGCCCTCATCGCCTCGACCTGCTCCGTGGCGGGGGCCATGGTGGGCCTGGCGCTGCCCACCTCGGCGGTGCAGACCTCCCTGGGCATCGTCATCCTGGGCATCGCCGTCCTCATGGTGCTGGCGCGCAAGTCCGCGTTTCCCGCCGTGCGTTCGGCGGATGGACTCTCCCAGGCGCTGCGCATCCACGGGGTTTACATGGAAGCGAGCCTCGACCAGGAGATCGCCTGGAAGATCCACCGCACGGTTCCGGGCCTCCTCCTCTTCATCGCCATCGGCTTCATGGCGGGCATGTTCGGACTCGGGGCGGGGTGGGCCAACGTGCCCGTGCTCAACCTCGTCATGGGCGTGCCGCTCAAGGTGAGCGTCGCCACGAGCAAGTTCCTGCTCTCCATCACCGACACGTCCGCCGCGTGGGTGTACGTCAACAGAGGTTGTGTGATCCCGATGATGGTCGTCCCCTCCCTGGTGGGGATCATGATGGGCTCCTTCATCGGGGTGCGCATCCTGCGTGTGGCCAAGCCGGGCTTCGTCCGCTGGCTGGTCATCGCGCTGCTCCTGTTCTCCGGCGGGAAGGCCATCACCAAGGGCCTGGGCCTGCCTTTCATCGTCTGACCCGGTCCAGCCGTCCCGGGGGAAGATCGCCATGAGCGAAGTCCAAACGGTCGGAGATGCTGCAAGAGAGGCGGATCGTCCGCAGGAGCGGACGGCATCGGGCAGCCCGGTCCCACCTCCCGGTCCGCCCCGAGCACCGCGGGCCCCGGTGTCGGAGGTGCCCCAGGAGCAGCTCATGTACGCGAAGATCCTGGCCGCCGGCATGTACACGGGGCTGTGCGTGCTCCTGGCGACGTTCGCCCTCTATCTGACCGGCGCCGTCGAGCCGGCGATACCCATCGACAGGCTGCCCGAGCTCTGGACCCTGGACGTCACGAAGTACCTGGAAGCCGTGAACGTCCAGTACCTGCACCACGAGCATCTCCTCACGGGGTGGACCTGGGTGGGCGCCGTCGGACACGGCGACTACCTGAACTTCGTGGGCATCGCCGTGCTTTCGCTGGTGACCCTGGTGTGCTTCCTGAGGATCATCCCGACGCTGTTCAGGAAGCACGATTACACGTACGCGGTCATCGCCGTCCTGGAAGTCGCGATTCTCGCTCTGGCCGCGAGCGGATTGCTCGCGGTCGGAGAATGACCTGAACCGCCGCCTGAAGGGCGGCGATAGGGAGTGGAGCAACGAGCATGAGCGTGGCCACCAAGGCCGGCGGCATCGCCGAAGAGCCTCTCACGCTTCGGGAGCGCTCACCGTCCCCCACTATGTCACCCACGCAACAGACCATGCAGATCGTGTGCATCTCGCGGGGGTCGCTGTCCCGCGGCAGGGAGCTGGCCGAATCCCTGGCGAGGCGCCTGGGCTATCGGGTGCTGAGCCGCGAGGACCTCATGGAGGCGGCCATCGCCGAGGGGATTCAGGTAGGCAAGCTCGAGACCAGCATGATGAAGCCCCGCGCGTTCACCGAGCGACTGGCCCGGGAGCGCGACCACTACCTGGCATTCAGCACCGCGTACCTGTGCGAGCGGCTCATGGAGGGGCCCCTGGTCTACCACGGGCGCACCGGGCACCTGCTGCTGCGCAGCGTCGGGCACGTCCTGAGAGTGCGGGTCGTGGCGGACGAGGAGTACAGGATCCGCTCCACCATGCAGCACCTCGGCATCGATCGGGAGAAGGCCGTCCGCTACCTCTCCGAGGTCGAGGAGGACCGGCGCGCGTGGGTGCGCTCCATGTACGGCGTGTCCTGGGAGGACGCATCCCAGTACGACGTGGTGGTCAACGTCGAGCGCATGAACGTGGACAACGCCGCCTCCGCGCTGGTGGGCATGGCGCAGCTCCCGGACTTCCAGATCACGCCGGCGTCACGGCGGGCGATGGAGGACCTGCGGCTGGGCGCCATGGCAAGGCTGCGCCTGGCCCGGGATGAGCGCACGAGCCGCTTCGCCTTCTCCGTGGCCGCCCACGACGGCGCGGTCAACGTCACCTACCTCCCCCACGACATGGAGGTGGCCGGCGACGTGCCCCGCGTCCTCGAAGGCCTGGAGGGCATGGGACAGCTCCAGGCCACCATGGCCGCCACCACGATCCTGTGGGTACAGGAGGCGTTCGACGCCGCTTCCCCGACGTTCCGGGAGGTGGTGGAGATCGCGGGGAAGTGGAACGCCGCGGTGGAGCTGGTGCGCTACTCCGCCTCCGCCGAGGAGGGCGAGGCGTCGGAGGCGGGCACGCTGCCCTCTCCCGCTCCCACCCAGGCGGTGGCCGGCATCGAGGAGGACGACGAGGAAGACGTCACCGACGACGGAGGCCTCAAGGACACCCTCGACGAGCTCGCCCGCGTCGGAAGGGCCGGAGGCGGCCGCTTCGTTCGGGGAGTGCCGAGCGCCCTCGTACACGTATGCTGCGGTGCCGTGCCCCATTCGCTGGTGGTCCTCGGCAACCTGTTCCTGAGCAAGGAGCCGGGAACGAAGCTCCGCCTGACCCGGGAGCTCCAGGACTCCCTGGGCAGCCGCATGCACGTGCCGGTGGTCACCGCGGAGGAGCTCAGGAGCCAGTACCTCTTCGGACCCCGGGACGCGTTCCGCCTCCTGGGATTCCTGGCTGTGGTGGCGAGCCTGTACGTGGCGGTGCTCACGCACCAGGACGCGGTGTTGAAGTTCCTCGCCGGAGACTGGTCCGGACCGGGCCGTCTCACCATGTGGGTGGTGGCCGTGGCCGTCTTCGCCTTCGCTCCGGTGGTGGCCTACATATACGGCGACGTCGCGCGCTCGCTCATGAAGCTCCTCAAGATGGAATGAGGATTCCCCTTCCCCGTCGGAGTGGATGATGGAACCGGGTCTGTTGTACGAGCACTTCATCGACATCAACGGCTTCGTGGCGCTCCAGGTGGTGGCTCTGGGCTTCGTGGGCGGCATCCTGTCGGGCTTCATCGGCAGCGGCGGCGCCTTCTTCATGACGCCGGGGATGATGAACCTGGGGGTTCCCGGCGTGGTGGCTGTGGGAAGCAACATGACGCACAAGTTCGGCAAGGCCCTGGTGGGGTCGCGTAAGCACGCCGAGCTGGGCAACGTGGACAAGCGCATGGGTGCGTTCCTCATCGTCACCTCGTTCATCGGGATCCGCATCGCCGTGTGGATCAACAGCGCTTTGGTGGGAAGCTCGGACTCACACGGGGCGGGTGGCTCGGCGGCGGGCGACCTCTACATCAGCGCGGTGTTCATCTGCATCCTGTCGGTGGTGGCCGTATCCATGCTGCGCGACGCCATGCGCACCCGAAAGGACGACGAGCCCGCAGGCCCGTCCATGCGCATCGCCAACTTCCTGGCGCGACGGCACCTGCCTCCCTACATCCACTTCAAGGTGGCGGACGTACGCGTCTCGCTCTGGGTGCTGATGGTCGTGGGGCTCGCCACCGGATACCTGGCCGGGACCATCGGTGTGGGCGGCTTCATCGGCGTTCCGTGCATGATCTACGTCTTCGGAATGCCCACCGCGGTAGCCGCCGGTACCGAGTTGTACCTGGCGGTATACATGGGCGGCTTCGGCGCCCTCAACTACGCTCTCAAGGGCTTCGTGGACATCCGCCTGACGATGCTGCTATACCTAGGCTCGCTGGTGGGTATCTATGTTGGCGTGTACGGCACGAAGGTCGTGAAGGAGATCCTCATCCGGATCGTCACCGGCCTGCTCATCCTGCTGTGCGTGGTGAGCCGGGCCGTGGCGGTGCCGGCGTACATGAGGCAGCTGGGGTGGGTGCATTTCGATCCCGCGTGGGACGCCTGGTTCAACAGCGCCAGCAAGGTGATGCTTTTCGTGGCGGGCTTCTCGGGGGCCGCCATCATCGTCTTCCATGTCATCAAGTCGTACCGACAGCGGCTGCGCGTACAGCAGCGACTCACCGAGGCGAGGGCCGCGGCCTGACGGGGACCCGGAGCTCGCCACGGTGAAGGAGAGCGATCCATGAGCGACCTGAAGAAGAAGATCGAGGACTGGATGGTCCGGGTCTCGTTCGCGGAGGCCGATGCCGCGAAGGAGGGCTACCAGCTCACCGGGGTCGAGCTGGACCACAAGACCAGCCTGGCGCTGGACCGGGTGCGCATCGTGCGGAACGAGCGCGCATCCAGGGGGACGCGGGCACATGAAGGAGGAACCATGAGCGAGGGCGAGGGGAGCAAGGGGCAGGCCGACGAGGAGCTGAGCGTGATGATCCTCGACGACGAGCCCATCGTCGGAAAGCGGCTGAAGCCGGCCCTGGAGAAGTCGGGGTTCACGGTGGAGGTCTTCGAGGACCCGGCGCTGGCGCTGAAGCGAATGGCCGAGAAGGAGTTCGACATCGTCGTCACCGACCTGCGCATGGAAGGGCTCGACGGCATCCAGATCCTCGAGCACGTCATGGAGCACTGTGAGCGCACGAGGGTGATCCTCATCACCGGGTACGCCACGGTGGAGGTGGCGAGGGAGGCCCTGGTGAAGGGCGCCTTCGACTTCATCTCCAAGCCCTTCAAGCCCCGGGACCTCCAGGCGGTGGTGAACAAGGCCGCCCTGTCGTTGGGGCACAAGGCCATCCTCTAGGCCGGGCGTCGGAACGAGTTCGGGACCATGGCCTCGGTGGAGAGCACCGGCGCGCCGCCGAACGGAACGTCGGCGGAGCCGCGCACGGACGCGGGTAGCGACGCACCGGAAGTGTCCACGCTGGACGCGGTCTCCGAGGAAGCGCAGCGCGCTCTCCTGGCGCGGCCGAGCCTCTCCATCCGGACGCGCCTCGGCCTGGGGCTCCTGCTCTGGCTGGTGCTCAGCGTCGGCGCCAACGTCGCATCCATCGTCCTGCTGAACGGCGTGCAGGCGAAGCTGCGCATCGTGGGCGTCGTGGACCGGTACTCCTTCGAGATCCAGCAGGCCCGGCGGTTCGAGAAGAACTTCTTCCTGTACCGCACCAACCTGGAGGACGCCCTCGCCCAGGCCCGCGCGGCTCAGGACATCCTGGTGCAGGAGGATGCGACCATCTCGTCGGTGGCGGGTCCCCGCACCGTGGAGGCCATGCGTGCACGGGTGGTGCGCTACGCCTCGCTGCTCTCGGGGCTTCAGGGATCAGAGCCTGCCGCCGATACGGCGCTCCTCAGGGCGGTGGAGGCCGAGCTCCGGGTCCAGGGCGCCGAGATGGTGGACGAGGCCGCCAGGCTGGCCACCCAGGAGCGGTCGGCGGCGGACGCGATGCTGCGCACCTCGCAGCGGATCGCCGTCGGCTTCCTGGTGGGCCTCGTACTCCTCGTGCTCCTCCTCGGCGTGTTCGTAGCTCGGCAGATCCTCGCGCCCCTCGACCGCATCATGATGGCCACGCGGCGCATCGCGGGAGGCGACCTCACGCCCATCACCCCCAGGCGCAGGTACCACGACGAGTTCTCCCAGCTGGCGGCGGGGATCAACCACATGCTCCAGGAGCTGGTGCGCCGCCAGGAGATCCTGGTACAGTCGCACAAGCTCCAGGCCATCGGCACCCTCACCGCCGGCGTAGCTCACGAGCTCAACAACCCCATCAACAACCTCATGCTCACCGCGGCGGCGCTGGAGGAGGAATACGACGAGCTGGACGACTCCCAGCGCCTGGAGATGGCCACCGACCTGGTCAAGGAATCCGAGCGCGCCCGGGACATCGTCCGGAACCTCCTGGATTTCGCCCGGGAGAGCGAGGTCGAGGTCGAGCCGCTGGACGTCGAGGAGATCATCACCGAGACCCTCCAGCTGGCGGCTAACCAGGTGAAGCTGTCGAAGGTCAAGGTGAAGGGCGAGGTGGAGGAGAACCTGCCCCCGGTGCACGGGGACCGCCATCAGCTCACGCAGGTGTTCCTGAACCTCGTGCTCAACGCCCTGGACGCCATGCCCGGGGGTGGCGCGCTCACCATCTCCGTGGAGAAGTCCGCGGACCGGAGCTGCGTGACCGTGAGGTTCACCGACACCGGCGTGGGCATCGCCGCGGAACACCTGAAGAGCATCTTCGCGCCCTTCTTCAGCACCAAGGGACGCGCCAAGGGGACCGGCCTGGGACTGAGCGTCTCCCTGGGCATCATCAAGCAGCACGGGGGAGACATCCGGGTGGAGAGCGAGCCCGGCGCGGGAACGACGTTCACGGTGTCGCTGCCTGTAGCGCCGGTGCCTGCGCCGGAGCGGATGGACGAGGTCGTGGCGTAGAGCGGCCCCCGCTTGCCACGCACCGGCGTCCCCGGCAGCTTCGATTCCCCCCGCGTCCTTCGGTCTCCGGTGCAGATCAGGAGCCTCCCATCCATGCACTCGTACCCCTCCTCTACCCCAGCTCGGCTCCTCGTCACCCTGGCTGTCCTGGCCGCATTGGTGGCGCTCCTCACCGCCGGCCCTCTCGCCGCCCAGTCCGTCCTGAATACCGAGCGCGTCCAGCCCCAGGACGTCTCCGGGTTCTTCACCAGCCTGGACGCGGGCACGATGCTGCAGGGCGGCAACTCCGACGTCGTCCACCTGAAGGGGAACGGCGCGGTAGGGTACCGGGCCAAGCGCTCGTGGATCGTGCTGGTGGGCGGCCTCACGTACCTGTCGAGCTCGGACAGCGTCTCCACCGAAGACCGCTTCGCCCAGATCCGCTACGGCTGGTTCATCACCGGCCGCACCCGGACCTTCCACTTCGTGCAGATCCAGAACAGCCGCGAGCAGGCCCTGGCGCACCGGCTCCTGCTGGGGAGCGGAGTGCGCCACAGCTTCGTGTGGAACGAGGACGACCGCCTGGATCTCGGGGCCGGCCTCATGTGGGAATCGGAGAAGCTGGACGCCAGCCTCCTGCCCCCGGGCACCCCCACGAGCTCGCGGGACGTGCGGGGCGACCTCGTCGCCTTCGCCACCCATCGGCTCTCCTCCACCAGCAAGCTCACCAACGTGCTCTACGTGGAGCCCCGCGTGGACGCCCCTGCGGACACCCGCTTCCTCGACGAGGCCCATTTCATCGTGAGCGTCACCGGCAGTGTCGACCTCGACGTCGGCTTCCAGTGGCTCCACGACAGCCGGCCGCCGACGTCGGTGCGGCCCAACGACGTGGAGCTGGACACCTCGCTGTCTCTCATGGTGAAGTAGGGCCAGCCGTCCGGCGAAGCTCAGCCGCCGGAGCGTGCCGCCGTCGTCTCGATCCCGTACACCCCGACGCTGGGAACGTCCAGGCTGTCCAGCGTGACGACCAGAGCCCGGTCGCCACGCACGGCGCTCAGGTGCGCCCGACCCGCCTCGGGGAGGTCGAGGCGCGCCACGGACCCGCGAGCCGGGTCGATCACGTACCAGGTGGCCTCCCGGTTCACCGGCGGTCGCGGCAGCCAGGGCTCGAAGCTCCCCGCCCAGATCCGGCCCTCTCCGTCGACGAAGGCGGAGCCGAGGGCGGGGCGTGTCTTGGGGAGGAGGTCCTTGCTCAGGATCGCATCGACGTACTGCCTCTTGCCGGCGGTCGGGGCGTCGCCGAGGAAGACGGCCCGCACCTCGGCGATCTCGGCCGCGTCGATGGGCCGACCGAAGCCGGGCCAGCGGAGCTCCAGGCGGGGCGTGAAGGTCGAGTCCAGCTCGGTCAGCTCGAAGGAGGCCCCCGTGCCGAAGAGCACCCCCCTGGGACCGACGGAGACGACGGGCCGAGGGGAGAACGGCTCCCTGGACTCAGCCGGTCTCCCGTCCGACAGGGTGACGACCACCGCGTATTCCCCGTCGAACGTCGACGCCCTCCCCACCGGTTCGCCGTCGGCAGCGAGGAGGTCGACGGTGGCCGTGTTCGGCCAGCGTTGAGGGAACGATCCTTTCGCGCGGACCCAGTCTTCCGCGCTCTCGGCATACCTCACGATTCTTCCGGGGCCCAGGGGCCAGGCCCCAATGGGAGGCGACATTTCGCCGGCGGCCGGAATGCGCACGCTGCGCACGAACCCGGCGTCGGGATCGAAGAGCTTGAGGCTCTGCTGGCGTCCGTCGTACACGGCGATGGTGTCGCCCGCCGTGATCGATACCGTCGCCACCCACCTGAACTCGTCGGGACCGTTGCCCTGCCCCCCGAAGCTCCTCAGGTAGACGCCGGTGGAGTCGAAGAGGTAGAGCTGGCTCGCCTGGGCATCCGCTACGACGATCCTCCCGTCGTCGAGCCACAGCGCGTCGTTCACCATCTGGAAGTACGGGGCCCCGCCCTTCCCCGAGCCATCGAGGGTCACCGAGGGCCCCGTCAACCTCCATCGCGGAACGGCGGCCGGCGCGCCCGACACGGTGGTGAGGGTCACGCCCGCGGAGTCGCGCGACTCGACGGCGCGTCCGGAAGCTGCTGCAGCCGCCCCGGCGCCGTGACACCCCTCGACGCCCAGCGACGCGGCCGCCACAGAGAGCGCTATCCACAGGCTACGAGCCTTCACGACAGCCTCCTCTGGCCTAACCCACGGCCAGCCAGTACCCCTTGAAGACGACCGTCGAGAGCAGGAAGCCCAGGGGCACGTTCACCAGCACGCCCACGCAGAACGTCCAGAAGGGCGGCATGCCGAAGCGCGCCAGCTCCCGGAACCGCGTGGTCAGTCCGATGCACAGGAATGTGAACACGAAGGTCCAGGTGCGCAGCACCTTGATGGGCGCGATGAGGCGCGACGGGATGTCTCCGGCCACGCCCGGGGACGCCGCGGCCACCAGAATGCTCATGACCACCGACGCGACGAAGAAGCCGATGACGAACTTCGGGAAGCGCGCCCAGATGACTCCGGCGCCGACCCGCGACGTGCCGCCGCCGTTCGCGCCCTCGCGCTCCCACATCGTCGACGAGACGATGGCCAGCACGAAGGCCCAGATGCCGATCCAGATGTCGCGCCCGATGACCTTCATGAGCGTGAAGGTCTGGATGGCCGCCTCCGTCCCACTGTGCGAGGCGATGGTCTGCGCGGCGGCGTAGCCGGCGGCGTCGGCGAACTCGCTGGTGCCGATCCACGCGCCGGCGACGCCGGGAGCGAGGCCCAGGGCCCGGCTGGCCAAGGGCAGGAAGAAGATCATCACCAGCGCCCACAGCGACACGATGGAGATGCTGATGGCCACGTGCTCCTTGTCGGCCTTCACCGCCCCTCCCACCGCGATGGACGCGGACACGCCGCACACGGCGCCACCGGCGCCCAGCACCGCACCGAAGCGCTTGTCCAGGTGGAAGACCCGGGTGCCGACGAAGAACATCGTGAGCCACGTGGCCAGGGACACGATGGTGGCCTGCAGGAAGGCCACGGGGCCGGCGGTGACGATGGCGGTCAGCGGAAGGGTGGCACCCAACAGCACGATCCCCGTCTTGATGTAGTACTCGGTGCGCAGTGACGCGTCGAGCCAGCCCGGCATCGGCGCTAGATTTCCCACTACGAGCCCGAGGATGAGCGCCACCAGGGGTGCTTCCAGGCTGTAGGTGTGGAAGAAGCGGCTCTGGCTCACCACGAGGATGAGGACCGACACCACGTAGATGAGCGTGAACCCCGGGAGGTAGTGCCCGACCTTGTGGCCCATGACCGCGGTGCTCACGGTGAACGCGGCCGCGAACACCACGAAGAGCAGGAGATACCACGGCCACGTCTGCGCGAAGTGGGCCCACACACGGGAGAGCGCCGTCCAGTCCTGTGGTGGGTTCACCGCGAGGGGCCCCAGAGTAGAACCAGCATAGAAGAAGCTGATGGCACACGCGATGATCCCCAGCCCCAGCCACACCGCCCACCAGTCCTCCTTCTTCCACAGGTCGGCGATCCCGCCTTCGTTGGTGGTCATGACAGATGCTCCCTGGAGGATGATGGGCAGGGAGATTCGGTATCGCGGCCGGGGGGCAGCCGGTTACAACATTCTATGCGCAAGCATGTGGGAGCGTCCATGAAGCCGGACCTGCGTGACCTCGTGGCCCACCGCCGCCTGGACGCGGTGACGGAGATGGCGGCCACCTCGCGGCGCGTCCTGGGCCGGCTGGTCTCTCTCACGTACGACGCCGACCCTGCCGTGGCATGGGCGGCGGTGGAGGCCATGGGCGCCGCGGCCGCAGGCATCGCGGACAGCGATCCGGACTTCGTGCGTCACCACCTGAGGCGTCTGCACTGGCTCCTCCAGGAGGAGTCGGGAGGCATCTGCTGGTACGCCCCGCAGGCCATGGCCGAGATCGTCGCCCGGCGCCCGGATCTCTTCGCCGACTACATCCCCATCGTGGTGAACCTCGTCCTGGAGACCGCGGAAGAGGACCTCGAGCACTTCCGGGCCGGCATGCTCTGGGCCGTGGGCAGGCTGGGTGCGCCGGCGGGGGACGTGGCGGCGGACATCGTGCCCGGGGCGGTGGAGGCCCTCGGGCACCCGGACCCCCAGGTGCGGGGGATGGCGGTGTGGTGCCTCGGTCGCCTCGGCCGCACGGCGGAGCTCGACGCACACCCGGAGCTTCAGCACGACGGTGGCCCGTGCACGCTCTTTCAGGACGGTGAGCTGCGCACCCTCACCGTGGCACGCATCGCGCAGGCGGTCCGAGAAGGGGGAACGGCGCCAGGCGGCGAAGCGCCTTTCTGACGCGGGCATCCGCCCTCAGACGCTCGACCTTTCGGTGGGAGGTCGGGCACCCCGCGCTCGGGTGCCCGACGCCCGCTCGGCTTCCAGGATGGCTTCGGCCAGCCCGTTGGCCGTGTGCGACGATGCCTCGGCTGCGGGGAGGTATCCCAGCTCCTTCAGCGCGGCAGAGGTCACCGGGCCGATGCTCGCCAGGCGGGGACGCCGCAGGCCGTCTCCGTACAGGCGGGCCAGCGCTCGCGCGGTGGCTCCGCTGGTCACGGCCACCCACTGGATCTCACCCGCTGCCAGGGCCGCGGCGACTTCGGGGTCGGGGACGAGCTCGTCGGTGCTCTCGTACGCAGCCACGCACTCCAGCCGCGCGCCGCCCTCTTCCAGCGCCCGGGCCAGAGCCTCGCGGCCACGGTTGGCCTGGATCAGGAGGACCCAACGGCCTCTCGCATGCTCCAGGAGCATGTTCGCCAGGGAATCCACGACGGACTCCTCGGGAACGAGGTCCGCGCGGAGACCCCATTGCCTCAGACGGTTGGCCGTCGTCGATCCCAGCGCGGCGATCCTGGCCCTTCCCAGCCGGCGCGCGTCCCCTCCGCGCGCGAACAGGCGCCCCAGGAAGTGGTCCACACCGCTCTGGCTCGAGAACACCAGCCAGTCGTATTCGTGGATCCTGTCCACCGCGGCGTCCACCGCGCTCCAGTCGGCGGGCGCGCTTATCCTGAGCACCGGGCTCACCACCATGTCGGCGCCAAGTCCGGCCAGCCGCCCGGCGAGACGCGTGGAGGTGGCTCGCGAGCCCGGCACCAGCACGCGCGTCCCGAAGAGGGGCCGCGCCGTGAACCAGGATACGTCGGGAGCGCGCTCCACCACGTCGCCCACCACGAACAGCGCCGGCGGGCGCACACCGCGTGCCTTCACCACCTCCGCCACGGTGGCCAGTGTGCACCGCACGAGCCCCTGGTCAGCTCGGGTGCACTGGCGGACGATGGCGACAGGGGTGTCCGGCGACCGGCCGTGGGCCAGGAGCTCGGCGCTCCACTTGGCGCAGCGGCCCACACCCATGTAGAAGATCAGGGTGCCGGGAAAGGACGCCAGCGAGTCGTAGTCGAGACACGACGTCGTCTTGTCGTCGCGCTCCCGGCCGGTGACCAGGGCTACGGCGGAAGCGTCGTCCTGCTGCGTGATGGGAAGCTCGCAGTACGCGGCCAGCGCCAGCCCCGAGGTGATTCCCGGAACGATCTCGAAGGGGACGCCCGCCTCCCTGAGGGCGGCGGTCTCGTCTGCGCCCCGCCCGAAGATGGAGGGGTCACCCCCCTTGAGACGGACCACGGTCCTCCCGGAGCGCGCCTCCTCCAGCATGCGCTCGGTGATCTCCACCGGCGTGTACACGCGCCCGCTGCCCTTGCGGCCCAGGGGCACCAGTTCGGCCGACGGAGACGCGTGCTCCAGAAGCGCGGGGTTGGCCAGGTAATCGTACAGCACGACGTCCGCGTGGTGGAGGCACTCCACGCCCCTCAAGGTGATGAGCCCGGGATCGCCGGGGCCGGCGCCCACCAGGTATACGATGCCCGTAGCCTGCCGCACCTCCGTGGAGGTCACGGGCTCCGGGGTGGCCCCCCCTTCGGGTGCCTCCACGGGCGGTGCCGGTACCGTCCCGGGCACATCCATCACCGCGCGGCTCACGGCGCCCACCATCCCCAGCGGCCCGGCTTCGGCCGGACGTCCTCTTCCCAGCCGGCCTCCCGAGACGCTCCGGCCGGGTCCCTCGCCGTGCGTCCGACGATGCGTGCCAGGGCCTCCCGGAACTCGGGGTGCTGCCCCACGGGGGGAAGATGCTCCACGGCGATGTCCGGGAATGCCGACCGCACCTCCTCCACCAGGGGCTGGACGTCGCGTTCCACGTGTCCTTCCTCCGCCAGGAAGAGGGGGAGGACCCGCAGGTTGCTCACGCCTTCGGCGACGGCCTGGGAGGCGACGTCCAAGAGCGTCGGGGGCGTGCAATCCATGTAGGCCAGGCGCACGGTACCCGGGCCGAGCTCACGCTGGAGGGAGTCTACGACGCCCTCCACGGAGGTGCGCCACCGGGGATTCCGGCTGCCGTGGGCGATGAGGATCAACATGGGGATCGGCCCGTCCTTTCTGCGGGCGAAGCTCCGTGCTCACCGGTGGCGAGGGGCGCCCCGGAAGGCGCGACGTCGCCCAGGTACGTCCGGATACGGAGCTCGGCTTCCCCCACGGCTTCGGCGAAGCCGGGGCGCGTGATGGTGATGGCGACATGGGCAGCCACTGCGCGGTCCAGGTCCCTCCCCGACCAGAGGCGCACCTGCCCCGCCCGCTGGTCCCCCACGATTCCCGCGACGGACCCGGACGAGTTGAAGTCGACCACCGTGAGCGGCCGCGCGGCGAGATCCCTCAGCCCCAGGAGCGTCTCCGCGTCCATCACCGGCTCCGTCTGGTCGATTCCGAACACCACGAGGTCCGCGCCGGCCAGGGCGCGCAGCACCCGCTCGTCACGGTACCCGTGCACGCGCAGGCGTCTGCCGTTCCCGAGGGCCGCTCTCAGCTCCTTCATCTGGCCGTGGTGCTGTCGGTACACCACGGCGAGCTGGCGCTCCGGCACATGGTGCTCGATGCGGAGGGCCGTCAGGACCGAGCGCGACGTGGTCGACCCTCCTATGACGACGCATCTGAGCTCCTCGGGGCGGATGCCGTCCACCTCGAAGACGCGGGCCAGCGCGGCGGCACAGTACCCGGTGGCGAAATCGCGCCAGGTCGTGTTCTCGCGGATATCGCGCGCCAACGCCACCGCATCCTCGACGAGGGCCACGGTGCGCGGACCCGCCGTCCCGGCGGTCCGAGCGGAGCGGCACGCCGTTTCGAGCTGGGCGGTCACGTCCCGGTCGCCGGGGAGCTCGCTCTCGAGGCCGCAGGCCGTCCGGAGCAGATGGTGGCGCGCGTCTGTGCCGTCGAGCACGCCGACACGCAGCCCGGCGGGGTCGACTCCGAAGAGGGCCTCGCGGAGATCCTCCTCGAGGCGGCGGCGTGCGCCGGCGTCCATGTCGCGGGGAAGCCACGCGTACAGCTCCAGGCGCTGGCAGGTGTTCCACACCAGCGCCTCCCTGACGGTCGTGTTCGCGAGGAGCCCGTCCAGGAAGGTCCGCACGGACCGGTGGGACCACTTCAGGCGGGCGAAGGCGCTCGCGTCGCTGGCGGGAACGACGGGCCCGTCCCCGGGCGGGAGCGCCCCTGCCACGGACGCGCCGATCATGAGCAACGAAGCCCCGTCCGGTCCTCCGCTGCCGTCGGCCGCGATCTCGGAGACGTCCGGGCCCACGCGTGGCGTAGGCGCGGCTCCTGTCGATGGGGATCCCCGGGAGCCCGGGGTCCTGTCCAGGAAGCTCGCGATCCGGTCCCGCGTGCGCCGCGCATGCCCTGGATCCCTGCCGTCCGTGAAGACCGCGACGGTGGCGTCCTCGTGCCGCACCATGGCACCGAACGTCACCTGCGAGCGATCCGCCGAGGAAGCGTCACACACCAGCGCCCCCGAGCGGGCGGCATACCGAGCCACCTGCTCGTTCAACTCCTCGTCGTCGGTGGCGGCCACCACCAAGAAGGCTCCCTCCAGGTGGACTTCCCGGAAGCTCCCGGCCACGTGTCGGACGAGCCCTACGGCTGCGGCCTCCGCGAGGGCCGCCGTCACCTCCGGGGATACCACGGTCACGCGGGCACCGCAGTGCGCGAGGGTGAGGGCCTTCCGGGTGCCGATGACGCCGCCCCCCACCACCAGGCAGGCCCGGCCCCGGAGGTCCAGACCCACGGGGAGGAAGCGCAGAGCGCCGTCGTCGCGTTCCGGGGCGCTCACGATGAGCTCCCGCCCGCCGCGTGGGCGGGCTCAAGCGTGGCGGTCCCCGGCCGGCCGCTCCGGTGCTCCACCGCGGCGCGCACCAGCGCGGGCGCCCAGCGCTCCACACCCAGGGCGTGCACGTGGGTGTACGAGGCCAGCACGTTGCGGTGGCACACCCCGTCGCGGCGGCCGTCGAAGCCGTACCCCCGGTGCACGCGGAACGCGAACGTGACATCCTCGGCGGCGACCGGCCCAGCGAAGGTGTAGTGGAACTCGTGCCCGCGGATGCGGTCACCCATCCGGTAGAAGGGGTTCGGCGCCACGGTCTCCAGCACCGTGTAGCCGTGCCCCCGGGGGTGCTCTCCCATTCCGAAGACCACAGGCAGGGCCGCGGCCATGGGATAGGTGCCCCCTTCCATGGAGAGCTCCTTCCCCAGGTACACCGCACCGCCGCACTCCGCGTAGACGGGCAGCCCCTCGGCCACCGCCCGCCGTACCGACTCCCGGAACGAAGCGTTGTCCGTCAGCCTCGCCGCGAGGGTCTCGGGAAAGCCGCCGCCGACGTAGAGGGCGTCCACTTCCGGAAGCTCGGCATCGGCGAGGGGTGACACGTAGACGAGGTGTGCTCCCTCGCGCTCCAGGCCCTCCAGGTTCTCCGGGTAGTAGAACTGGAACGCCGCGTCGCGGAACACACCGACGCGGGCGACCTCAACCGGATTCTCCGGCGGGCGTCCACCCGGAGCTTCGGTGGAGATCGGCACACCCACCGTCGGTGCCGCCGAAGCCACCGCCCAGAGCGCGTCGAGGTCCAGATGCCCGGCGACCGCCCGGGCCACCTCGTGCACGGCATCCGTCACGGCCGCATGCTCGTCCGGCGGTACGAGACCCAGGTGCCGCTCGGGGAACGGCGTGGCCTGCAGCTTCGGCAGGGCACCGACCACGCGCACCCCGCAGGCGGACTCGACGGCGTCCCTGAGGACGGACTCGTGCCGTGAGCCGGAGACCCGGTTGAGCACCACGCCGCGGATGTCCACGGCCGAGTCGAGCCGCTGGCACCCGAGCACCATGGCGGCCACGGTGCGCGTGGTCTTCACGCAGTCCACCACCAGCACGACGGGGATGCGCAGCAGCTTCGCCAGCTCCGCGCTGCTGAAGGTGCCCTTCGCGTCCACGCCGTCGTAGAGACCGCGGTTGCCCTCCACCACGGAGACGTCCGCGTCCGCGGCGCCTCGCAGGAAGGAGCGTACCACGGTGTCCCTGGACATGAGGAACAGGTCCAGGTTCCGGCACGACCTCCCCGCGGCCTGCGTCAGCCAGGCCGCGTCGATGTAGTCGGGTCCCTTCTTGAAGGGAGCCACCTCACGCCCCTGGGACCGCCACGCGGCGGTGAGCCCCACGGAGACGAGGGTCTTCCCCCCGCCTCCGCCGAGGCCCGCGACGAGGACCCTGGGGGCGGACACGGCACGACCCTCTATGCCATCTCGATGAAACCGCAGGGGCAGATGTCCGCGCACTTCGCGCACCCCGTGCAGTTCTGCAGCTTGAGCAGGTACAGGTCGCCCTTCGTCTGCGGCTTCTCGATGGCGGAGTCCTGGCAGTACATCCAGCACTTCTCGCAGTCGAAGCACATGCCGCAGCTCATGCACCGCTCGGACTCCTTAACCGTCTGCTCGTGGCTGAAGCCGAGGTTCACCTCCTGGTCGAGGTGGGCCATCCGCTCATCCACACCCAGCAGGGTGGGCTCCAGACGCTGCAGCGTCTCGTACTGCTCGAGGTGCATCTTGTCCGTGTGGATGACCTGCCTGGGATCCGACTCGAGCTCCGTGCCCAGGAAGGACCGCTCGATGGCCTCGGCAGCCCTGCGCCCGTGCCCGATGGCGTCGGTGACCAGCGCCAGGTTGGTCACGTCACCTCCGGCCCAGACGTTGTCCACGCGGGTGTGACCGAACTCGTCCACCTTGATCCAGCTCTTGCCCTCGATGAGCTCCTCGAAGCCGCCGAAGTCCGGGTGCTGACTCACGGCGGAGATGACGGCGCTGGCGGGGATCTCGAACTCCGAGCCCTCGATGGGCACCGGACGCCGGCGCCCCGAGGCGTCGGGCTCGCCCAGCTCCATGCGGATGGCGACCATGGCCTTCACGAGGCCGTCGTCTCCCTTCTTGAAGCCCACCGGAGCCGCCAGGAACTCGACCTTGACGCCCTCGTTGATGGCCTCTTCCACCTCCTCCTTGATGGCGGGCATCTCGGCCAGGGTGCGCCGATACAGGATCGTGACGTTGGCACCCAGGCGCTTGCAGATGCGAGCCGCGTCGATGGCAGTGTCACCGCCGCCCACGACGATGGCCACCACGTCCTTGCCGAGGTCGAGCTTCTCCCCGTGATGGAAGCGGTTCAGGAAGTCCACGCCACTGAAGACGTTGGGAGCGTCCTCGCCGTCCACGCCGAGGCTGACGCCCTGCTGGGCGCCCAGCGCCACGTAGACGGCATCATACTCCTCCTTGAGCTCACCGAGTGTGACGTCGCGGCCGACCTTCACGCCGCAGTGCAGCTCGACGCCCAGATCCACGATGCGCTGGATCTCCTTATCGAGGACGCCCTCCGGCAGGCGGTACCCGGGGATCCCGTAGCGCAGCATGCCGCCGGCCTTCTCGTACGCCTCGAAGACCTTCACGGGATAGCCGCGCCGCGCCAGCTGGTACGCGCACGACAGACCGCTGGGACCACCGCCCACCACAGCCACCCTGTGCGGCTTCGCGTCCGTGGAGAGCGCCTTCAGGGCGAGGTCGTGCTCGATGCCGAAGTCGCCGATGGCACGCTCGATCTTGTTGATGGCGACCGCGCCTTCCTTCTCCTTCCGGTTGCACTCGACCTCGCAGAGGGCGGGGCACACGCGCCCGCACACCGAGGGGAAGGGGCTGGTGTCCGTGACGATCTCCCAGGCCTCCTGAAGGGCCTGGTCCGTGGTCTTCCCGAGGTGCTCCGCCTCGGCGATGGCCCTCACGAACTCGCGGATGCGGTTTCCGCTCGGGCACGCATGGCTGCACGGGGGCTTCTTCTCCACCAGCCGCGGCCGCAGAGGCGACTGCTCGCGCTTCCCTCCCCCGAAGCCCCCTCGCGCGCCAAAGCTCTTCTTCTTGACAACCTTCTTGACTGCCATGGGGTCACCTCGCGCCCTCGCGCGTCACGGTCCGTTCGATTCTCGTTTGACGAATCCCCCCGGGCCCCCCGGGGTCGGGGAGATCGATGCTCACACCAGCATCCCGCCGGAGAGGGGCGACGGGGTGGGGGACCCGCTCCGGAACGGTCCGGAACGGGCCCTCCCTGTCATCATCCTCCGCCCGCGGCGCCTTCCGCGTGGGGCAGCTCGATGTAGCTCCCCCCGAAGTAGGTATACACGCACCTGTCCGAGTCGATGAGCGAGCGGATGGCGGCCTTGCACATCTTCTTGTCGCAGCCCTCGGCCCCGTACCGCTCGACCATCATGTGGGTCAGGTCCATCGCCTTGAGCTTCTTCTTGCCCTGGTACTCCTTGACCAGGTCGTACATGGCGTCCGCCACTTGCTCTGCCGTGACGGCCATGGTTCACCTCCTTTAGTGTCTCACCCACGCGGACCGGTGGAAGGTCAGGCCCGCATACCGGTAATCGTCGATGTGCTCCTTCTGGAACTCGATGCCGGTGAGCTTGAAGAACTTCGGCCACCCGATGCGCTCGATGAACTCACCCATGCGCTCGTGGGGCCGAGCGCCGTCCACCCACACCTCCACGATCTTGCGGACGTTCTGGACCACCTCGGTCCAGCGCGGGGGATCGTTCTCGATGAACGGCACCGCCAGCTTCGAGAACATGGGCTCGTGGCGAGCGTTGGAGACCTTCCCGCCGACCCACAGGGAGACACCGTCGTTGAGCGCGTCCGCCATCGGCAGCGCGGGACATACCGAGAAGCAGTTCGCGCAGAACATGCACAGGCTCTCGTCGATCTCCACCGACGGAGTGCCTTCCACCGATGCGGGCCGGATGGCCGCCGTCGGGCACGCCGCGATGACGTTGGGGATCTCGCACACCTTGGCGAGTCCCTGCTGCACCCTGGGCGGACGCCGGTGCACGCCCAGGATCGAGATGTCCGAGCAGTGCACGGCGCCGCACATGTTCAGGCAGCACGCCAGGGCGATGCGCAGCTTGCCGGGAATCTTCGTCGTGCCGTCGAAGTACTCGTGCAGGTCGTCCATGACGGCCTTCACCACCCCGGATGCGTCCGTGGCCGCGGAGTGGCAGTGTACCCACCCCTGCGTGTGCACGATGCTGGAGATCGCGGGTCCGATGCCTCCCACCGGATGGCCCAGCTCCGCGAGGTCCGCGATGATGGGGTCGATGTTCTTCTCGTCGGTGAGCAGGAACTCCACGTTGTGCCGGCTGGTGAAGCGCAGGTGGCCGCCGCAGTACTTGTCGGCGAGCTCCGCGTACTTGCGGATGCGCTTCGTGCCCAGCAGGCGCGGCGAGCCGGCGCGCACGGTGAACAGCTTGTCACCCGACTCGGCCACGTGGACCATCACACCGGGCTTGAGGATCTCGTGGTACTTCCACTTCCCGTAGTTCTCCTTGATGATCGGGGGCAAGAACCTCCGAAAATCCGGAGGACCGATGTCCGTTCTCCTCTGCGTGTCCATCTATCGTCTCTCCCGAAGTCCGATCAGTGAAATCGCATTCGTTGAATCCCGGCCGTTCATTCTGTCGGCCTACGGGACCGCCGCACCTTCTTCCTCCTCCTGCTCCGCCTCCTCGTCCTCCTCCTCGTAGTATTCCTCGTAGAACACGTACGGGTTCTCACGCGGGTATGCGATCATCTCGGGGATCGGATCCACACCGATGGCCTCGAGGAAGTTGCCCATCCCCACCCGCTGCATGATCTCGCCCACGCGCTCGCGGTTCTTGCCGTTCTCGCTCCAGAAGTCCCAGATGCGCTCGGCGAGGTCTTTGATCTCGTCGTAGGGAGGCTCGAGCTTCATGAAGGGCACGATGACCGAGGAGAGCTGTGCGCCCTGCACGATGGGAGCCTTCGCACCCAGCAGGATGGTCGCCCCGGTGTCCACGCCCGGACGCAGCGCCTTCGGCATGGCGTTGATGCAGTGCATGCACTTCACGCAGTTGCCGTTGTCGATCTCCAGATCGTGGCCGTCCCACTCCATGCACTTCGTGGGGCAGTTGCCGCATATGTCGCGTTCGATGTTCACGCCGTTCTCGGCATACTCGCGCACCGCGTCCTGGTCGATGCGGATGTCGTCGCGCCAGGTGCCGATGATGGACATGTCGGACCGGGCGATGGACGCGACGCAATCGTTCGGGCACCCGGAGCACTTGAACTTGAACTTGTACGGGAACGCCGGACGGTGGAGCTCGTCCTGGAACGTCTGGGTCAGGTCGTTGCAGAGGTCCAGCGTGTCGTAGCACGCCCACTCGCACCGCGCCGGGCCCACGCACGCGCTGGGCGTACGCACGTCCGATCCCGACCCGCCCAGGTCGAAGTCGTTCTCGGTGAGTGCCTTGAAGGTGGGCTCGAGCTCGTCGGTGGTGGTCCCCAGGAGGATGATGTCCCCCGTGGATCCGTGCATGTTGGTGAGCCCCGATCCGTGCTCGTCCCAGATGTCACAGATCTTGCGCAGCACATCGGAGGTGTAGAACCACCCCGAGGGCATGTTGACGCGCAGCGTGTGGAAGTGCGCGATGGCCGGAAACTCCTCGGGGAGGTCGTTGTACCGACCGATGACGCCACCTCCGTAGCCGTGCACGCCAACGATGCCACCGTGCTTCCAGTGACCGATCTTCTCCCGGTAGGAGCGCTCCAGCAACTCCAGAAGCTGCTGGCATTGTTCCTTCTCGGCGGCCATCTCCTTGATCTGCGTGACGAAGCTGGGCCATTCTCCCTTCTCCAGCTCGTCGAGCATCGGGGTGGCGCTCCCTTTGCCATTCGTCTCTGACATCTCTCTCTCCTTGGTGGCGCCAAAGCGGACGCCGTGACGGCCCTTCCGTCGGGTTCAGGCCAACTGCGTCTTCTCTCTCACGTTCAAAACCAGCTTGTACAGCATCGTCAGCACGAGTGCGCCCACCGCGTAGACGCCGACGCTGATGGCGATCTCGGTTGCGGTCGGCGCGTACTGCGTGACGACTTCGAGGGGCGACGGGATGAAGCCCGCCACCACGAGGGCGAGGCCCTTGTCGATCCAGAGCGAGGCGAACACGCCGGCGCACAGCGGCACCAGCCAGCGCTCCTGGTGACGTATCCGGGGCACCAGCAGCCCTACGAGCGACACCACGGCCAGGATGTCACCCGCCCACATCCAGGGGGTGAGCGCCGCGCGTCCATCCATGCCGACATACAGGTAGGTGAGCGTCTGCCGGTCGTGGGGAATGCCGCTGTAGAGCGCGGTGAACACCTCCAGCAGCACGAAGAACACGTTCACGGCCATGGCATAGGTGACGATGGTGCCCAGCGTGCGTATGGCCTGGCGCCCGACGTCGAAGCCGCCCCACCGGCGTACCCCCAGGGCCAGCACGATGAGGAGGCTGGGGCCCGCCGCGAAGGCCGAGGCCAGGAAACGCGGCGCCAGGATCGCGCTCATCCAGAAGGGTCGGGACGCGAGCCCCGCATAGAGGAACCCGGTCACCGTATGGATGCTCACCGCCCACGGGATCGACAGGTAGATGAGAGGATGCACCCAGTGCGGTGGTGGGGTCCCCTTACGCTCCGCCTCGATGGCCATGGAGCCGATGACGATGTTCAGGAGCAGATAGCCGAAGAGCGACATGAAGTCCCAGAACATCACCGAGTGGAACTGCGGGTGCAGCAGGACGTTCATCACGCGGCGGGGCTGTCCCATGTCCACGAAGACGAAGGTCATGCACACGATCACCGACGAGACTGCCAGGAACTCGCCGAGTATTACGGTCTTGGCGAAGGCCTTGTAGTCGTGCAGGTAGAACGGCAGCACCACCATCACCGCGGAGGCCGCGACGCCCACCATGAACGTGAACTGGGCGATGTACAGACCCCAGGAGACGTCTCTGCTCATCCCGGTGACGCTGAGGCCCAGGTGCCACTGGCGGTCGTAGGCGAAGAGCCCGATGACGATGAGGACCACCCACAGGGCCATGAGCGTCCAGTAGCGGCGTCCTCCGCGGAAGAAGTTCTGGATCATGGCCGCTACGCCTCCCCTTCCACTTCGACGCCCGCCGCGAGTGCGGGCAGCGCGTCGGGCACCAGATAGTAGACGTTGGGGCCCGTACCCAGGCTCACCCGCCTGACCATGGCCATGCGCTCACCGAGGATGCGGCTCACGTCCGAATCGGGATCGTTGATGTCACCGAAGACGAGGGCCCCTTCCCCGCCCGGCACCTGGTTGGCCGCCTCCACGCACGCGGGCTGGCTGCCCACGTCGACGCGCTCCGCGCAGAAGTCGCACTTCTCCACCACGCCCTTCGTGCGCGTCGGGAAGTCCGACAAGAGCTTGCCGTTTGCGTCGTGCTGCACGTACGGGCGCGGATCCCGCCAGTTGAAGCTGCGGGCGCCGAAGGGGCACGCGGCCATGCAGTACCGGCACCCTATGCAGCGGTGCATGTCCATCATCACGATGCCGTCCTTGGCGCGCTTCCAGGTGGCCCCCGTGGGGCACACCCGGATGCAGGGCGGATCGGTGCAGTGGTTGCACATCAAGAGCACCGGCGCCTGTCTGGCGGTCTCGGCCGTGTGTTCGTTGATCTGGTCCGCGAACACGTCCCCGAAGGGATCGCTCCAGGTCCACTCGATGATCTGCTTGGGGTCAGGAATGGACGGGATGTTGTGCGTGCGGTCGCACGCTTCGACACACGCCTTGCGCACGTCGTCGCGGAGGCACTTCTCCACGTCCACCACCATGGCCAACTGGCGGCCGGTGGCCCGCGCACCCGACTTCGTCGCCGCCGCGCCGGTGACCTGTGCCAGAGCCTCGCCCGAGCCCGGCCGGAGCACCTCCAGGATCGGAATGGCCGCCCCGGCGCCCAGCGCCCCGAGGCCCAGTGTCTTCAGGAAGCCGCGTCGGGTCTCATCCATGGATCTGGCCTCCTTGCGGCAGGACGTGGCAGTCCCAGCAGAAGGGCTGCACGTTGGCGTAGTCGTGGCACCGCGTGCAGAACGTCTCGCTGTTCGCGTGGCACTTGAAGCACGTCTCCTCGAGGCCGATGGTCCACGTCTTGCCTGTGCTGGAGACCCAGGTGCGCTGGCCGTCCCTCACCACCAGCGTACGCCACTCGT